>JAKSBZ010000161.1 GCA_022360875.1 Cytophagales bacterium | reverse complement strand
GAGTATATCCATACCAGGAATTGGGGATTTGGATTCCGAAGCATCGGTCTATCTGAGAAAGTTTCACCGGATATAGGAGCAAACCCAAATTCCACGATTTTCACAAGCCGCTTCAAAGACGCGTTGCTTGGTATGTATGTGCGAGGTAATTACAGTTACGATTCGAAATACGATGTGACCGGCTCTTTTCGGTATGATGGTTCGTCAATTCTTCCTTCTGATAAACAGTTTGTTCCAGCTTGGGGTGTAGGATTAGCTTGGAATCTGCAGCGTGAAAATTGGTTTGATCAAGTGGAAATGGTTGATCAGTTGAAATTGCGTGCTTCCTACGGGGTCAATTACAATTCCGGTGGAATTCGACAGACTTTGGGTTTGCCATTTTACGACTTTACGAACAATGATACCTATATGGGGAAACGCCTTATCAATTTGGTAGAGCTTTGGAATCCGGATTTGAGATTTGAACGTGCCAAGCAGTGGAGTGTTGCTTTAGATTTTGGGTTATTTGATCATAGAGTTTATGGTTCGGTTGAAGCGTACCAAAAAAATACTGACGATCTGTTGGCCTCAGTTGATATTCCTGCCAGCAACGGTTATCAATCTTTGCTGAGAAATATTGGAGCGATTCGAAATCAAGGTATAGAAATCCAATTGAGTGCAGTAAGTGTGCGAACTGATCATTTTCGCTGGACGACAAGTGTAAATTTCGCTTACAATGAAAATGAGATTACTGATTTGTATATGCAGAATGAAATCAAGGCTGGTTCGGAAGGGATTTTTCGTGTAGGTGAGCCGATTAATTCTGCCTATGTGAAACACTGGGCAGGTGTGAATTCACTGAACGGTATGCCTCTCTATTATGATGAAGAAGGACGCTTAGTGTCGGACGGAGTTGCTCCTCAAATGACTGGTTTCGGAACTTATACGCATCCTGTGACTGGCGGTATTACCAATATTTTAAATTATAAGAACTTGGAAGTGTCTACGCTTTTCACTTATGCCTGGGGTGGCGTAAACTACAATAATTTGAAAGCGCGAATGATACGAAATGTGAAAAACGGTGAAGTGCCTTACGGCGGATTTTATGATGATATTTGGCTAAAACCAGGAGATGAAAAGCCGTTGCCTTATCCAAAGTTTTTTACGGGCACAAGTGTTAATTCTTTGTTCATTGAAAATGCTTCATATATCAGATGGAAGAACATTATCGTACGCTACAATCTTTCAGAGACTTTGAAAATCAAAGGAATACAGTCGTTTAAGATTACTGCACAAGCAAACAATTTGATGACTTTCACAAAATATGAAGGAATTGATCCAGAAGTGACAGGGGTGGGGCAGCCGTTGCTGCGTTCATTTACTCTGGGATTTGATATAACATTCTAATGCATAGAAATATGAAACATCCATAAAAGTTGGTTTTCACATAAACGAAAGACACGATTATTATGGATGTTCCATCTGTCAATAAAAAAATTATCAATTACAGATGAAATTATTATTTAATAAATATAGTTTAAAATACTTGTTGCTGTGCATGAGTATTTTCTCGAGCTGCACTTTGTTGCATATTGATCCTGAGCATGTAGTTTCAAGCAATAAGGCTTTTGGTGATGTAGCTTCGTACGAAATGGCGTTGAATAAGCTGTACCGTGATTTAACCACGCCAATAATGAACATGCAGAGCACAGACTTTGCTACGGACGATTTTGGGTTTGTAATTCCGGGGTATTCGCCAACGAACTACTACATTTACAACTGGGACTATAAAACACAGCCACAGCCTTTCGTGTGGCGTTATCAGTATCAGTTGATCGCACAGGCGAATGTGCTTACGGATAATTTTTTGGCAATTCCGGTTAAAACAAAAGCGGAACAAGACAAAAGAAATCAAGTGTATGCGCAGGCCTTGGGGATGCGTGCCTGGTTTTTCTTCCGTGTGGCGCAGCTTTATGCGCCTCGATACGACCAGACTAATGGTGACAAGCCGGCGATTCCTCTGAAGCTGAAATTAGAGCTTGAGTTTTTGCCGAAAGCTACGTTGAAGCAGGTGTACAGCCGAATATTTGCAGATTTGGATAAGGCTGAGGAATTGCTAAAACAAAGTGATTTTTCAGACAGCAATGCATATGTGTTTGGAACAAAGGCTGTTCGTGCTTTGCGTGCCCGTGTAGCATTGTTTGTCGGCGATTTGGAAATGGCAAAAATGAATGCCGCAACCTTTGTCAATACCTCTTTGCTCTCCAAAGAAAATTATTGGATGCTTTGGGAGGATAAATTCGGTTCGCTGAACAAAGAAATCATTTTTATGACCCACGATTTGAGTGATACCGATGATGCTGATCTGGTGGACTATCACCAAATGTATGTGAGCAATGCTGTCAGTCTTTCGAAGGATTTTGTGAAGACTTTCGGTGCGGGTGATGTGCGTAAAGATAAATCATACATAGGATCGAATGGTATGCCGCACAAACACATCATTCCGGTGAACGAGCGAAATAACACGGCGGACAGAAATTTGCACTACAAGCATTTTCGTTTGGCAGAGCAGTATTTGATTTATGCGGAATCTGTGCTTCAGTCTAATCCGGCAGAGGCGATGCGTGTGCTGAATAAGCTTAG
>JAKSBZ010000399.1 GCA_022360875.1 Cytophagales bacterium | reverse complement strand
CCCTCACCAAGCTCCAGCTCACTGCCCTTCTTCACTGGCAGGTAAAGACGTGCCTGAGACGGAATATGGTACTGATAAGCCTGATCAGCAACCTGCTTGGTCAGGTAAATGGCGGGAGTTACAGCCCTGGTCTCACCATCAACCGTTACTGTGCGGGCATTTCCGCTGTTGTTCAATTCAACAAAAGCTGTGGAACGATAAGTGCTTTCACCCGTACCGCCATTAGTAAAGCGGTAGAACTTGAACTCCGGAGTTGTGGCAGTGATGTTAGGAGAATAAATCACCACTGACTCCCAACGATCACCCTGATCCCTATTAAATACCCGTACGACTGCATAGTAGGAGTTCTCAGCATCAATAGCCGCGGTAAATATTGGTTCATTCCCAACCTGTGGTTCAAGATTGGGAATATTCGCTTGAGCAATCCACTGATTCCAGGCCTCCCGGAAGTTCAGCTTGATCCAGCCACTATTACGGATGGTTTCTATCTGGCCAAATTCATCAAGAGTACGTGCCAGTAGAAAGTAGGGGCGGTTGTCTTCATCAAAGGCATAGGTCGGCGATGCAATATAATCAGTTCCTGCCACTACACGAGGGCTGCTTTTGGCCGGAAGGGTTATAGCCGCATCAACCGATGGAATGGCCAAGACAAGGCACGCCAATGATCCAACCAGTGCCGTTTGGAGTAGTTTGTTTAAGGCTTTCATTTGTGTCCTTTTTTTTATTGATAGATGAATAGTTTCGGAAAAATGATTGCCTCTGATTTATTTAATATCTGGCATTTTCAATGTTTTAAAAATATGTTGGCCAGAATTAAATAATTTATACCTCCCACGCGTATTAGTTATTTTTAGTGCTTGTTAGTGCATGACCTCCTGTTTTAGAAAATGTTAAGTGGAAATCAGCAATGATGGTTTGTTGGTTCCCACTGAATATTAAACCAGATTAATAATCAGGCGCTGGCAGCAAGGTACTCCTGAGACTTCATCATATCAGAATGACTCATCGTGATGGCTTTGCCGGATTCTG
>JAKSBZ010000192.1 GCA_022360875.1 Cytophagales bacterium | reverse complement strand
TTCACTCGGGCAGGAGCTCTGGCGCTGAAGACTCGCGTCCTTTTGTTTGCTGCCAGTCCTCTGTTTAACAGCGCTGACACTTGGAGCGGCATGGCCAATGAAGCGGTTTCCAACAAGATCGTAACCTTTGGAAGTTATGACCCAAAACGCTGGCAAGACGTAATTAAAGCTTGTGAGGCGTTCTTGAATGAGAACGGAGGGCTGGCTCCAAATTCAGGCCACTATCAGCTGCACCAAAACAGCAGCAATTATGCATTAGCTTACAGAGGGGCTTATCTGAATCGTGACAACAGCGAAATGCTGATTAGCACACGGCGCCGAAAACACCCTAATAAATGGTGGGCAAAAGACTTTTATGCAAAAATGTGGTGTAGGTATAATGGCGTACAGACACCTTTGGATTACGTCAATGCATTTCCTTGGGCTGACGGAACGCCCTTTAAAGAAGCTGACAAACCCTGGAAAAAGCCTTTTGTTGAGCAGGAAGCGGCTATAGAAAACAAAACATACAAAAATGTATTTTTGAATCGCGATCCCCGTCTTGGTGAAAATGTATTTATAACTGGTCAGAGCTACATACACGTTCACCCTGGAAAAATGCTTTATGAAGGCTATGTTGGCGGAGCACAACGGGGCGGCAATATCAATGGAAAAGATATTAAATTCAGTTCCGGGAAAATCACAGGGTTCTCTTGCCGCAAATTTATTTTTGACCAAACAGGGGAGTATTCGAATCTTCCTGCTCACTGGCCTTATATGCGTTTAACGGAGCTTTACCTTAACTATGCAGAAGCACTTGTAATGGTAGGACGCGCTAGCGAAGCCTATAAGTGGGTTGATGCTGTTCGCGCACGTGTAGGCATGAAACCGATTTTAGAAGCAAACCCTGAGAAATATGAGCAAGAGCTTACCCACCCTGATTTTTCTGTTGCTGCTCCAAGCGACGAATTTTTATTAAAAGAAATTTTAAGGGAAAGAGCTCTGGAGTTTTACATCGAGAATATCCGCCCTTATGATCTAAACCGTTGGCGCTGCGCCAAAGATTATCGAAAAAGATTACATGGTTTGTTGATATGGGCCTATGAGGATGCCGATGGAAAAATGGTTGATAAATATAATACTTTTGTGATGCAACCATGGACATTGCGCAAAAGATGGGTACAAGACGGGACTAATGGTACTGCCCATTCGATCAAAGGCTATAGAGGAGGAATAATGCCTACTGTTATTGATATGAGTGATGGAAATTGGAGCCCTAGATATTACCTGTCCGTAATACCTGAAAGTGAAATTGTAAAAGACTATGGTTTAATTCAGAATCCAGGTTGGTAAACGAGAAAGCATGAAAAAAATAATCATAAAATATATAAACATATTAACTGTCTGGGGATTGTTACTGAGCAGTGCTCAAGCCCAAACAGTTTCGAAGGACGACAATATACTCTCAGATAGCCTGAAAACTCCTGCCAATAGATGGAGTCATACAACAGTCAGTGCAGATGAATTGCAGAAAAGCAACTGGATGTTAAATTCCACAAATGTTTACTATCAACAGCTATTGGGAATAACAGCCTCACAATTAGCTCGTCCAAATGCGCCTGGATCAAAACTTATGGCAAGAAATATCTCTTATCCATTAGTGATAATTGACGGAGTCGAACGTGATATTGAAAACTTTGCTATTTCTGAAATAGAGAATATTGAATTTGTAAGTGATGCAACTGCTTTAGCCATTTATGGCTTCAAAGCAAAAGCCGGCGCTCTTTTGATTACCACAAAGCAAGGCAAAGGTGGCAAACTCAACATTGAAGCTAATTACAGCCACGGTGTTAAGTTCGCAGAGAAACCACAGCCAATGGTTGACGCCAAAACATATGCGCTTGGCTACAACGAAGCAAGAATAAATGATGGAAGAGATATTGTATATGACCAGAACGCTATAGACTATTACCAGAGCGGCCAAAGACCCATGGTCTTTGCTGATGTTGATTGGTACGACGAAGTGATGAAAGATGCCGCCTACTACAATCAATATAATGTTTCAGTTAGCGGAGGAAGCAAGAATATCAAAACTTTTACAAGCATCAATTATCAAACAGATCAGGGGTTCATCAAGCTTAGTAAACCCGATAAAGATATTCCCAACCAATTTCAATATAGTTCTTTGAAACTAAGAAGTAATTTATCGGCTAGGCTGACCAATTCCACAGTGTTTAAAGTGAAATTAGCGGGAAGAATTACAGAAAGCAGCCGGGGGAATGATACGGGATATAATTTAATTAAAATTTTGTATAACACTCCTGCCAATGCCTTTCCGGTTAAAACAGAAAACGGAAAATATGGTATTGGAAAAAAATTCAAAGTGAATCCAGTAGCCAAATTGATGGAAACAGGGTTTTACAAAGATCATATTAGAGCCCTTACGACTAATTTCATCATTGAGCAGGACCTGAAAGGAATTGTCCCTGGACTAAGGCTTACTGCTTCGCTTTCCCATGATAACTTCTCAAGATTGTATGAAATTAAAACCAAAGAACATGAGAGTGAAATTGTCACACCTGTATTTAAAAATGGAGAATTAGAGCTTACTTACCAGACAGTTGGAAAAAACCAAGGGTCTTATAATTTTAATAGCGGACTTGGTTGGGAAAAACACAGAACCAACGGGCAAGTGCACGTTTCTTATGCAAAAGCGTTCAGCAATTCTTCGTTGAATTTAGACTATATCGGATTCATTGAAAACTACAGATTGAAAGATTTACGGAACACCTATAACCGCGTATCAAACAATCTTATTGCGAAATATTCCTTTGCTGACAAATATGAGCTGGAAGGGGTAATAAACCTTTCAGGAAGCAACATTCTGGATCCGAAAGATAATTGGGGTTATATGCCTGCTGTAAAGGTTGGCTGGATTGCAAGTAATGAAAAATTCTTTCAAAATCTTGACATGTTGAATTACCTGAAATTAGACATGTCTTATGGTATTATAGGCAATGACCACTTTAAACCCGATCAATACATAAGCGGGTATGGAGGAGGAGGCAGAATTTTGCTAGGAGATAATGCAACCATTAATACGATAAAAAGATATAATCTGCCTGTTGATAATTTAGCTTATCAGAAGCAAAAAATATTTAACCTGCGGGTTCAGACCCAACTGTTTGATCATTGGTTTGCTACTGCCAATATTTTTAAAAATTCTTCTTATGATCTTTTCATTACCCAACAGCATTTGGTAAGTGAAGTCTTAGGTGTTCAGCCTGGCTTGGCGAATGTAGGGAAAAATGATTATAAAGGTTATGAGCTTGCCTTGACTTATCAAGGATTAAGCGGCGATTGGAAATATTCCGTAACCGGCCGGTTCTCTGCTTACGATAACGAGATAATCAATGTAGATGAAAAACCTTGGCCATATGAGTACGGAAAACGTACCGGCAAAAGATTAGGGCAGCTATTCGGGTATAAAGCTATTGGCTTTTTCAAAGATCAAAATGATATTGAAAATAGCCCAAAACAGCTTTTTGGCACCGTAAATCCGGGGTCTGTTAAATACGCAGATATTGACAACAATGGAACTGTAGATGAGTATGATAGAATCGCTCTGGGCGAAGGAAATAAACCGCGCTGCAATTTTGGACTTAACCTCTCGGTTGCTTACAAAAATTTCTCGGTCGATATGGTAGTTGATGGTATTGCAAAATATGAAACCCTAATGAATAGGAGTTTGTATTCTATTAACTATGATAATAATTTCAGTCAAGAATATTATGATAACAGATGGTCGGAAAACAACCAGAATGCAAAATATCCTGCGCTGACTTTAGAAAATAATGAGAATAACCTGCAAGAATCAACCTTATGGTTAGAAGACTGCTCCTTTGTAAAATTGAGAACGCTGCGAATTGCGTATCAGTTCCCCAAAACATTAATAGGAAGAATTAAAGCAACTAATGCTGAAGTATTTTTAGCAGGTTATAATTTATTTTCAATTGACAATGTGGAAGGAGACCCAGAAGCCCGTGGATTTCATTATCCAATGCACAGGGTGCTGAGTGCGGGAATTAATGTTAATTTTTAAATAATTGAACGATGATAAAATTAAAGCGATTAGTATATAATTGTTTGCTGCTGTTCATTCTGCTTACCGGATATTCATGTGAGGATTTTCTTTCTTATTCAGAGAATGTCCTGATGACTGAAGAAGTGGCGATAAAACATATTAATGATGCCGCAGCTGTTGGTTTTTATGCCTATAAATTTATAAAAGATGATTTTCGTGGAGGAATGAGGGCATCTGCTTGTGATGAAGCCGTTTTTGCACGACCGAGCTACATACAAACCTATTACGACAATAGCTGGAGTCCTTTTAAACTAATTGACAAACGGTGGGCAGAATTGTATGTAGGCATCTATGCGTGCAATAACTTCCTTGAGGTGGCAGCTGATTTAACTTTTGAAAACCAAGCCACCACCCAAGGTTTTGCCGATAAGTATAAAAATTATAAAAGCTTAAAGCATGAAATCATTGTCCTGCGCGCTTACTTTTATTTTGAGTTAGCCAAGCGTTATAACAATGTGCCTTTAGTCACTAAAATGCTAAATACTGACGAAGCCAATACTGTTTCTCCGACCAGCGGAAAAGAGATTTTTAAATGGGTGGCCTCTCAATGCAACAAGGAATATGAAAAGATGAATGAAGATTTCAAGGAATCTGCGATTTACAATAATCAGGAATCCCGAATTTCGAAGTATTTCGCAAAAGCATTGGAATCACGGGCTTTGCTATATGCCGCCAGTCCGCTGTTTAATAACGGAACGTATGATAAAGCCTCATTGAAAGGCAGCGCAAAAGCATCTTTAGAGTTAATTAAAGCTAAAGAAGAGGCAGGCGTTGACATCTCAAAAATTGATTATTACAACTTATGGAATAGCATAAACAACACGCATTATAAAAATCCCGAAATCCTTGGTTATAAATTCATTGGCAAAAACAATTCTTTTGAAAAAGAAAACTTCCCGGTTTCTTTTGCAGGAGGGAATAGCGGCAACTGCCCGACACAGAACTTAGTGGACGCCTATGATATGCAAAAAGGGAAAACTTACGATCCCGAAAATCCCTACCAAAACAGGGATGGCCGCTTAGCTAAAACAATTGTTTTTAACGGTCAGAAGTGGGCCTATAATAAGACTGTAGATGTTTCATACAATGGCGCAGATGGTTTGCCATTAAAAAACGCAACGCCTACAGGGTATTATTTGCGTAAGTTTGCCATGAAGAATACGGACTTGAATGCCCAAAATGAAACCTCACACACAAAAATCTGGATTATATTCCGATTGGCCGAAGCGTATACAAACTATGCTGAAGCAATGGCGATATTGTATGGACCGAATGGAACGGACGGAATACTTGACCGGTCAGCTGTAGAGAGTTTGAACAAAGTCCGGCGCCGTGTCGGGAATAATGTAGCTGATATACCAGATAATCTATCAACCGATGAATTTTTAGCGACTCTGAAAAAAGAAAAATTTGTTGAATTTGCTTTTGAAGACCATCGTTTCTGGGATATCAGAAGATGGCAAATAGGAGACCAAACAAATCGGATTCACGTTATGGAGGTTACGAAGAAAAACGGCAAGATCGTCTATACGAAAAAGAAAAATGCATTTGTTCGCGATTGGCAGGATAAATATTATTTCTACCCAATAGCACATAGCGAAGTAATGATCAATAAAAATATTGTCCAGAATCCGGGTTGGTAAATCCGGGTTGGGAAGAGATAAAGAGCTGTTTTTTATCTCTTCCCGCCTTTATTAAAACCAAATAAAGGAGTTAAAAATATAAGGCAGCATAATATTTCTTTTAGGAGCTCTCATGTTTTATTTCAGATTAATAGAGAGCGCCTATGTAATATGTGCAGGGACCGGCGAAATAAGATATTTTTTGGAACCCTTTTTATCTGGAGGCGTTGGCCGGCAGAAACCGCCCAATGATATTTCTGTCACTTCCTGAATGGAATAATCCATTGAAAATCCATGAAACGAAAACACTCCCGACAATATTTTTCGCTTCGCTAATGACTGAAATACAATTCCGCATCATTTTACTTTCAATTTAGATTAGAATAAAGGGAGAACTGAACGAGGTATTCTCCCCCAAGACACACAAGTTCCGGGTTCATTGCACCGCCCGCCGCCTGTTTTTGCCTTTCCCCGAAAACCTCTACCTTTGCCTTATGGCAAATCCGATCCAATATAAGCACAAGCCCGAATATCTGAATGTCTCTGAGCCCAACAAGCACCGGCCCGAAAACCTTGAAAGCCAGGAAATGATACTCAACATCGGGCCGCAGCATCCGTCAACGCACGGCGTGCTGCGTTTGGAAGTGATCACTGACGGCGAGATTGTAGCCGACGCTGTGCCGCATTTGGGTTACTTGCACCGGTGCTTCGAAAAGCACGCCGAGTCGCTGGCTTACAATCAGATTATACCTTACGTAGACCGTATGGATTATCTCGCAGCCATGAATTCTGAGCATATCTACTGCATGGCTGTGGAAAAAATGATGGGGATTACCGACCGGATCCCAAAACGCGTGGAATACATCCGCGTGCTTGTTGCCGAACTCAACCGCATTGCATCCCACTTGGTGGCTGTCGGTACTTACGGCATTGATATTGGAGCAGTCACTCCATTTTTATGGACAATGCGCGACCGAGAGCATATCCTGCGTTTGCTTGAATGGGTGTGCGGTTCGCGCATGCTGTACAACTACATCTGGATAGGCGGCCTGTATTACGATCTGCCCGTTGGGTTTGAGCAGCGGTGCCAGGAGTTTGTCGACTATCTGAAGCCCAAGCTGGCGGAACTGGAGCAGCTTCTTTTGGAAAACAAAATTTTCGTGGAGCGAACGGCAAACGTGGGCACGTTGCCGCTGGATTTGGCCATAAACTGCGGGGTTACCGGTCCAATGCTTCGCGCTTCCGGTCTGAAATACGATTTGAGAAAAGTGGACGGCTACAGTGTTTATCCCGAACTGGATTTTGACGTTCCCCTGGGCGAAGGAATAATGGGAGAAAAAGGCGACTGCTGGGACAGGACGCATGTGCGCGTCAAGGAGTGCGAGGAATCGCTGAAAATTATTCAGCAATGCCTCGACCGGCTTCAAGGAGACCTTAAACGCAACAAAGATTTTGACCCGCGCGCTGCGGTGCCGAAAAAAATCCGACCAAAAAAACAGGACATTTACTTCCGCGGCGAGATTCCGAAAGGCGAATTGGGATTTTATATCAGTGCTGACGGGCGAAGCGACAAGCCTCTCCGGTGCAAGGCGCGATCCTGTTCATTTTCGAATCTGTCAGTGCTGCCAGAGCTCAGCCGGGGAGTTATGATCGCAGACCTGGTTGCAATCCTGGGTTCGATCGATATTGTGATGGGTGAAGTGGACAGATAAGAAAAGCTTTGAAGCGAATATTTAATATGACTCATTTTTTGCAACAGCTATTTTTTGAAATTGCCCATGCGAACAACAGAAGGCAGCCTCAACTACTAACTGTATTCTCGTAATATAATGGCCACTTCGCACATTTAGATATATTCATTTTAAAATGTCAGGCTGTAAAATGAGAAGGACCTTGTCAATTTTTAATCGCATAGTATAAGTTTCGCTCATTATCTGCTTAATTTCGTTTTTTCCACAACATTAACAGAACAATTTATGCTTGGGAAGCAAACGAAAGATGTGCTCGTGATGGGCGGCGCAGTATTCGCCCTGTTCTTCGGTGCAGGCAACCTTATTTTTCCACCGGCTCTTGGCGCATCACTTGGCAGCGACTGGCTAATGGGCGCTTTGGGGTTTTGTCTTACCACCGTTTTGCTCTCTTTTTTCTCTATGCTGGCTGTTGCCAAATCCGGCTCGGGACTCAGCGATTTGTCGCGGAATATTCACAAACCGGTGCAGCTGGGAGTGGGCGTTGTTCTTATGCTGGCCATCGGTCCGTTGCTGGCCATTCCGAGAACAGGAGCCACCACGCTTGAAATGGGCATAGAACCCTTGTTTGCTGGAATTGTCAACGTAAACAGCTGGGTGGTTACAGGACTGTATTTTCTGGGTGTGCTTTTCTTCTCTATTTCTCCTACCGGTATTCTGGATAAAATCGGAAAACTGTTAACGCCAGCGTTGGTTCTTACTCTGGGTGTTATCATTGTGAAATCGATAACGAATCCGTTGGGAGAGGCTGTTCCACTGGGTTTTTCTCAGCCATTTTCTTTTTCTTTTGTGGAAGGCTACCAAACCCTGGACCCGCTAGGCGGTATTGTTTTCACCATCGCCACGCTCAATGCACTGGCTGAAAAAGGATACACCTCCAAACCGCAAAAAATCAGAATGATAGCCAAATCCGCAGCGATTGCAGGACTGGGTTTGATATTTATATACACAGGACTTGTGTATCTGGGCGCCAGCGGCAAGTTGGCAGTTGCCGGCAATTTGAGCCGGACTGCTTATTTTGTGGCACTGATCGAGCAGCTGCTGGGAACAACCGGAAAATACATTCTGGGTATCGCCGTAACTGTAGCCTGTTTTACTACAGCCGTAGGCCTAAGCGTTGCCGCGGCGGTATATTTCGAGCGAATTACCAAAGGCCGGCTTCCGTACAAAGCCACTGTCGTGCTGGTATCAGTCATCAGCTTTTTGCTGGCCAACCTCGGTGTCGAGCAAATCGTTCGCTTTTCAGCTCCCTTGCTGGTTTTGATATATCCGGCGGTTACTGTGCTGATCTTTTTGAATTTGGGCGGGAGAAGGCTTAATTACACCTTTTCGCACCGCGTGCCTTTCTATACGGCTCTGCTTTTTGGCTTCCTGAGTGTACTGCCCACTGTAGGATTGGAAATTAAATGGCTTAGCCAACTGCTTGCCTATATCCCTTTATCTTCATATGGTTT
>JAKSBZ010000247.1 GCA_022360875.1 Cytophagales bacterium | reverse complement strand
AATCATTACTTCAACTTCTTGACGTAAAGCCATTTTTCTACGACTTTCAGTAACATCTACATTTACCTTGTTTATATTGGGTAGTAATTGTGTAAGTGAATTAAATATTTTTGTTGATAGATTGTCTAGTACAGGTTTTTGAAGTTTTGTAATTGTGTCTAACGCTTTTTTATAATCTGGATCAATTTCAAGTTTCTCTAATTCCTTTGACATAACTGTATCAACTACTCTCATAGCTTCTTTGTCAGTCCTTATTGCAGGTATATAGTTGAAATTTATTCTTGTGGAAATATATTCTGCTATCTTTTTAGACTTTTTGTTAAGTGTTTTGGAACCTTTGCCTTTCTTTATTACAGTAACTGTTGGTACCTGATCTCTTCCAATTTTTATCATAATGGGAAGTGTTCCATTTAAGTTAGGGTTTACTGAAAAAAGCACCAACTAAGAAGTTCTGGCAACCGATAAATTGGATTTATGGGAGATCATCCTCATGAAGGCCTCCCATATGTTACACAAAAATTCCCCGAAAATAAGGTCAAAAAAGATCCCTTTCCAGAATCTTTCAAGATTTGTTATGAACAGGATACAAGCCGCCCATGGCAAAGATGTGTCAGGTTGCCTTGCCTTGATTTTATCCAATCCGTATCCTCGCTTGGCCTGCCCGATTTTCCCTTCTACTTGACTCCTGAGCCGCTGGTGGATTTTTTGATTTTTTTCTCTTTGTTTGATCTTATCCGGATCTTTAGGCGGCCGCCCCAGCGGAGTTCCTATGAATTCAACCCCGTGTTTTTTCATTATTTCCCGGGCGCCTTTGTTGCCAAAAAGTTTGTCTCCGACAAAGCGGGTCAGCTTGTTTTCCGGACTCCGTTTATTAAATGAGTTGATGCTTTCTTCGACAATTTCATCCTTTCCTTCGTAGTAGTTGTTCCAGCTGGCCTTGTCGACATAGGTGTACCCGTCTTCTATACTGAGCGAAAATTTTGCTCCAAACTCTGTTTCCGCATTGTCTTTCCCTCTTTTTATTGGCCGAACGTGGGGCTGAAAGATATTCACAATTCTGTTTTCGATGACATTTCCTCCGGAGTTGAGCTTCCCTCGCTGCTGGCGGGCCACCTCCCTTATCACGTACATCAACTTCAAAAACTTGCTGTTCAAGGGGATTGGGCCCTTGATTTCGTCCAGAAGTTGATCAATGTGCCTAATGTTTCTTTCCAGGTACCGAAGCTGCTGGTCAGTCGCTTTCAACCAGTATTCCTTGCTTTTTTTTCGTTTCTTGCTGGCTTTAACAAACTCCCGATCGGCTGTGTCCCTGTAGGTTCTCGGCTTGCCCGCCGATTTATCCGTTATGTGTTTCCAGAGTTGGTCGATAATCTGCTCTGATTTTACGCGGGCGGAGGCTGCCAGCTTAAGGTCAGTAGGGTAAGGTATTTCTTGGGGCGCAACTGTTGCGTCCGACACGAGAACTCTTGTCTTCTTTTTTTCCTCTTTTTTTTCTTCTTCTTCATCGCCCTTTTTATCCTCACTTTTCTCACTCTTTGCTTCAGTCTGCCCCTGTTCATTTATTTCAATTTCGAACTTTTGCAACACGAGCGTCATTTCATTAAAATCCTCTGTAGCCAAACGTTTTCGAATATGAGGAAATAGAGAAGGATCAAAAGGTTTGTCAAAAGTGAATTTGGGCAGGCCTACAAAAAACTGCAAATAA
Organism: Cytophagales bacterium; assembly: GCA_022360875.1. Lineage (GTDB taxonomy): Bacteria > Bacteroidota > Bacteroidia > Cytophagales > Cyclobacteriaceae > JAKSBZ01. The sequence goes on along the minus strand of JAKSBZ010000247.1, from coordinate 1,833 downwards.
GGGTTTTCTTTGATTTGTTCAATTGTCTCATCATCGCTTAGCTTGAGTTTATGCTTGATGATTAAAGCTCCAATTGCCAACCGGGCAGCTTTTGCGGGAGCTCCTTTTCCTTTGTTCATTTTAGATTCATAGATAGGACAAAGCCGAGACCAAGGAAGGATTCGAGACAAGACGACCCATCGATTATTTGGATTTAATTGGCCAATGGCCGCATCCATGAATGAGTCAATCGTTAACTGATTGGAGGGTTTAGTGATCATAAGTGCAAGGTAAAAAGTAACGAACAGCTCTTATAACAAGAATATACGCATTTTGAGCTTGCAATAAAAGTGAATCAGAGAGTAAAAAATCCTCTTTCTTGCCTATGGGAAAGGGAATTTCTGACTTTTTCAGTAGACCCTATATACGTCCGCCGACAATATCAATTTTTCCGAGCTCTCCCAACAAACACTCTTCCCGGGTTTCCAGCGGAATCAGCTCAAACGCCGAAGTATCCAGAAAGGCGTCAATATTTATTTTTTCCGGCTCCAGCTCATCAAAAACGATGGTTTTAAGCGGTTCTTCTTTCTCCTGCTCCTTTGTGCCGCCGCAGCCAGCAAGCAAAAACATAACCAATACGCCAAGACATTTCATCCTTTTCATTTTTTCTAAAAATATAAATACCACAAAAAGATCTTTTGTCAAATTCATCAGTCCTGATTCAGCTTGGTTACCGGCACCAGGTGCGCCAAATTGAAGTTGCCTTCGGTGATCACTTCCTCGCCGGGCTTTACGCCGCCGCCGACGATAGTGCAAAACCTGGAGTTTTCCTCCCCTACACGCACATAGCGCCAGTGCGCCGTGTCGTTTCTGCAGACAAACACCACCTTCCGCTCCTGCCGCAGGGTAACGGCGCTTTTGGGCAAAACGGTATGCACGCCGGCTTCCTGGCGCACCAGCACCCTGGCGTTCATCCCTTCGGCAAGCCGGCCCGTTGCATTCTCCACGACTGCGGATGCCATCACCATTCCCGTTTCCTCGTCCACTTTCGGATTCACGGTCTTCAGCTGGCCGTAAAGCGTGTCCTGGTCAAAAGCATAAGGAATCACGGCAACCCGCACGCCCGGGCGAATCCGAAAAGCCTCGCTTTCCAGCAGGGGAAAGGAGATATCGAAGCTTCGGTTGTCAATAACCGAGCAGCAGGATTTGTAATCGCCGGAAAGGTTGTTCGCTTTCGCCTCCAGATCAGCGACAACACCGTCGAAAGGCGCGCGTATGCGTGTTTTCTGCAAACCGAGGGCCGCCTCCTGCATATCCGAAAGCGCATCGCTGTATCCCGAGCGGAGCAGCGCGTTTTTCATCACCTGCGCCGGCACCGAAGCGGAATCCTGCAGCCGGTAATCGCCCATTCTGATCAGCTGGTCGTCAAGCTCCAAACGCCTGCTCTCCAGACGGCGCCGGACGCTTTCGTAATTGCGCCGGTAGACCGTTGTATCAATCAGAGCGATCAGCTGGCCCTTCCGGACAAAGTCTCCGTTCTTTACCCGCACCGACTGAATCATTCCCGCCTTCTCAAAAGGCAGCTTGGCCTGGCGGACAGCCTTCAGCCTGCCGTTGCTCTCAAATTCGCGGTAGAACATCTCTTTGCGGGCCTTGCCGGTCACCACAACATTTTGGTCCTGGGCACCGCCGGCCATCATATAGGCTCTTTTCTCATTTTTGGAAGCGCAGCCGGCCAATAAGGCCAGCAGACAGGCCCATCGGTAAAAATTCTTCATAGTTTTGCCTTGGTTTTCTTTCCTGCCCGTCGGCTAAACAGCCTCCGGAACAGTTGCTTTTTGAAGTTCTTTCCTT
>JAKSBZ010000261.1 GCA_022360875.1 Cytophagales bacterium | reverse complement strand
TCCCACATTCCAACAGCTCGGTAGTGACAATAGACTTTTAGAATATTTGTTGGAAGGTCAATTTCAACTTAAGAACGAGAGTTTCTGGTCCAGTAAATCGAGGGTACTATATGCCTTTCAGCAAGCTGTTTTGCCGTGATGACTCTTTTGGACTGAAGTTGGGTAAGAATAGCTGTTAGTCTTGAAAGCCTCGGTTTCTCTTTTTCCCCCATTTTAATGGTCGTGACTGTGGTGAAGATCCTGATCTTCTCATAAATTTAATCATACTCAATATAATAAAATATGTAAAACTATCAGGCCCTCCGGAATCAGAAGATGCCCGAATAATAGAAAACTTCCCCAGCAAGTCGAATAGGCCTTCGACTTTTCTTCAAATTTTGCAGGGTCATGGCCGCCATAATATTCAATTTCATTCTCAAGGTCGTTGACTGGTGTTCTTACCTTATCTAAGGTTTCAAGCCGCATTTTATTATCCACGGCCCTAATCGCTGTCAATTGGTCTGCAGAATGATTTTTTTGCCAAAATTCAATCTAAGGCTCCGAATGAATCGCACCACTTCATAAGACAGCGCCCTGACGTCAGCGCATAGGCATTTGATGGAAAAATGTCTTCATACGGCGCCCCGTGCTGCAATTCGCCATCTGTGTAATCAAACTAAAATTTATTTCTATATTTGTCACCTCAATCATTTTTTATCTTTTTTGTCCTATGTCTAAGCGTCATGTGCTACTTGTCTTGGCTTTTAGCTTATTTTTTTCTGCTAGTTGGGCTCAGAATTCTAATCACAACAGCAAGAAAAAAACGTTTTTTAAACATAATTCAGAATTTGGAGCCCTCATGGTATGCGAGGGAAAAGTTCCTTTAGATGCCGATGGAGTTTATTATGCGAGTGAATTTAAATTTGGCTGGCAAACGACTAAAGGAAAAAACAATTGGGATCAGCTTTACCGTTATCCTTCTTACGGAATTGGGTTTTATACGGGACATCTAGAAAGCTTGGATGTTGGCAAGCCTAATGCTTTATTTGGCTGGCTGAACATTCCTATCGTCCGCTCACAGCGTTCAAGTATTAATTATGAATTTGGCTTTGGAATTTCTTACAATTTCAACCCGCACGATGACGCCTCCAATCCGCTAAACCTAATTATTGGATCAAAAAACAATGCTTACATCAATGTTGCTTTTGATTACAATTACATATTGAGTGAGCGTTTTGATCTGCAGGCAGGAATAGGTTACAAGCACTTTTCTAACGGTTCCTACCAATTACCGAATTCTGGGGTCAACCTCCTTAATTTGCAGATTGGAGTAAAGTACAAACTTAAGAAAAACGGCGTGCCTGATTACTCGAACTCTCTTGTATTGCCGGTGATTGAGAGCCCATATAATCTGTATTTTTTCACCAGTGCAGGAAGCAAACAAATTGTTTCGGGCGGTGGTCATTACCCGATGTATACTTTCTCGCTGGGGTTGCAAAAACGGTTAGGGTATAAAAACAAAATCGGTTTGGGCCTGGATACTTTTTGGGCAGGCTATTATAAAGACGCAGATGGCGAGACAATTATCAGCATGGAAGACGAAAGTTTCCAAGGCAATTTAGCTAAAAACAAGGCGATTCAGCTGGGGCTCTTCCTTTCTGGAGAAATGATTTATGATCGGCTGTCGATATTCTATGGCGCAGGTTATTATTTACATAAAAAAGTAGAAGCGGACGATGGAGCCCCGTATTACCTGCGAGCACAGGCTCGCTATTTTGTCTATAACAATTTATTCAGCGGCATTGGGATTAAAGCTCATGGGGGAAGAGCCGATTATATAGAATGGACAATCGGATACAATCTAAATTTATAATCCATTTTTTGTCCTTAGCCAACGCAGGTTCGCACCCGATTATTAGATGAGTTCTAGTGCCAAATTAGAGAAGACAAATTGAAGGAAACAAGGTC
>JAKSBZ010000300.1 GCA_022360875.1 Cytophagales bacterium | reverse complement strand
CAGGAAAGCACTGCCAGCAGCACGGAGTACGGCTTGCTGCCGTCGCTGAATATTCTGACCCAGTTCAAAAGTTCGGTGCTTCTGGAGCTTGATTATGCAATGAAGAAGCAGTACACGGATGTGAACAAGCTGGTGTCGTCTTATATGTTGAGCAGCTACAATTCCCTTTATGCCGGAAACAGAAAGCTGGAAGCCGAGACTTACCATCGATTAAGGCTGACTTACCGGAACTTCAACCTGTTTTATATGTCCAGCTTTTTTGCCCGGTTTTCCTACACCAGAAAGCTGGATGCACTGAAAGGCAGTTCGGAAATCGAGGGCGTGAGCCAGCTCAGGAGTACGGTGAACGCCTCGCTGCCGGATGAAACGATTGCCGGGCATATGGATTATTCCAAAAATATCGGGAAGCTGAAGCTGTCCGGAAAAGCGAACGTCTCCTATGCGTCATATTACGGTCTGGTAAACGGCGGCTGGGAGCAGTCCGAGGCTGTGACGCAGAGCTATCAGGCAAGCGCCGGGACTTTTTTTACCGATTTGCCGAACCTGACTCTGGGCTTTCGTTACGGTGTCAACCGCTACCTGAGAAAAGAGACGACCACCTACAGGACACAGCGTCCTTTTGCCCGGCTGGAGCTGCCCGTCGGAAAATCCCTGACACTGAAAGCGGATTACAGTTATTACGATTACCGGAACGCAAAGGGGACTGTAAAAAATACCTATCAGCTGCTGAACGGCCAGCTTGTGTTTGAAAAATCGGAGAGCCCCTGGGAGTTCATGCTGGAACTGAACAATTTGCTCAACACCCGGTCGATTAGCCAAGACAGTATCAATGAATATTATACCGTTAGCAACCAGTACTTTATCCAGCCTGCGTTTGCGCTGCTGAGCGTGAAGTATAAGTTGTAGGTGTTTTAATTTTTGTTGGCAAGAAGTTCTTGTTTTCTATATACTTTTTGTATCTCAAGGATTCTTTCCAATTTGAAAAAGCGATTTTCATTTCTTTTGTAGCATTGAGCATGGATAAAAATACTTTTTTCAAAAACACAGTCGGATCCATGCTCATCAAAAAAATCTTTAACCTTAATAATTCGTTTACTAATTTCCCCTTTTCGGTTTCGATATTGAATTTGGAAAAGCTGATTTATTTTGAGTGTTTTTCTGATTAAATCCAGTGTAAGAAGTTTTCCTTTATTGATGTTCGTAAGTTCGAATACACACTCTCTTAGCTGGTGAGAAGGAATAGTTTGTGGTTTATCGCTAATGTAATCATTTCCATAAATGAAATATTCCCCATTTTTGTAGACCCATTGCTTGGGTTTGATGATATGTATGGCCCGTTTTATTTTAGCGCAATATACTTTTTCAAAATTTATCTCAGCCTTTTTTTGAAGCATCTCTAATGCGGCCAAGGGGACTATACATTCAGATACTTTGCTTTGTAATGTATTGAACCAAATACACTTTGCAAGATACTGAGCTCGTTTCCGGATGATTTTTCCATTTTTCTTTAAGGGATGATTTTCTTCGTTTTTAAAGACATTTTTTATTTGTAAGATAGGAGGCACAAAGCGGTGAACGAAGTCTTCATTGTTATTAAATAATAATCGCTTTTTATTAAATTCTAAAGAGCTAGTGATAAAGCGAACAGTATCACCATAAGCAATGGGTAGCTTTTGTTCCGATGGTTTTTTATCTGAAAAACGTTTTTCGTTGTTGACAGGGATGAGTTCTAAGAAGTCACTTGCGATCCATTTTTCTTCAAATCCCTTTTTTTCTTGACAGAAATAGAGACATAAATATTTATGGGAGTTATTGATTTTTATTTCCGTTTTGGGATCAGGTTGATTGCCCTCTTCTTTTACAATTTCTTTGATAACCATCAAGGGGGAAAGTAAACGGTCATCACCTTGAAATAGAGAGCCTTTTTCATTTGTGAATGGATGGGATTTTAAAGCAACGATTTGACCGATAAGGGATGTGCCTTCATTTTCAAAAGGTGATGTTAAATTGAAAATATTATGATTCATATTATTTAAGGATAAAACAATTAAAAAAGTAAACAACATTAATTGGAATAAATGTATGAAAAAATTAACTTATCAAAATGAGAGAAAAAGTATTCTTTTGAAGAAAGTTCTTTAGGCGTTTGGTGATGAACTTTTAAAAATTGATTAAATCAATTTTTTACATTCATTTTGAGAAATGAGTGGTAGGAATCTACGAAGTTTGCCTCATAAAGTTGTTGGCATACGAAAGTTTCTAATAGACATCTTATGATATCGAATGACTGTGCTAGCAATAATCTGGCCAGCTTGGCTAATGGCTGTTGTT
>JAKSBZ010000321.1 GCA_022360875.1 Cytophagales bacterium | reverse complement strand
CGATGCGACTGTTCCGCTTGATGTAACGGGCGTTCCTCCCCCTGAGCTGGAGAAGGAGTAATTATACGTGGCTCCGGTTTCTGCTCCAGCAAAGGTGAAGCTTACGGCGTTGTCATTTCCTGCATTTACTGGACTTTGGTCAATGGTGACAGAATATCCTGAAGGCGCCGTATTGTCAACGGCATAGGTTTCGTCTGTAGTTGGCTCGCCGCTTGGCAGTGCATTCGAAGCAAGGTCCGTAATGTTCTGGCTGCCGCTTAGGTTCAAACCTACGGAACCTTCGAAACTTGCCAGATCGCCGCCTGAAACGGTGATGTCATAAGTTGATGCAGTAACCTGAGCTACTCCGGAGACTGTTGCCGTGGATGTACTGTTAACGGCAAAATCTGTGGCATCAACTGCTGTAACGTCTTCATCGAAAGTTGCCAGGAACACCAGCGAATTGGCATTGGTTGCGCTTGATGAAGGTGTTTTTCTTGTAAAGCTGGTAATGCTCGGCGCAGTGGCGTCATAGTTTTCGGTGTCGGTGGCTGCCGACCCAGCGTTTCCTGCAACGTCGGTGAGTGTGACGCTTAGCGTTACAGTTCCATCCGAGAGTGCGCTTATATCAATTCCCGAAACAGTTTCAGTGGCTGAAACTATTGTGCTGCTTGACGTAATCGGGGTTCCTCCGCCAGAGCTTGAAAAACTATAGTTGTAAGTGGACCCAACTTCAGCACCTGCAAAGGTGAAGCCAACGGAGGTTTCGTTGCTGGCGTTTATCGGGCTCTGGTTGATGGTTACAGAATAGCCCGAAGGCGCTGTATTGTCAAGGGTGAAGGTTTCGTCGGAGGGCGGCTCGCCTGCTGTAAGCGAGTTTCCTGAAAGGTCGGTGATATTATGGCTTCCGTTTATGTTTAATCCTACGGTTCCGTTGAATACGGGCAGGTCGCCGCCTGAAATGGTAACATCATAGACAGAAGAGGAAATCGGATTGACAGCGCTGACTGTGGCGGAGGTTGTCCCGTTCACAGCAAAGTCAGACTCGTCCACTGAAGACACGTCTTCGCTGAAAGTGGCTCTGAATATAAGACTGTTTGAATTTGTTGGGCTTGTGGCCGGAGTCTCTCTCGTAAAGCTGTTGATTGTGGGCGCTGTGGCGTCATAGGCTTCAGTATCCGTAGTGGCCGAACCGGCGTTTCCTGCAACGTCGGTAAGCGTGACGCTTAGCGTTATGGTTCCGTCTGAAAGTCCGCTGACGTCAATTCCCGAAATGGTTTCGGTGGCTGATGCCACTGTTCCGCTTGATGTAACGGGCGTGCCGCCTCCGGAACTGGAAATCGAGTAACTGTATGAAGCGCCTACTTCAGCGCTTGCAAAGGTGAAGCTAACGGCGGTTTCGTTGCCTGAGTTTACCGGGCTCTGGTCTACGGTGACAGTGTAGCCCGTAGGCGCCGTATTGTCGACGGTGTAGGTCTCATCCGTGGCAGGCTCGCTGCTTGTCAGTGAATTCCCCTCGCTGTCTGTAATATTCTGGCTGCCGCTGAGGTTCAAGCCAACGGAACCGTCGAAGCTTGCCAGATCGCCTCCCGAAACGGTAACGTCGTATACTGAAGAGCTTACCGAACTGACGGCGGATACTGTCGCAGTGGTTGTTCCGTTTACGGCAAAGTCCGCAGCGTCTACAGAAGACACTGCTTCGCTGAAAGTTGCCCGGAAGACAAGGGTATTGGAATTTGTGGGACTCGACGCCGGCGTCTGTCTTGCAAAGCTGCTGGCCGTCGGTGCGGTCCCGTCATAGTTTTCGGTGTCGGTGGCCGCTGATCCGGCGTTTCCCGCGGGGTCGGTAAGCGTAACGCTCAAAGTCAGCGTTCCGTCCGACAAGCTGCTTACGTCAATGCCCGAGATGGTCTCGGTGGCCGACGCGACCGTACCGGTTGAAGTGACGGGCGTGCCGCCTCCGGAGCTGGAAATCGAGTAACTGTATGAAGCGCCAACTTCAGCACTTGCAAAAGTGAAGCTAACGGCGGTTTCGTTGCCTGAGTTTACCGGGCTCTGGTCCACGGTGACCGAATAGCCGGAAGGCGCCGTGTTGTCGACGGTATAGGTTTCATCCGTGGTTGGTTCGCCGCTTGGCAGCGCGTTCGAGGCAAGGTCTGTGATGTTCTGGCTGCCGCTCAGGTTTATGCCTACCGAACCGTCGAAGCCCGCCAGGTCGCCGCCCGAAACGGTGATGTCGTAAGTAGAAGCGGTAACCTGAGTGACATCTGTAATGGTGGCAGTGGATGTGCTGTTCACGGCAAAGTCCGCGGCGTCGACGGCTTGCACATCCTCATCGAAGGTTGCCAGGAACACCAGCGAGTTGGCGTTGGTAGGGCTTGTGGAAGGCGTTTTTCTTGTAAAACTGGTGATTCCCGGCGGATCGGTGTCTGCTGCCGCCCCTACGTTTACCCGGAAAATCAGCTCAAAGTTAACTGGCGAACCGTTATAGTAGAATATATTAGGTAAGGTGTTCGTCTGATTGTAGTAAATGGCTGCCCCGGTGACTCTGAATGTGTACGTCTGCCCCCCTGTCAAACTGATGTTTTGGCCGGAAATGTCCAGGGTTCTCAAGACTGTGGAGCCTTCCGAGTCGGTGACTGACAAGCCCGTGGCTTCCCCTAGTTTTGTTCCTCCGAAGCCTGTCCCGGAAAAGACCTCAAGGGTAATACCCGATTGGGTTCCATCGGCTGCGATTTCCACGCTTTGAAGCACTCCGGAGCAGGTGGGGGCAAAGGTTGAACCGAAAGGGTCTCCGCCTGTGGTTTGGTGATCTTGGCCTGCTCCCAGAAGAGACTCGAAGGTGCACTGGGCAAGCAGGTTTTGCCCGCTAAGAACAAAGCCAAAGGCGCATAAAAAAAGTAAAATTTGTCTTTTCATCTTTCATACAGTTTATGTCATCTTTTCATTTAATGTTTTTAAAGAAGTATTGTTTTTATAACAAGATGGGAAGTAAAAAAAAGAGCGCAACTAGCAGGATATTTGCTATATGATGAACGCATTAAAGAAAGCAGGAAAATGAACGGAACCATAGGCGAAATTCGGCTGTTCGGCGGCAATTTTGCGCCCCGTGCTTGGGCGTACTGCAGCGGACAGCTTCTTTCAATTGCCCAGAATACTGCGTTGTTTTCTATTCTCGGGACGACTTACGGAGGAGACGGACGCACGACTTTCGCCTTGCCCGATTTGAGAGGACGCGTGGCGGTGCAGGCGGGAACAGGTCCGGGGCTGAGCACCAGAAAGCTGGGACAGCGCACAGGCTTGGAGTATGTCAATTTGAACGCCCTGCAGATTCCTTCTCACACGCATACCGGAACAGCAGGCCCGTGGGCGGTTAGCACGGTAGTCATTTCATCTGACGACTTAGGCACCGCGTCGGATCCAGAGGGAAATTTACCCGCAGAGACAACTTCCGGATACATGTACGGGAGCGTAAAATCTTCGTCCGGCAAGAAGATGGCCGGAGATATACTCTCTTTGTCTGGCCCGCAAACGACGAGTGTGCAGCTGGCGAATACCGGGGCAAGTCAGGCGCACAATAATATGCAGCCGTACCTGACGCTGAATTACATTATTTGTTTGATGGGGACTTTCCCTAGCCGAAGTTAGCGGAAGCAACAATGGACTCGGAAACGTGATATTTGATAAATCAACAGGCGATATGAATTTTTGCCCTATAATTTTTATTGAATTGCCGTGTGATTTTTTGAGAGAAAGCAAATAACAGCTGTCAATTGACGGGAATGGGGCAATTCGCCGCATCGCGCCCGGCAGTTAACCGGATTTTAAATTTTATAGCTAGCCTGTGCTGTTTTCTTTAGTCGCAGTTAGCAAACTTTATTTTATAAATAAATGGAAGGAGTAATAGGAGAAATCAGATTGTTTGCCGGGAATTTTGCTCCCCGCAACTGGGCTTATTGCAACGGGGCGCTGATTGCCATTTCCCAGAACACGGCTTTGTTTTCGATTTTGGGCACTACTTACGGAGGAAACGGAACCACAAACTTTGGTTTGCCTGATTTGAGAGGACGGGCGCCCGTATCTTCAGGAACAGGACCCGGTTTGTCAACCCGCGCTCTTGGAAGCCGCAGCGGCGCTGAAGAAGAAACTGTTACAGAATTGCAGCTGGCTGCTCATTTTCACAGCGGTAATGTTATTGTTAGAGATATCAGCAGCCAGGAGTTTCTCATTGCCGATTCAAGCGATGAGACCTTTCCTGAGTACAATTATTTTGCTGATGCCGGACTGGGCAAGCAGTTTTACGGAACAGTAAAGGACGATAGCAAGACTATGAATGACAATATGTTGATGGCCGTTGCTTCGAGCAAGATAACCGCGGGTTTGACAGGAGGAGGCCAGTTCCACAACAATATGCAGCCTTTTTTGGTGCTGAGTTACATTATATGTTTGACGGGGGTATTTCCCTCGCGGAGCTGATTTCGACAGAATAAAAAAAACAATATGGAAGGTACTATAGGAGAGGTGCGGCTGTTTGGCGGAAACTTTGCGCCTCGTTTTTGGGCTTTCTGCCAGGGGCAATTGCTTTCAATTTCCCAGAACCAGTCATTGTATTCAATAATAGGCACTACCTACGGAGGAGACGGACGCACAACCTTTGCCCTGCCTGATTTGAGAGGCCGCACGGCATTGTCTGACGGCACCGGTCCCGGCTTGACCACCCGGGTCCTCGGAGCAAGAGGAGGTGAAGAAACAGTGACCTTAGGTATTCCTCAGATTCCGCCCCACACTCATCTGACAGCATTTCCCGGTGCTGTTGTCAGGCCCAAGATAAGTATTGCTGTGACGGCAAATTCTTCTACGCCTGAGAATGCCTACCCGGCAGATGCGGGATCGGGAAATGACAACTATAGAGATGCGGCCTCGTCTTCAACCGAGCCTATGGCGAAGGCGGTCAGTCTTTCTTTTAATTCAGATGTGACAATCGGGGCTGTTGGCGGAAGCCAGCCTCACACCAATTTGCAGCCATTTTTGGCGCTGAATTATATTATTTGCACGGTGGGTGATTATCCCTCTCGCAGCTGATTTTCTGAAATTGAAATATCGTATACTATGGAAGGAACAATAGGAGAAGTTCGCTTGTTTGGGGGGGATTTTGCACCCCGCGCATGGGCTTTCTGCAATGGGGAGCTGCTTTCTATTTCTAGTAATCAGGCGCTGTTTTCGATTGTTGGCACGACTTACGGAGGGGACGGGCGCACAACATTCGGATTGCCTGATTTGAGAGGGCGCGTAGCCGTGCATGAGGGCACGGGACCTGGCTTAAGTGAAAAAAAGCTTGGGGAGCGATCCGGGAACGAAACCGTTACTTTGGGATTTATACAGATACCCCCTCATACTCATACGGGGAGGGTTGAATCGCTGTCTGCTGTTACTTCCGTGGTCTCAATGGACGATGACGGAAATTCTTCTGATCCAAAGAATAATTTTCCGGCCATTACGGAAAGCGGGTACATGTATGGAGATGCAGTAAACCCGTCAGGCAAGAAGATGGCTGGCGATTTGGTTTCTCTTGACAAAGAAAAAACAGTTTCTGCCGAGTCAACAATTTCGGGCGCAGATCCGAAGCCTCACAACAACATGCAGCCATTCCTCACGCTGCGTTATATTATCTGTTTGCAAGGAAAATATCCTGACCGCAATTAGTCTACGAAAATTTTCAAGAAAAAATTATGGAAGGCACCTTAGGTGAAATTAGATTGTTTGCACCAAATTTTGCTCCCGAGAACTGGGCGTATTGCGAAGGGCAGCAGCTGCAAATTTCTCAGAATCAGTCGTTGTTTTCAATTTTGGGCACCACCTATGGCGGTGACGGCCGCGTAACTTTCGGACTGCCGGATCTGAGAGGGCGGGCGCCAGTATCCTCTGGCACAGGACCCGGGCTGACAACCCGAAAGCTTGGCTCTAAAAACGGATCGGAAACAGTAACCGTTGAACCGTCACAAGCCCCCCCACATGGTCATATTGTCCAGTTGACGCTTAAGAGTATTAGCAGTCAGGAGTTTTTAATTGCCAAAACAAGTAATAAGAATACGCCTGTGAAGAATTATTTCGCAGATGGAGGGCTTGGCAAGTCTTTTTTTGGAAAAGACAAAAACACTGGCAAGTCCATGGATGCCGAAATGCTGAGCACGAGAGCAGACTGCGAAGTTGTTTTAGAGAGTTCAGGAGGGGGCCAGCCCCACAATAATATGCAGCCCTATTTAGTGCTGAGCTATATCATTTGCCTGAAAGGAGTGTATCCTTCCCGAAGCTGATTTTGACATATCAAACCAATATAAATGGACGGAACATTAGGAGAAATACGTTTGTTCTCGGGAATATTTGCTCCCCGAAACTGGGCTTTTTGCGATGGCCAGCTGCTTTCAATAAAACAAAAAGCCATGTTGTTTTCCCTGATAGGGACTACCTACGGAGGAGACGGGCGCACAACTTTTGGCTTGCCCGATTTGAGGGGGCGCACGGCCGTTTCCCATGGAACAGGTCCCGGGTTGACTACCAGAACGCTGGGACGGCGAGACGGTGAGGAAGTGGTGTTTTTGACAAAAGATCACTACCCCTCACATACTCACAAGGCAACCTTTGACAATATTACATTTGCTCCAAAAATGGGTATTGCCAAAACGGCAAATAGGTCTTCACCCGAAGGAGCCTATCCGGCTGATGCAGGCTCGGGAAACAAGAATTATGTTGACCGGTCAGGAGCAGGCTATGGAAGTATGGCTTCCGCGCTAACTCTTAGTTTCAATACAGAAGTAACTGTAGACTCTGCAGGAGTAAAGCGTTTTCACAATAATTTGCAGCCGTTTCTGGTGCTCAATTATATTATTTGTCTGGACGGGGTTTATCCTAAGCGCAGTTAGCGCAAGTGTACGAGAAGTTAAAAATTATGGTAGGATACGTTGGCGAAATTCGCTTATTCAGCGGGGTTTTTATGCCCGAAGACTGGCATTTCTGTCATGGACTGTTGATGCCCATTGGCCGGTATCAGCCGTTGTTTGCGGTCATTGGCACGACTTACGGCGGAGACGGGCGTAAAGATTTCGCCTTGCCTGACCTGAGAGGGCGCGTAGCCGTGCATTCGGGTACGGGTCCCGGCTTAAGTGCCCGGAAGCTTGGAGCGTTTTCGGGAACCGAGGATGTGGAGCTGAGCCACCTTGAGATGCCTGCTCATACACATACAGGGAAAATGGAATCCATGACCGTTGTCACGGATGTTTATTCTGTGGATGACACCGGAACAGCTTCGAGTCCCAGAGGGAATTTACCGGCAAATACGGCAAATGGGTATATGTATGGAGACGCTAAAACCTCATCCGGCAAAAAAATGGCCGGCGACTTGGTTTTTCTCGATAAAGAGGAAACGGTGTCTTTTCAAAGTTTAAGCGCCGGTGCAGATTCGAATCAGCATTATAACATGCAGCCGTTCCTTGCGCTGCATTATATTATCTGTACTAAGGGGGAGTTTCCCGTTCGCAGTTAGTTTGTGTATATCTAAGATAATATTATGGATGGTACGCTAGGTGAAATCAGATTGTTTGCTCCAGCTTTTGCCCCTAAATACTGGATGCATTGCGACGGCCGGGAATTGAGCGTCTCGGAGAATTCGGCTTTGTTTACACTTTTGGGAACCATTTATGGTGGCGATGGAAAACAGACTTTTGCCTTGCCGGATTTGAGAGGGCGCGCGCCTGTTTCAGCTGGAAGAGGACCCGGATTGTCAGACCGCGGGCTTGGGTTTAAAAGCGGAGTAGAAACAGCGACAATTGATGCGGCGGAAATTCCTACTCATAGTCACGAAGTTCGGTTGAAGTTTAAGGACGTGAGCTATCAGGAGTTTCTTATTGCCGGCTCGAGCAACAAAAACATTCCGGGTAGCAATTATTTTGCTGATGCTGGACTTGGCAGGCTGTACTACGGAACGAGCAAAGACGCCGGGCAAGCTATGGACTCAAGAATGCTTACGGCCAGCGTAAATGGCGACATTAGTTTTGACAAGTCTGGAGGAGGGCAACCCCACAACAATATGCAGCCTTATTTAGTGCTGAACTATATTATTTGCATAATGGGCATTTATCCTTCTCGGCACAAATGAAATATCTGCGATAATCAGCTTGAATACACATGAGAGACATGATTATAATGGATATTCCATCTGACCATTGAAAAACCATCAAAAACAGATGAAAGGAATAATAGGAGAAGTTCGCCTGTTCGGTGGGAATTTTGCCCCCCGGGACTGGGCTTTCTGTGACGGGCAGCTGATCGCTGTGTCCCAGTACACCGAGCTATTTTCTTTGATTGGAAACACCTATGGAGGAGACGGCCGAGTCAATTTTTGCCTGCCTGACTTAAGGGGGCGCACAGCCATATCCTATGGCAAGGGAACCGGGCTGACTGACAGAGCGCTTGGGCTGTCAGGCGGTACTGAAGGAGTGATTTTGACTGGAGATCAGTTCCCTTCCCACACTCATAAAGCGGAGACTCGCGATTTCACACTAAACCCTAAAGTACGTGTTGCCAATGCTGCACAAGTTTCTTCTCCCGAGGGAGCCTATCTGGCAGATGCGGGTATGGGAAACAGCAATTATTCTGATTGGAAAGCGGAAAAAATCAAGAAAATGGCTTCTGCGCTGACTCTCAGCTTCAATACCGAGGTAATAGGAGAATCTGAAGGGAAAGACAAGGCTCATAACAATATGCAGCCGTTTCTGGTGGTGAACTATATCATTTGTTTGCAGGGGGATATGCCTAGCCGGAGTTAAGTACTTCGTGCCAATTTATGTTTTCCTTAGTATAAATTAACTGGCGACTCAGCTTGGTTGATTGCTTGAATATTTATTGGGAAGTAATTGAATAAAGACATACTAAAAACTGAGTATAATGAATGGAGTCATTGGTGAAATCCGCCTGTTTGGCGGAAATTTTGCGCCCCGTAACTGGGCATTCTGCGAAGGACAGCTGCTTTCAATTTCCTCGAATCAGGCACTGTTTTCGATTATCGGCACGACCTATGGAGGGGACGGACGCACTACGATGGGTTTGCCCGATTTAAGGGGACGTTCGGCGATACATCCTGGAACCGGACCGGGACTCAGTACCAGGATATTGGGGCAACGGTCGGGAACGGAAACGGTTGTTTTGTCTGTTAATCAGATGCCGCCCCATGTGCATGCCGTGCAAACAGAAAATTTGAAATTTATAACATTTGTTGAGGGTTTTAACGAAACAGGCACTGTTTCCGACCCTGCCGGCAATATGCCTGCGGCTACCACTTCCGGATACATGTACGGAGATGATGAATCTGACAAGAAAATGGCGGAGGATTTATTTGCGTTGGAGGAAACGATTCCATTTGAAACTTCAAAAAACGGCGGGCAGCAGCCTTTCAATAATATGCAGCCGGTATTGGGGTTATATTACATTATCTGTCTAACAGGCGTTTTTCCCAGCCGCAGTTAGGTGAAAATTTGAAAAAAGCTTTTATGGAAGGAACAATAGGAGAAGTCAGGCTTTTCGGAGGCAATTTTGCACCTAGGGCCTGGGCATTTTGCGAAGGGCAGTTGATGCCAATAGCCCAGAATACCGCTTTGTTTTCGATTTTGGGCACCACCTATGGAGGCGACGGGCGCACGACTTTTGCTTTGCCCGACTTGAGGGGCAGGGCGCCGATATCACCCGGCACAGGGCCGGGATTAAGCACGAGGAAGCTGGGGCAGCGATTTGGATTGGAAACGACAACTTTGTCTGTATTGAATTTGCCTTATCACCTTCACAGCGGTGAGCTTAAGATTAAAGGGATTAGCCAGCAGCAGTTTTATATCGCTGAATCAAGCAATCAAACTACTCCTAAGTCGAACTATTTTGCTGACGCGGGATTGGGCAATCAGTTTTACGGAACTGAGAAAGATGAGAGTAAGACTATGAGTGTTAAAACGGCTGACGCTTACCCAAGTGGTGCTTTAATCATTAATCAAACCGGTGGCGGGCAGTCATTCAATAATATGCAGCCTTTTTTGACGGTACATTTTATTATTTGTTTGTCTGGCGTTTTTCCTAGCCGAAGCTGATAATATTTTCTGATTAATAAAAACACAAATGGAAGGAGTAATAGGAGAAATTCGAATGTTTGCCGGCAATTTTGCGCCCCGGGCCTGGGCATTTTGCGAAGGACAATTGCAGTCAATAGCCCAGAATAACGCATTGTTTTCAATTCTTGGAACAACCTACGGAGGCGACGGGCGGACTACGTTTGCCTTGCCTGACTTGAGGGGACGGACAGCCATTGCTCCAGGCACAGGCCCCGGGCTGTCTACCCGGAAGCTGGGAGCCAGGAGCGGACAAGAAACGATAACTTTAGGCCCGCTGCAAATGCCGGCTCATAATCATTTGTGCATGAATATAAATCTGGTTCATCCTAAGATTAGCGTAGCAAAAACGGCAAATACGTCTTCTCCGGAGAATGCCTATCCGGCCGATGCGGGTTCGGGGAAAAATAATTATAATCCTGAAAACTTTGCCGGCACAACGGATGTCATGGCCCTGGCAGTAAATATGTCTTTTGATATGGAAGCATCAACCGGGAGCATGGGAGGAGGCAAGGAGCATAACAATATGCAGCCTTTTTTGGCAGTAAATTATATTATTTGTTTGGCCGGGGTGTTTCCATCCAGAAGCTAGGGTATTGCACGTATAGTCTGAAAGGTATTTACTTTACCCGAAGTGTGAGTATGTTGATTATTAGAATATAAATGAAAGGAATAGTAGGAGAAATCCGCTTGTTTGGCGGAAACTTTGCGCCACGAAATTGGGCGTTCTGCGAAGGGCAGTTGCTTTCAATCTCTCAGAACTCCTCTTTGTTTTCGATTGTCGGCACGACTTACGGAGGCGACGGCCGCACGACTTTTGCCTTGCCTGATTTGAGAGGACGGTCAGCTGTACACGCGGGGACCGGAGCGGGACTAACCACGAGAACGCTGGGACAGCGTTTGGGAAATGAACATATTACCTTGACTGTGCAGCAGCTTCCCTCTCATAATCATACATTGCTAAAAGATAATTTGGAGCAACAAACAATTTTCAAGGG
>JAKSBZ010000167.1 GCA_022360875.1 Cytophagales bacterium | reverse complement strand
TACAATGGTATACTTATGCAGTTCTCCTTCGGGGTTGGATATATTTTCAATTTTATGGTATGCATCGTACATCATTGGGCGGATAAGATGATGAAATCCAGAATTGACACCCACAAAATCAAACGAGCCATTTGTTTTCACTATTTCAGCTTTGGTAAGTAAATAACCTGCTTCACTTACCAAAAAGCGTCCGGGTTCAAACCAAATTTGAAAATTGACACCTTTCTGCTCACAAAACGATTGGTACAGCTTCTGAAATTCTTTTCCCAAAGATTTTATATCTACCACTTCGTCATCTTCTTTGTGCGGAACCATAATACCTCCTCCAAAATCAAAATATTCCAGATCGGGAAAATGAGCACTTAAATCAAACATGGTTTGAGCATTTTTTATGAACATATCCGAATTCATAATTACATGACTGGCATGTATGTGTAGGCCATTTACCTTGATTTTGTAATTATTTATGATATCCATTAGTTCGGCGAACTGAGTCAACGAAATTCCAAATTTTGATTGATTGTGCCAAACCGATTTTCGATCATCATCAATGGCATTGTAGTGTTCTTTATTGATATTACTACGATCGATTCCTTCCACTTCGCGTTTTTCCAGTTCAAATAATATATTCGGATTTAATCGAATGCAACATGCCACAGAATTACCATATTCTTTCCCAAATTTTTCAAGATTCGATAAGTTTTCAATGTTAATCGCAACACCTAACTCCACGGCTTGCTTAATACTGTCAAAATCGATTATATTAGGAGTAAAAACAATTTGCTTGGGAGTAAACCCTGCTTTTATTCCCATATGTATTTCTTGCACAGTAACTGTATCAAGTCCCAAACCTTGGTTCTTCATTAACTTTAAAATATTTAAATTCGATAAAGATTTGACAGCATATTTAACGCGTATATTAATACCTTCGAAACAGGATTTAAAATAATTTATGCGCTCTTTTATTTTATCTGCATCATAAACATATAAAGGAGTTCCAAATTCCTTGGCCACTTTAGTTAATGCTATTCCTTGTATTTCAGATCGTATCATTTGGTATAAAGATAATTATAATAAATTTTTTACTCGTTTTTCTTTATTTAAATAATTGGCTCTAGCAAGTAACTCTTCCACCCTACTTTGCTGTTTGGCAAACGGACGATTAATTAAATGTCGCAAATGCCAATATGCCATTCCTACTGCTCCCCATCGGATATAGTCTGGAAGCAATTCTTTTTCCAAAGAGCTTAATTTTCGCTCTTGTTCGTAAGCTTCCAATAATATTTTAAGTAATTGACTTTCTAATTTATTATCGATAAAGCAAAAACCATTTGCCGTCATTCCAACATCGAAAAGCATATTATCATAATTAGCTTCTTCAAAATCAATAATTGCTATTAATTTATTGTCATCAAATAAAGTATTATCTGGAAATAAATCGGCATGAATAACACTTTGAGGTAAGCTCACCTGTAAAGCTTCGTATAATTGCTTTATGATATTCTCAAAATTATTAAAAATTGTAGGGTATTGGCATTTGGTTTGTGGAAAATTATTTATCATTTCAAGACAATCGGGCAAGTTAATCACATTCTTCTTTTTGAATTCTCGACTGTTGGGAATTTTTGTAAGTTGTCCAATGGCTTTCCCTATTTGATGACAAGTTTGTTTATTTAACTCTGGTTCTTTTCCTTTTTTAAATTCGTAAATTACAATGTTTTTATTTTCGGATTTACTAATGTAATTTCCATCTTTTCGAACAATGGGATATGCTGTGGGAAAATTAATCTGCTTAAGTGAGTGCATCAACTTTATCTCATATTCAATCATTTTTAACTCCTGCTCCTTGCAAATACGAAATAAATAATTTCCTACAGTAGTTATAATTTTATAATTTTCGTTAGCAAAACCATGCGATATTGGTTGACAT
>JAKSBZ010000368.1 GCA_022360875.1 Cytophagales bacterium | reverse complement strand
TTGCGGAGAAATTCGGGAATTTCATTTTTGGCCGCATTGGGACGGTACTAGTACAGGCAACACGAACTTTGTAGAGCCCGATGTCTTTTTACGTTTTAACAGTTTTGATCTCATCATTGAAGCAAAAAGGCATGATGACAACCAACAATACGAAGGGCAATGGAGAAATGAATTGATTGCCTATCGAAATGAATATGGAGAGGATGAAAAGACAATTTATATTATTGCTTTAGGAGGTATTAATGATGAGGATCCCTTCCCTTTAAGCGAAGAAAAAATTCAGACTACGGTTTATATGAGTCGTTGGAATACCGTTTTGAGGGAAGTCAGAAAGCGTAAAAGGTTATTGGATGACTCTAATGAATGGAAAGAGAGTAATGAGTCGATTAGGAGAGTTTTGGATGATATTATCATGTCCTTTGGAATCTATGGCTTCTCTACAGCAAAATGGTTTGAGGATTTTAGCCAAAGGGAAAAAATTCGCAAAACAAGCATAGACTGTTTTTTAAAAAAAGACTAATGGAAAAACTTAAATTAAATGAATTCCAGAATGTACTTCAAGATGTCAGAAGTGCCTATAGATTACTGTATTTGTATCAACGGAGAATAATGGATACAATCAATTTTATTGGAAACCAATATTCTTATAGTGTTCAAGAAGGCTGGTGTAAGTTTAGCAACCGGACACCATCTCCTAAGTCGGCTGGAATTATTAACAAATGGTCGTGGGATTGGCTAAATATGTATTTGTATGAATTCTATTTTGGATCGAGAAAAATCAAAGAAGACAAATTGTATTTCTCTATACTTATTCAGAGCGATACAGGGATGTGGGATGAAAATTCGGGTAACAAACTAAACGTCGCATCTTTTGGAAATGTTGCTGAGGCAAAATCAAGGCTGATTTTTATAGTTGGAAAGAACGGCTTTGACAGACCTGTTGAAGATTTACTAAAGAACAAGCTAGACAAGACACATTTTGAATTTTCTGACGAAAATGGGGAAATAAAACGGTATGCCAGAGCCTACGATTTGGAAAATTTCCTGAATGAGGATACTACAATGAAAATAGTTAAGGAATTTAATAAACATTGCAAAGACAAAGGTATTTGTGATTTTCTTGAAGAAGGATAAATAGTTTTATCCAAATTCGATGAAGCACAGTTCCCTGTTTTACAAACATTAAACAAAGGCCTCTGCTAAAGCGCCGCAACAGCCCAAAATCTAATAAAATGGACATAAAAACGTGTCCATTTTTTTTATTCATTTCAGTAATTCCCTTCCAGTCTTGCCGGCTTAAACCAGCCCCAAAGACGGCATCTTTTAGCACAGCGAATCATGCATGCAAACAGTCAAACGCAGCCTCCTGATCCCCGCTCCGCCGGCCGACTCTTTTGGATCAACGAATAAAATTCTTATATTTGTTAATATGATATTAAAGATATACAGAAAGCAAAATCTTAGAGTCTACACTTTTTCCAATTTAGTGTTCCGCAATCAGCCGGACCGCTACACACCCCCTGCATCTTTATAACCCCCTTAGTATCAGCCGTCATACACAAAACCCCTGGTTTTATTTAAGCGGTATTTGTTCATTCTTACAAACTGCGCTTCAGGGCTCGCAAATTGCACTATAGCTGATCATCGCCCTCCCAACACTTCGTACATTATTCTCGCCCTGCCCGGTTTGACCGGCTGTTTGCAGCCGTTTGGGCCAATACCGGAAAACAGGGAAAAATCGAGAATTGGGTTCCAGCTTCAGACTGGATAAAAAGTACATTCATCATTATTGGCCCGCAAACAGACGTTATTAACATTCTAGCGTTATTTATTTGTCAACAAAATACTGCTTCCGAAAATATTCGGAGGACAGGAAGCTATATTATGAGAAAAATATTCAATAAAGACAGTATCAACACCAATGTGTTCTTCGGATCGGCGGCGGTGATTTTTATTATTACAGCTTTCAGCGTTCTGTGGCCAGATACTCTGGAAGTCTTTTTCAAAGGTGTGCAGGAATGGCTCATCACCAACACGAGCTGGGTGTACATCCTGGCAGTCGCCATTATTCTGTTCTTTTCCATCGGCATTATTTTCTCGCGAATGGGAGACATCAAGCTGGGGCCCGACCACGCGGAGCCGGAATACAGCAATGTCTCCTGGTTTTCCATGCTTTTCTCGGCGGGAATGGGCATCGGACTCCTCTTCTTTGGCGTTGCCGAGCCGGTAATGCACTTCAGCAACCCGCCGATTGGCGAGGGAGGAACGACCGCAGCCGCGCAGGAAGCCATGAAAATCACCTTTTTCCACTGGGGACTTCATGCCTGGGCCATTTATGCCACGCTGGCACTCATCCTGGCCTATTTTGCATACCGGAAAAACCTGCCGCTTTTGCCCCGCTCGGCTTTCTATCCCTTCATCGGGGAGAAAATCCACGGAAAAATCGGCGATCTGATCGATATTTTTGCCATAATCGGCACGCTGTTCGGAGTAGCCACTTCCCTGGGCTACGGCGTCTCCCAAGTCAATGCGGGGCTCAACTACCTGTTTGACATCCCGATCAGCAACACCGTGCAGGTTCTGCTGATTGCAGGAATAACAAGCCTTGCCACAGCCTCCGTTGTGCTGGGACTTGACGGAGGAATCAAAAAGCTCTCCAACCTCAACCTTGTTTTTGCCGTCGGATTGCTGCTTGCGATTTTGCTGCTGGGCAGCTCGGTGGGACTGATGAAAGACTATGTGCAAAACACAGGCGCGTACCTTTCTGACATTATTTATAAAACATTCAACCTGTACGCTTACGAAAAAAAGGAATCGTGGGTCGGCGGATGGACGCTGCTGTACTGGGGATGGTGGATCTCGTGGTCGCCGTTTGTGGGTATGTTCATTGCGCGTATTTCCAAAGGGCGTACAATCCGGGAATTCATGTGCGGCGCTCTGTTTGTGCCGGCAGCCTTCACCTTCCTATGGATGACCGTTTTCGGCAATTCGGCAATTGCCCTGGCGCTTAGCGGACAGGCCAACGAGCTTGTACAGACCATCGGAAACAATGTGCCAGTCGCATTATTCAAGTTTTTCGAGTACTTCCCGTTCTCTTCGTTCCTGTCTGTTTTGGGACTGCTTTTGGTAATGACCTTCTTCGTAACCTCATCCGATTCGGGATCTTTGGTTATTGATACCTTGGCTTCGGGCGGCATGGAAGAGCCTCCTGTCTGGCAAAGGATATTCTGGGCCGCGCTGGAAGGCCTGGTAGCGGCGGTATTGCTTTCGGCCGGCGGACTCGGCGCGCTGCAGACCATGACCATTGCGTCGGCATTTCCAATGATATTCCTTATTCTGGCTTCGCTGCTCGCGTTTCTGAGAACCCTGAGGGCAGACTTTCTTCTTAAAAATTCAATCCAGAACCACAGCACCTCGGTTCAGTACAACAGCGCGTCTACTCACTGGAAAGACCGCATCAAGCATCTTTCCCGGCACCCAAGCCTGAAAAGAGTACAGACATACCTTCAGGACGTGGCCTTGCCGGCCCTGGAAGAACTTCAAAAGGAGCTGAAAGCTCAGGGGTATGAAGTAACACTGCACAGCAGCGCAGACAAACTGGAACTGAGCATTGAAAATTCGGACGCGGACAACTTCCACTACGAGATACATGCCCGAAACTTTACGGTGCCGGAATACGCCAACACCACCCGGGAAGAATACTGCAGGGCGGAAGTGTTCCTGCTGAACGGCGGGCAGGACTACGACGTTTACGGCTACACAAAAGAACAGATTATCGCTGATGCCATCAGCCAGTACGAGAAGCACTATCACTTCCTGCATGTGCTTAACTCCGAACAAACCGAGGCCAGCTAATCAAGAAAGACCTTGCAAAAGCACCGCCGAAAACCCGCGGTGCTTTTGTTTATACACACAACTCACTGCTCAAAATTTCCTGATTTACACACTCAAAGGGAAACCTTTGTCTAAACCATAACGGTGCCCCTGTCACACCGAAAAACCACTAGACTATGCATCCATTTTACACAATCCTTCTATCATTTTTTCTCTTGCTCCCATGGAGCGCCCGGGCCCAGGACAAACCCAAACTGCATGTCGGCGGCGCGCTGCGCTTCAACTACAACCTCTCCGACTGGAAGGACGAACAGATGAAACGCGGCGGAGACTTCGGATACGATTTATTCCGGATCAATGCCAAGGCGGACTACAAAAACATTACGCTCAATGCCGAGTACCGGCTTTACGCTCAGGATTTCGGCGGCGGCATGCTAAAGCAGGGATGGCTGGGCTATGCGCTTAGCGAACAAGACGAACTGCAGCTGGGCCTTACGCAGGTGCCTTTCGGCATCGGAACCTACAACTCCAACAGCTTCTTCTTCAGCATGGCCTACTACGCAGGTCTGGAAGACGACTACGACATGGGGCTCAAATATTCACACGCAGGTGAGCGGTGGGAATACGACCTGGCTTTCTTCAAAAACGCAGAAGAGCTCCGATTCGGCAATGTCTCGGATTTGTCGAACAGCCGCTATGCCTACGACGCCGGAACGTTCACAGACGGCGAAGGGAAAAAACACTACCGAAACAAAGAAGTCAACCAGCTAAACGCGCGGGTGATTTACAAACTGGCCGAAGATGAAGCCAAACACAAACTAGGCGCTTCAGGATCTTTCGGCGGGCTTTACAACCTGGACACCGAAGACATGGGAACACGCTACGCGTTGGCTTTGCATTACCAACTGACTTATCGGCGCTGGGACCTGAAAGCACAGCTGGCCTCCTACGAATTCCGCGCGGCCAATCCCGAAACGGAGCCAAGCGACCAAGTTGCGCTTACGGCTTTCGGCGCGCCCTATCTTATCGCCTCAGAGGCCCGCATCTACACCCTGGCCCTGGCCTACAACATTCCCGTCCAGTGGGGACCTATTTCAAGCGTAAAGCTGTACAACGATTTTGGATGGATGGACAAAACCAAAAAGTCATTTGAAGACAGCTACATGAATGTAGCCGGCGCCATGGTAACCGCAGGCAATCTCTACACCTACATCGACTGCGCCATGGGGAAAAACCAGCCCTGGCTGGGCAGCGTGTGGACTACCGCGCTTTCCAACGGAAGCCCGGAAGCCGCGAAAGCCGAATGGTCTGTCAGATACAACATCAACTTCGGTTATTACTTCTAACCCTTGTTAATGAAAAAGCCTCGGCGCCAAGCCGGGGCTTCTTTTTGGCAAGCTTACCGTATTTTTTCGAAAAAAAATCCCTGACAGGCGCAGCCCGAAAGAGAAAACAAAAAAGGCTCGTTTTCACAAGCACAAAGCCTTCTGAAAACGAGCCTTTCCTTCAGCATTCTCGCCCCTGCAGAAATTCAATTTATTTCGTCCAGTTCTTTTCAAACTCGGAAAACGTCCGCTCAATAATACCGCAGCACTCCTCAAGCTGCTCTTCGGTGATAATCAGCGGAGGTGTAAAGCGGATGATGTTTCCATGAGTCGGCTTGGCCAGCAAACCATTTTTGCTCAGCGCTACGCACAGATCCCAGGCCGTCGAGCCGTCCTCGCTGTCGTTGATCGCCACGGCATTCATCAAGCCTTTGCCGCGCACGAAATTCACCATACGCGAATGGGCTGCAAACTTGGTCATCCGCTTGCGGAAAACCGCTCCCAGCTTTTCCGAATTTTCGGCCAAGCGCTCGTCCAGAACAACCTGAAGCGCCTCGATCATCACCGCGCTAGCCAGCGGATTGCCGCCGTAAGTCGAACCATGCTCGCCGGGCTTGATCACCAGCATCACCTCGTCGCTGGTCAGCACCGCCGAAACCGGCATGGCACCGCCCGAAATCGCTTTGCCCAGAATCAGGATGTCGGCATGCACGTCTTCCCAGTCCGAAGCCAGCATTCTGCCGGTACGCGCCACGCCCGCCTGCACTTCGTCCATCATCAGCAACACGTTGTGCTTGCGGCACAGCTCCTCTGCTCCCTTCAGATAACCTTCTGAAGGCACGTAAACGCCCGCCTCGCCCTGAATCGGCTCCATCCAGAAACCGCACACGTTCGGGTTCGCCAGCACTTTGTCCAGCTCTTCCAAGTTGTCGTAGTCAATCACCTGGAAGCCCGGCATAAACGGCCCGAAGCCGGAAGTGGCCGCCGGATCGGTCGAAGCCGAAATGATAGTGGTTGTGCGCCCGTGAAAGTTCTGCTTGCAGCACACAATCACCGCCTCGTTGTTCGGTATGCCTTTGTACGTATAACCCCACTTGCGCGCCAGCTTGATCGCCGTCTCGTTGGCCTCGGCCCCTGAGTTCATCAGCAGCGCCTTGTCGTAGCCAAACAGCTCGCAGACAAACTTCTCAGCCTCGCCCAAGCGGTTGCTGTAGAAAGCGCGCGAAGTTAGCGTCAGCTTTTCGGCCTGCTCCTTCAGCACACGGATGATGCGCGGATGGCAATGCCCCTGGTTCACTGCGCTGTAAGCCGCCAAAAAGTCGTAATAGCGCTTCCCTTCGCAGTCCCACAGAAACACGCCTTCGCCCCTCTCCAGCACCGCAGGCAGCGGATGGTAGTTATGCGCGCCATATTTATCTTCCAAAGCCATTGCTTCTTGGCTAGAAATCTTTGTCATATTGCTTGAATTTATGTTAATAGGATAGAAAAATCTGCTGATCAGTCACGCAAAATACACTTTTTCACAGAACCTTCAAGCAATAAACCCGCAGAATACCAGAGTGTCCGGCCAGACAGCACAAAAAAACACAAAACTCCCGCGCCGCGCGTTTGTATAAAAAACAAGGCAAAGGCTTTATTTTAAAGGAAATACTGATTATATTTGCGTTTCTGTAAAAGGAATAGGTTACTAAAAAGAATCAAAACCGCCTTTTGGCTTCTCCTAACAAGGTGATTTGGAGCCGTGTCCATGCATTTCTCCGAATAATAATTTTGTTCTTTTGTAAGATTTCATGACCTTTGCAGACCAAATTTTGTGAAATAATTATAAAAGGATACTTTATCATAAGTAAGTTATGGCTAGAGTTTGTCAAATTACAGGTAAAAGACCTCGAGTAGGTAACAACGTTTCTCACGCGAACAACAAGACAAAGAGAAAATTCTACCCGAACCTACAGACGAAGCGTTTCTTCATTCCTGAAGAAAACAAGTGGATTACGTTGAAAGTATCAATGTCTGCATTGAGAACTATCAACAAAAACGGAATTTCTGCCGTGCTTCACAAAGCAAGAAAAGCAGGCAACATTCTTATCTAATCGTTTGGTTTTAAGTTTGGAATTTTAAAAGCTGAGAGAAATGGCTAAAAAAGGAAATAGAGTTCAGGTAATCTTAGAGTGCACTGAGCACAAAGCTACTGGACAACCAGGAACTTCTCGTTACATCACTACGAAGAACAGAAAAAATACTCCAGAAAGAATCGAGTTGAAAAAATACAACCCAATTCTGAAGAAATATACTATTCATAAAGAAATTAAATAATCATGGCTAAGAAGGTAGTAGCAACGCTTAAGCAAAAAGGTGGAGTTAAATACGCAAAAGCGATTAAAGCCGTGCGTTCTCCTAAAACAGGTGCATATTCTTTCAAAGAAGAAATCATCACCGAAGAAGAGGTGAAAACTTACTTCGCAAAGTAATTTTAGGTGGAAAATATTTCATTGAAAAAGTCCCTGTTTAGGGACTTTTTTTTGTATCTTTCTCCCAAATATTACACGCAGTCAACGCCCCATTTTGGTTGATCAACAAGGGCTTTCTAATATTTAACGATTTAGTATGGGAATTTTCGACTTCTTTTCTAAAGACAAAAAAGAAAAACTGGATAAAGGGCTTGAAAAAAGCAAAGAGAGCATATTCAGCAAAATCAGCAAAGCGGTCGTCGGAAAATCGAAGGTAGACGATGAAGTTCTGGACGACCTGGAAGAAATCCTGATCACTTCGGATGTGGGCGTGGATACAACGGTCAAAATCATTGAGCGCATCGAAAAGCGCGTTGCGCGAGACAAATACACCAGCGTCAGCGAGCTGGACGTGATTCTGCGCGAAGAAATCGCGATGCTGCTGTCGGAAAACAACACCGAAGACCTGCAGGACTTCGACTTGCCCGCCGGCCACAAACCGCATGTCATCCTGGTAGTGGGCGTGAACGGCGTGGGAAAAACCACCACAATCGGCAAGCTGGCCGCCCAGTTTACCCGCAAAGGAAAAAAAGTTATCCTGGGCGCCGCGGACACCTTCCGCGCGGCGGCCGTCGACCAGCTCATCCTCTGGGGCGAGCGCGTAGGCGTTCCTGTTGTGAACCACGGCATGAACACCGACCCGGCCTCCGTGGCCTTCGACACGGCCAAGCAGGGCGTAGAAACCGGCGCTGACGTAGTGATCATCGACACGGCGGGACGCCTGCACAACAAGGTGAACCTGATGAACGAGCTGAGCAAAATCAAGCGCGTCATCCAGAAATTCATTCCCGAAGCGCCGCACGAAGTGATGCTGGTGCTGGACGGCAGCACGGGCCAGAACGCGCTGATTCAGGCCAGAGAATTCACCAAAGCCACCGACGTAACGGCCATGGCCATTACCAAACTGGACGGAACGGCCAAAGGCGGCGTAGTGATCGGCATCTCGGACGAGTTCAAGATTCCGGTGAAATACATCGGCGTCGGCGAACAGATCGACGATCTGCAGGTGTTCAACAAAACGGAGTTCGTGGATTCGCTGTTCAAGAAATAAGACCGAACGGTTCAACAATACGCAGCCTGCCCCGTGATCCGGAGCAGGCTTTTTTTTTGTAAAATTTGGACAAAGTTCCCAAGAACTCAGCCGATTGCTTAGCATCCCGCAGTTTAATCGGAAGTCAATGCCTTTTCATTGCCTCAATCACTTCAATTCCTTTTGCCAGCTCTATCAGATTCTGTCCCGTCCGGTCAACGATTTCCGTATTGAAAAGCAGCACGAAGCCCATGTCCAATTCCTTGATAAAACCGATAACAGAGACTGACCCGGCGGTGCCGCCGTTGTGCCAGGTAAGTGTAGTGTTATCTTCGGCTTTGTAAATGTTGTTCCAGGCTAAGCCAACAGTAAACGGAACATTCAACGTTTGGGTATTTTCATGAGTCAGCTCCAGAGTCTCTATTAAACCTGAACTTCCTTTTCCCATATTAGCCTCCAAGAACAGCAGCATGTCTTTAAGACTGGCTTTCACGCCACCTGCACCCAATGTTGCTTCCGACATATCCCAAATGGAAACAGGATTTCTGTGTTCGTCATACGGTTCCGCAATATTGGAATATTCAGAAGGTATGACCGAGCAAGCGCCGGCCATGTTTAATTCATCAAATATTATTTCTTCAAACAAAACTGCAAGCGACTTGCCTTTGATTTTTGCTAAAACATAGCCCAGTAAGCCTGTCGCAAGATTGGAATACTCTTCTTCACTCCCGACAGGACGAGGCAAATTATAACCATCCAGAAAGTCAAACATCATTTCTTTAGTGTAATTCAAGTAAGGCTGTCTTTCATCGAAATTCCCATCCGTCAAATTACCAGGCAGCCGAGGCAAAGACGACGTATGATTTGCCAAATGCTTAAAAGTGATTTTTTCTCCGTTGTAATTCGGGAAGTTTTCTATTTCAGGCAGATAGTCCTCAACGGCATCGTCAAGGATTATTTCGCTATTCAATACCATTTCGGCAAGTACTGTTGCCGTCATGGTTTTGGTAATAGAGCCTATTTCGAATAGTGTGTTTTCATCAGGAATATCGCTTTGACCCTTGTTCTTTTCTCCATAAAAAAACATTTCCTTTGCACCGCCTGGCTTAACAATTCCAACAGCTGCACCCACAGTTGTCTTATCATCAACCATTGGCTTAATAATATTCTCAATATCCTGCGCAAGTGTATTCGGTCGTGGATCAGGAGTTCCGTCATCACCGTTGCAAGCCAATGTCATAAACATTATTGGAAACATCAAAACTTTAATCGACTTCATAACTGTCTTTTTTAATGGTTATTTTTAAAATTCTGCAAGCCGAATGATTTCTCCAATCACAATGTCCGGGCTGTCTTTATGAATAAAATGCCCGCTCTTCTCAACAATAACATGTGTTGACTTCTCCGATAATCCGGCTAACTCTTTTTGAAATTCAAGCCATTTTTTTCTCATTTTTACCGTCTCCAGCGGAGAAGATTTTTCCCCGGCCGTCAGCACCGCTATTGGCACATCAGGAAACGGAGGCACGCTTTTAAAATCCGAATGTGCACTTTTCACAATCGACTCTTCATATCGTCTTTTCCCTTTTTTAATAGATGTGATTAGAATGTTGTACAACGCGCTTTGGTGCTTTCGGAAATATTCGAACTGGTCAGGATGAGACGCATCAAGAAACACAACGCCCGCCGTTTCATCGGGGAAAAGCCTTGCAAACATATTAATGTAAAGCCCTCCTGCTGAATGCCCAACCAAAATATACGGCGGCTTAAGCCCAATGGCATTTAAATTCTGGTGCAGCTGAACGACCGCTTCCCGAATGGTTCGGGGAGCATTTTTAAGACTGCTATGCCCATATCCAGGCCGATTGGATGCAAACACGCTGGCGCATTTGGACAAGGAATCAAAAATTGGTTTCCACGTATTGAGATTCCTTCCCATGCCTGACTCAAAAACAATAGTTGGCCTTCCTTCACCAGCCACAGCATATTCCACTTGCCGCCCTTCGATATTGGTTTTCTGAACATGTTTTAACCCCACACAGCCGGCAGCCAGAAGCATAGCAGAAAAAACAAAAACCAGAAGACATGACCTGTTCATTATTTTGAATAATCATATTTTAAAATCATTTTCCCCAGCTGCCAAAACGAAAAGTTATACAGCCAAACGGCGCTGACAGATCACCCTTGTTAAGTGTGGAAATGTCTTCTCCCAGAATACAGCGATAACCGCCGCCAACTCCCAACCGCATCCAATCCGTTAGATAAAATCCTATTTCGGCCGCCGGCCTAATTACCCAGAAACTGTCTCCGTTTTTTTCAATGCCGCCGCCATCTTCCTCTATGCCGCCCAAACCTCCCAACAGATAAAAATCCAAGGCTGTCTTTTCACCCTTTTCCCAATAGTATCCCAATACCAATCCCCCATATCCCATATCATACTCATATTTGCCCTTCCTTTGACTAATCCCGAACCCACCGCCTCCGATGTAAACCCGCTCATTAATAAGCCCGCCGCCCACACCTCCAGCCTCAATTGCCCACACACCAGCAAGTGCTGTATTGACGAAAGAAAATCCCCCAAAGCCTTCTCCCTTTCCGTTCTCTTCAGACTGAGAAAAAAGATTTCTTCCAGGCACTATCAATAATGACAGTAGAAAGATTATTAATCTCATAATCGAAAATGATCTGATTTTTATAATCATTAATTGACTATATAGCAAAGGTGGGAGGAGATGAGATCAGCTACAATTTTGTTTGATAAAGTGAAACAAAACATTGACAAAATGCAGGATAAATCGAATTTTGCAGTTCGACATCAACATACGGCATTCTGTCAATTAAAATTCGAGGCGAGTCGCATATTATTATCTTAAAAAATTGACGGCTTGAAATTTTCAAAATATATTATAATTATTTTACACCTGCTGGTTTGGACAGGCTTAACCCTTTTATTGAATTCCGAATTGCTCGATCTGGAATGGGGAGCAATGTCGAGAGAAAATAATTCGCTTTTTGTCCCGCTAATTTTTGGAATGACTGTTAACGCAGTCCTGTTCTACTGCAACGCTTACGGGCTTATCCCCCAATATTTACACACTAATCAAAAGAAAAAATACTGGGAGTGGACTGCATTTTTGCTGGCCGGTCTGACAACAGCAGAAATTACTTTTGACGTCATTTACATTTGCTATTTCCATTTAAAAAGCACGCTCTGGAGCTTGCCTGCTCTTCAGCAAAGAAGCGTGATTTTTGAATTGATCGCCATGTTTGGCATAACGGATATATTCTTCAACCTCTCTTTCTGGGCATTGGCATTCTTGTACCGGCTGCCTCGTGACTGGATAAAAAATGAACGCCAGAAACAGCAATTGCAGCGCGACAAACTGGCTGCCGAACTTGATTTTCTAAAAGCGCAAATGAACCCGCATTTTTTGTTTAACGGCATCAACAGCATTTATCATTTGATGGAAAAAGACGTAGGGAAAGCGCAAAATATCCTGCTGAGGTTTTCAGATTTGCTGCGGTATCAATTATACGAATGCAAAGGGGACTTCATTCCGTTAAAAAAAGAATTGCAGTATGTCTCCAACTATTTAGAAATTGAAACCATTCGGAAGGAAGAAGATGCCCTCATAAAAATCAACTTGCCTACCCTCAACAGATTGGAAAACGGAGCAAGCCAAAAAATTGCCCCCTTGCTGTTTTCCCCCTTTCTCGAAAATGCGTTTAAATACTTGAGCCTTCATTCCGAAAAAACAAAAAATATACTGGACGCAAACATCTTTCTGGAAGGAAGTGTCATTCATTTTTCAGTTAAGAATTCTGTCAGTACATTTCCTGAACAAAAAACGACAAAACCATCAAACGGCATCGGACTGGAAAATGCCAAACGTCGGTTGCATATTTTATACCCACAAAAACATAAGCTGTCTATCGAGGAGAAAGACAATTGCTTTTTTGTCTCATTAAAAATTGATTTAGCATGAACATCAACTGCATCATCGTAGACGACGAAGCTTTGGCACGCAAAGGTCTGGCTAAATACATCAATGTGATTGAATTTCTGAAACTTAAGGGAGTTTGCAAAAACGCCATAGAAGCCAACGCTATTCTTAACAAGAAAAATATTGATCTGATTTTTTTAGACATCGAAATGCCAGCGCTTAGCGGTATTGACTTCCTGAAAGCGATAAAGCAAAGCCCGAAAATTATCTTTACAACTGCCTATTCTGAATATGCTATAGAAAGTTTTGAATTTGACGTACTGGACTACTTAGTCAAGCCCATTTCTTTTGACCGTTTCCTGCAAGCCGCCAACAAAGCCCATCGCCTTATTGCCGAAGCTTCTGCTCTGAAATTTGAAGAACGCACATCCGGATCAAACGATGATTATGTTTTCATAAAAGCAGAAAAACAGCTTGTGAAAGTCAAGCTCAGGGACATTTTATTCGTTGAGTCCATGCAGAATTACATCCGGATTTTCACAGCCGCCGAAACCCACATCACACTCATTCCACTGAAAAAAATCCTGAACATTCTTCCCCGGGATTTATTTATCCAAGTGCACAAATCTTACCTCATTGCCAAAAACGCCGTTGACGCCATCGCAGGCAACCAAATACTGATTGGCAAGCATAAAATCCCCATAGGCAGAAGCATGCGGGAAGAAGTGCTGGAAACTTTGGTTAGAGAAAAAGTATTGAAAAAATGAAAAAGAACGACGAGAATAGCACCTCGGGCGGGTCGCTTGAGCTCGCAGTCTCAATTCTTTTCATGTCTTATGCCTACTAAAAATGAGCGTATCTAAGTATTTTAATAAAATTAGTACGCTTTCTTTAATACCGAATGGGATACCATATGCTTCCCTCAAGAATACAAAACGTCAGTAGCCACTCGGAAATAAAACATAGACCTCCGAAGAAAAACGGTATAAAGTACCCTACCGAGTAGAATCAGTTGCCATGCCACTTCACATGCTGCCACAAAAGTATATTAGGCCACACCCTAGAATGCCTCAAACTCCTTGGCTATTACCGGCGACACTTCTTTTTTCAAGAAAGAAATAAAGGCCTTATTATTTTAAAACTGCTTGCCGTTTGAAAAACTTTTGCAAATTGCCTTTAACCCCTCAGCTCCAATCCGATCATACACCTTTCTGGCGATATCGTGAAAACGAAACTGGAACCAGGCATAGTTTGGCGCGCTCATTTCCGGATAATAATGGTTTTCGAACTCGTTAAGCGTGCTGTATTTTTGTCCTGCCAATATTTCCAGGTTTGTTTTCGGAGGACAAACAAGCACATCCAGCAGTTCAGGGTGCTTTTCCGCAACAAAACAGTGGAGAGAAAATAATTGGCAAAAAACTCATTGAACCACATTTTTGGAATAGAAATACCTGTCTGAACAACAATTATGTGCCCCAGCTCATGAGTGACTAACAAGTCAAAAAATTTCTTCATTTCAATCTGCCCCTGAACATTTCCGTAAACACGCTTGAATTCACGCATCTTGTACTTAATAACGTTCAAGGGCAGCGCATGCAGGAAATGAACAATTGTCAGATCAGGCAGTGGCGACTACACTTTAAACTCTTTCCACTTTTTCAACCTTTGACTGACACTTTCCCATTTTTCGAGAACACCGCATCATTTATTAATTTTTCTCCGAAACAGCTTCATTGTAATCATTCACCAACCGAATTAAATCATCTTCGTAATAATCATCTTCTTTCAACCCGCTTTTGACCAGTGTTGAAAAATCTTCCGTCAAATCTCCGTATCTTTCTGCTTCATATTTTTTAAAGACTTCAGCCTGATCCATAATATAATCCTGGAGTTTAACATTTCTTATACTTTTCAATTTCCCATCTTTGTAAATCAAAATTTTATAAGGATGCAATACTAACTCCTTCCCGAGTTCATCAACTGTTTTACCATCTTCCAAATAAATCCCTTTGTAGTCTTTATAAAGTTTTATTGGCCCCTCACTTACCTCATCCATTTCTTCGAACATCCTTCGAGCTGGAATCGAATTCAATCCAAGCTGGGTTAAATCAGCGTATTTTATTGATACAAATTTTCTCTCATTCTCAATAGTCATATACAAAACCTTTTTGGGTTTTATTTTTTTATAAAACTTCTTTTTAAGCTTGTTCTTTCGAATAATAAAATCCTCTTCTTCTGGAGTATTAATATAATAAATCATATTTCGGAAACAGTTGGGAAACAGCTCGTCAATTAAGATTTTCCCTTTTATCTCCTCTCCATTTTCCAGATAAATAACCCCTTCATGAAAATAATCAATTAAATTATCTCGATAATTTTCTTGTGAATAGGAAAGCGAATAACAAAAAACACAGACTAATAAAAACAGCTTTTTCATGTTAAAAATTTATATAATATGTAAAAAATAGAACTTTATCAAGAATCACTGAAACACACTTAGCCTCATATAGCCACTGGGACGCAACCAGTAAATAAACCTTTATATTTTTTCAGAAATCGGTTTTCTTTTTTGCCCCCATGAATACATGAGTTAAAAAATTTGGCTCACACAAAAATCTTACTCGCTATTATTTTTATAAAAATGCATTAAAACAACACTCACTTGGAACAAGAAGCGCATAACATCCAATTATATTAACTAATAACAAAAAATCAAAGGCAGGAATCACATTAAATTTGTTCAACATTTTGTTTTTGCACATTCATAGGCTTTCACACCCTTTCTGCCCTGGTTTTCAGTCCTGAAATCCCTTCTAACTTATAGCGCCTGCCCCAAGCATTGGCACTAACGTAATTCATACCAACGAACTCGCCGACGTCCTTTGATTTACAGCCTTTGGCTTTTGACAAGACCACCTTGCAACGAATCCGATAGCAGTGTATTGCTCCTTCTTTGTAATCCTAGAGCTCAATTCTTTGCTCTGATGTTAAAAAATAGTGTGTTTACTCGCCCCACGTGGTCAAAATTGTTTCTTCACAAAGAGATCAATTTATGAAATAGCATAACCTGTTTTGTTGGAAGAAGCTTAATCCCGAACTGCCGAGAAATCGCTGGAAAACCCTGTTCTTGAATTTTTTGTTGTTGCGCCAATTATTCAAATCCTATGCATTAATCAATGCATATTCATTTTTCAACAAAGCATCAAGCACAGCAATCAACATGTCAATTTCCCTTTCGGTTATTGTCAAAGGCGGCAAAAACCTCATAGTGTTTTGTTTATACCCGACAACAAAACCGGCTTTAAAAAGCCTTTCGTTCAATTTGCTTCCGTCGGTTGATTCGCAGAATTCAAGCGCCAGCATTAAGCCCTGCGCCCTCACCTCCTTAACAACATTAGGATAAGCCTCCTTCAACGCCTGCAAACGAGCCTTGAAGCATTCGCCCACTTTCAAACAATTTTCAATTACATGCTCTTCCTCAAACGTCTTTATGACCTCAACTCCCACAGCGCAGCCGAGCGGATCATTCTGGTGCGACTGAGCATATATAAACAAATCGTTTTTCAGCTTCTTTAAAACTTCATAGTTTACAGTCACCGCACTCACCGGATAACCGTTCCCCAAGGCTTTTCCGGTTACAACCATATCAGGAGAGATTCCATAAGTTTGAAAACCAAACCAGGTCCCGAGCCGGCCCATTCCGGTAGTTACTTCTTCTGCTATTACTAAAACACTATTTTCACGGCACAGCTCCGCCAGTTTTTGGACATAATCAATAGCTGGAAACCGAACCGTATCTACAGAAGCGCCACCCAACTCCAATACGAGCACCGCGATATCGCTGAAATCAATGCGGTCAAGGCATTCAAAGTCATTGCGTTCTGCATTAACCACATGCGGATTGTCTGATGACAATTCACCGTATCCATAAGCGCTCAGATAGGAGTTTCTTATTTTTAAAATCTTCTTCTTTTTCTTTCCCGAAAGTCTCTTGGCAATTTTAATAGACAAATCCACCGCTTCTGAACCGGAGCTTAAAAACACGCTTGCCCCGTCCTCAAAACCAATAATCCGCAACAACTCCAATGACAATTGCTCCGATTCCCGGTTCCTGAAACGGTAGCCAGAATGCAACGATTTTCTTGACTGCTCATTAATTGCAGAAACGATTCTAGGATGGCTGTGCCCGAGATTGGAACACCAGACCCCGGATTCGAAATCAATAAACTTTTTGCCCTCCGAATCATACTGGAAGCAACCGAGAGATTTTTCTACTATTCTGTCACTTGAAGAATAAAACGGAATAATACTTTTCTTCATTAGTTTTTTTTAGCTTTTCTATAACCAATTGAAACATCAATAATGATCATAACCTTCAAATCTGCCGCTGCCGATTATCATGAATGCTTCATATGAAATTTTAAAGAGCCAGCCTGTAATACGGAAGCGTAACATCAGGAACAAAACCCAGTTTCTGC
Source organism: Cytophagales bacterium (assembly GCA_022360875.1). Classification (GTDB taxonomy): domain Bacteria; phylum Bacteroidota; class Bacteroidia; order Cytophagales; family Cyclobacteriaceae; genus JAKSBZ01. The sequence continues at coordinate 11,157 of JAKSBZ010000368.1, read as the reverse complement.
GCCAGCCGATACGACGGCGTATTCTCCAGCTTGCAAGCCCAAACCGGTTCGTAATCATTTGAAAGACAATAATCTATCAACGACGAGCAAGCGTACTGAGCAAACCCCTTTCCCCTGAATTCTGGCTGAGTTTCCATTCCCAGCTCCAGTTCATCTTTAAAAATAAAAGCTGAATAGGCCGTAGTCGCAAGTTTCTCCTTGTGGAACAAACTAAACCCGACACCATATCTGCAAAAATCCTCAGCATTGTTCCAAAAATTTGCAGGAACAACACTCCCCTTCATTTTGTGAAAAATTTCGCTGCCGGTTCTGACCAGTTCAAATTCCTCCTTGATGTTGTTCTTTTTAAAATCAAGGTATCTTTCAATGTCAAACCTGAAATTAACACGAGTATTAAGCTCAATGCATTCTTTAGGCACTTCACTTTTATCTGACGGCTTCACAAGTTTGCCGGCAAACAATTCCGGAAGCACGGCATCCCAATCACTCGGGTAAGCCTGCATCCATTCACAGGTTCTCCTCTTTCCGCTTCGGTTTAGGCAGTAGTCAGCAAACCGGCGGTTAAACGTTTCGTTGCTGCTATCCCCGAAAAGCAAACTCATCCCGTAAGGATGGACAACATAATATGTCTTTGGCGCATCGGCGTCGTCTACAAATATTTTTCCGGCCACTTTCTTTTCTATCACCGCGCGCGCAAAAAGCGAGTTTATTGCAACATTTTTAACCGGCTCATTAAGAAGCGAATACTTTTCCCATTCCAGTTCTACCATCTTTCTTTTCTTTTACTTGTTTTACCTGCGCACAGCTAGATGAGCTGCAACCCGAAAACTGTGAATGATCTTTTTTACACATTGAGTTTACATGCTGAAGGTCGCCTCCCCCTAACGAACACTGCGCTCTTTTGGCAATAAAAAATACATCACAAATGCAAATTCAAAAACAATCATCATATTTCAAACTCATCTAATTAAATTTTTATATGAAAATATCACCACTTAACGATCCACTATAATCAACCTGTTCCCAGCCGTTAAATTTCCAATGCGCCGAATCCTCTTCTCTTCAACCTCCGCGGCATTCGCCCCCTACTCAAAAAACAACTGAACTTCTTAGCTCAGTTTAGTGACAACAGCTGAACGACAAAGAAAACCTAATTTTGCAAAACACTCACCACCAGCCTTTTCTCTTGAAAAACATCACCATAAAAACTATCATTGCCAGCATGACCGTCCAAACCATAAGGTATCCGTATTTCCAGTGCAACTCGGGCATGTTTGTGAAATTCATACCGTAGACGCCCGCTATGAAAGTCAAAGGGATAAATATGGTGGATATGATGGTAAGAATCTGCATAACCTGATTCATCCGGTTGCTGCTTTCAGAAAGGTAAAGATCCATAATATTGCTGAGCAGGTCCCGCTGCGCGCTAATTGTGTCGGTAAGCTGCACCAAGTGCTCGTATACATCCCGGAAATAGCGTTTGGTGCTTTTCTGAACAAACGGATAAGCGTCCTTAAGCAGATAGGCAATGGCTTCGCGCAGCGGCTTAACCGATTTGCTGCAGAGAATCAGCTGCCGCTTGAGATGCTGGATCTCCTGTAGACAGCCGCTGCCTCCGCCGCCGCTCAGAATCCTCTCCTCCAGCTTCTCGGCCGAGTCGCTCAAGTGCTCAGTTACAAAGAAATAATGATCGACCACTGTATCTACCAGCCGATAAAAAAGAAAATCGGTTTCCCTGTCCCGTACGACGCCTTTCTTCTCACGGATTCTGTTCCGCAGCCCGTCAAACACATCGCCCGGCTCCTCCTGGAAACTAAGCAGCCAGCCTTTTCCCAAAACAAAACTCAGCTGCTCGGACCTGATTCGGCGCCGATCCTCAGTTACCGAAAGCATTTTGAAAATAAGCAGCAGGTGCTCGTCAAACTCCTCCAGCTTGGGCCGGTGGCTGGTATTGAGCACATCTTCGACCAATAGCGAATCCAAACCAAAAAGCCGCCCGATCTGCGCTACTGCATCGGTTTCGGACAACCCGTCGACGTTTATCCAACTTACCGATTTTTTTTCTTTAGACACTCGACAGTCTTCGGGTTTCAGCTTTTTTTCATGAATATGCTCAGGCGTATAATCCAGACAGCTTATTCGGGTGCCAGTGGATTTTTGCATACCCACATGCACCAGAATGCCCGGCGGCTCTCCCGCCTTGTCTGAAACGTTTCGGATTGATTTTGACATTTCTTATAAGGGAACCTTCTTGCCAATCTTTAACACCTCCTGAAAATCAAGCAATTAGTCCTATAACCACCTGAGTACTTTTGTTAAAAAAGATAAATCAAAGAGGGATTCAATAAAAGAAACAAAAATTCTGCAAATTAAGGATAAAAACATATTGATTTGTTTATACTTAGTCCTTATCTTGAAGGTATCAAACACCAAAAACCAAAAATGATATGAGTTTTCTAAAAACAGAGTGGCGCAAGTTAGCACTTGCCAACTTTGTAGTTCCTCCGGAATGCCTGAAACCCTACCTGCCTTCAGGCACCGAACTGGACTACTGGGAAGACAAATGCTACCTAAGCCTGGTTGGCCTCAGATGTCAGAACACCAAAGTTTTGGGCGTCAAAGTCCCCTTTCACGCCCACTTTGAAGAAGTAAAGCTGCAGTTTTACGTCAAAAATAAAGACGGTGAAAAATGGAAAAAAGGCGTGGCATTTATCAAAGAAATAGTACCTAAACGAGCCATTTCGCTGGTTGCCAATGCCATGTATAAAGAACATTATGAAACCATGCCGATGCGCTATTTGTGGGAAGAATCGGACGACTCACGAAAAGTGGCATACTCCTGGAAAAAAAGCGACTGGCATTCCTTTGAAGTGCAGGCTTCCTTAAATGCGATCGATATGCTGAAAGGATCGGACACCGAATTCTTCACCGAACATTACTGGGGAATTACTTCAGTCGACAAGCAAACAAGCGTCACCTACGAGGTGATACGCCCAAGATGGGTCTATTACCCTGTTTTCGGTTATGATGTAAAAGTCGATTTCGGCGAGCTGATCGGCGAAGAGTTCTCGTTTCTGAACGAACAGCTGCCCGAATCGGTCATGCTAGCCGAAGGATCGATGGTTAAGGTGGAGAGCAAGATTGCTTTGCAAAACTGAAATGCCGCTGCACGAGCCAGACTAACTGAATGAAAACTGTACGGACTAACAAGCAAGAAACACCCGATGCTGTGCGGATATTTCTTGCTTGCTTGTCCGCACAATTGAAAATGTAAACACAGGCGTGCAAAACTAAGCACCTCGTACTTTTTTTACTATTTTCAGCTGTGCTTCATAGCCAGCGGTTTCGCCAAGCAATTACATAAGTTAAATTACTGTCAGCATTTACTCTTCCGAAGCATTGATTTCAGCTTTCGGGTCAGCAGGCATTTTTTCAGGATGCTGGGAAAAATAAATCGATTTCTTATACTCAATATCCACCAGAAGGTCGTACGCAACGGTTTTGAGCAAATATTCATTGGTGTAATTGCAAAACCGCATAAATTCCAGAATATCCTCTTCTTTTTTCAGCCCGGTTACGGACGAAACAATTTTCTCGTTAAACTTTGACTGAATATGTTCGTAATCCTCATAGTTTTGCCGGGCCTTTTTAAGCCGCTTTTTCAGCTTGCGCTCTTTGCTGAACAAAAAGGCAATTGCTGAAACCGGTGAAGCGTAAGCCACCGCCGACTTTTTAGTTCCGTCGCCGTATACAACACCCTGAACCTTCTTCTCCTTCACTTCCAGCTCTGCTTCTATTATCTGCCGCTTAAACTCCGCTTCCTCAGGAAAAGGGTAAATCGTCAAAGGCGAAAGCTCATAGCTTTCCTGGCTCATCTCGATCTGAACGGCATAGTGGTCGCTCTTTGGCGGTCCATCCAGCACAAAGACAAAGGTTTTATATCCGACATAAGAAAACGTAACGGTGTCCGCCGGGAGCATTCTGATGCGGAACAACCCCTCGTCGTCAGTAACGGTCCCTTTTTTCTGTGTCTTGTTTATCACGTGCACAAAGGAAATCGGACTAAAATTGCCCTTTTCCCGCACAACGCCTGAAACGGTGATCCAGCTGCTGTCCTGTGGCGCCAGAAGCTTCCTGGCAGCCAAAGAGTCCGACTGAGCAAATGAATATGCTGGAAGCAAGCCGAATAATAAGAAAAAATAAAGCAAGAACTTGTTCATAGGTAGATGTTTCTTCTCTTAAATCCCCAATATAGTTAAATCAAAGGGGATTTTGTAGTAATTTCCAATCTCAAAACGAACATATCAAGATTTTCTTATTCAGAGAATAAAGTTCCCTTTCAATCGGGTTTTTCTCCCCAAACGCCCCATTTCGTCATATACAGAAACCGCCGCCTCAAACCCAAGCATAGCTTTGATAATATATTTGCTGACTAAAAACTCATTTGTCTATTGTCAAATAACAGCCAACTCTATTCTTTGATCAAGGACATTGATTTCAAATAGAAAATACAACACTGACACCAAAAATTCAAGCTTATCGCCCTCAAGAAAACCTGCCGCTTTTTTTACCCCAAACATAGAAGCCGCCGCAGGCTCGACTGCCTGTCCTTCCGGCGCCAATCATCTAAAAAATACAAATCCCTTCCCGTCATTTCCTCTCCTCCATATCCTGTACCTGAAGCGTCAGCGCATCACTCGATATTTTAATCTCCCAAAGGCAAACCACAAGCGAGGCGAATAAAAACAGCAGACTGATGATAAACACAATTTCCGCTTCAGTCTGCATGTTCCTGAACAAAAGCACCATATCGGACACGCAGCATATAAAACTAGCCACGCCCAGCCCCTGCATATGCTTGATAAGAGCCACGCGCCTTTTGAGGTTATTAAGCTGTTCCCAGGTTTTGCGATCAGGATCTTCCTTATATTCCTTATACAGCGCGCGGATAAGCCCTGCTATCGTCAAAAATTTGTTGGTGTAGCTAAGAAAAAGCAGCGAAATGGCCGGGAAAAGCAAGGCCGGAGTTGTCAGGGTTAATTCCATAGTCTTAAAAAGTTTAAATGGTTTTGAATAGTTTGCAAATGCAAAAGTAAAACAATTCGGCCAATTCACGGCAGCGGACCGCGCTTGTTTGCGCTCTTTCAGCGACTTATACTCGGAATTTCTTTCCAAAATGCGGAGAATTCGCTAATTTCGCGCCTGTTCGCGTAAAAGCCGCCCGCTTTCGCCCTAATCGCCTTAGACGGATGCGGGATGGTGATTTAAGAATAAACCTTAGCAATATTGTCCGAAATCTTCCGTTACGGACAACAAACAAATTCATTCACAGTAGGATAATTGATTTGCCCATTGGAAAATACAATTTATCCCGCTACCTTTGTGTTCCTTTTTGAATAGGGAAAAAGGGTTTATTTATTCTCAATTTATTTAAAGTAAAAATCAACGTGGATACTTTAAGCTACAAAACGCTTTCAGCGAACAAAGCCACTGCCGAGAAAAACTGGGTGGTGATTGACGCTGATTCAAAAGTACTTGGACGTTTGGCTTCTGAAGTGGCCAAGATCATCCGTGGTAAGCACAAGCCGAACTTTACGCCAAATGCGGACTGCGGTGACAACGTAATCGTAATCAACGCGGACAAAATTCGCTTGACAGGTAAAAAATGGACTGACAAAGTGTACTTGCGACACACAGGATTTCCGGGCGGACAGCGCGCGACAACTGCCAACGAGCTGAAGGAAAAATCTTCTACGCTATTGGTGGAAAACGCAGTACGCGGTATGCTTCCTAAAAACCGACTGGGAAGACAGTTATTCAAGAACCTGTACGTTTACGAAGGAGCTGAGCACGCTCACGAAGCACAACAACCAAAAGAAATTAAACTTTAATCCAAATGGAAGTTATCAACGCATTAGGAAGAAGAAAAACCTCAGTAGCAAGACTTTATCTTACTGCTGGCAAAGGCGAAATTACAATTAACAACCGTACGCTGGAGAGCTACTTCCCGTTCGAAGTATTCCAGACAATTGTAAAGCAGCCATTAGTAATCGCTGACGCCTTGGCCAATTTCGACATCAACATCAACGTTTACGGCGGTGGTATCAAAGGTCAGGCAGAAGCTATCCGCCTGGCGATTTCGCGCGCGCTTGTAAAAGTAGATGCCGAGAACAAGCCGGCACTGAAAGCTGAAGGATTCATGACTCGTGACCCTCGTATGGTTGAGCGTAAGAAATACGGCCGACGTAAAGCGAGAAGAGCATTCCAGTTCTCAAAACGTTAATCAAGAACCTCATATACTTATTGTTTTCTTAAGTATATATCAATATTTACAAAATGGCTTTAAACTTAGAATACAAAGACTTACTAGACGCTGGTGTTCACTTCGGACACTTAACAAGAAAGTGGGATCCTAAAATGGCGCCGTACATCTTCATGGAGAAAAACGGCATCCATATTATTGACTTGAACAAAACTTTGGTTTGCCTTGAAGAAGCGTCTAACGCAATCAAAAGTATCGTTCGTTCTGGTCGCAAAGTGATGTTTGTTGCTACAAAAAAACAAGCAAAAGACATCGTGTCAGAAGAGGCTAGCCGACTGAAGATGCCTTTCGTGACTGAAAGATGGCTGGGTGGTATGTTGACCAACTTCGCTACAATCCGCAAGTCACTGAAGAAAATGTCTTCAATCGACAAATTGATGAAAGACGAGACTTTCCTGAACCTTGCCAAGCGCGAGCGTTTGATGGTAAGCCGCGACAGAGAAAAACTGGAAAGAGTACTGGGCGGTATTTCCGACCTTACAAGACTTCCGGCGGCTCTGTTCGTAATCGACATCAAGAAAGAGCACATCGCTGTGAAAGAAGCGAAAAAACTGAATATCCCGGTATTTGCATTGGTAGATACCAACTCTAATCCTAACGACGTTGATTTCCCTATTCCAGGTAACGACGACGCTTTCAAATCAATCTCTCTGATCGTAAAAGCTGTCAGCAGCGCCATCGAAGACGGCCTGACTGAGCGCAAAGCGGAACGCGATGCACAAAAGCAAAAAGAGATGGAAGAGGCTAAGAAAGCTGAAGACGCTACTGCAGAAGGCGAGGATAAATAATATTTGATTCTTTTTGAATTAAAGCAAACTCTGATTGAACATTGCCCCCCGTGGGTGATGTTCAATTTTTTTTTGAACCTTCCCAAATTTAAGCTATTTTTGCACAGCTTTTTTTAGAAGCCTAACTGGCTTGCTGTCAGCCGCGCAGGACGAACAACATGAAGACGGTCTTTTCCGAAAACGGGCTGGCCGGCTGCGCGGCACGTCCCTAACAAGCTGACAGAAAGCCGCTCCCGTAGGGTCTTCTAAATCTATCGAAAAAATTAATCATTTTAAATACATTGGAAAATGGCTATTTCAGCAAAACAAGTTAACGAATTAAGAAAAACGACCGGTGCCGGAATGATGGACTGCAAAAAGGCATTGGTAGAGGCTGAGGGAGACTTCGACAAAGCGATTGAAATCCTTAGAAAAAAAGGTCAGAAAGTTTCTGCAAAAAGAGCAGACCGCGAAACTTCAGAAGGAGTTGTTGTTTGCAAAACTTCAGAAGACAACGCCAAAGCAATCATGTTTGCATTGACTTGCGAAACTGACTTCGTAGCCAAAAACGTAGACTTTGTAAAACTGGCTAACGACATTCTTGACATTGCATTTGCTGGAAACCTGGCAACAGCTGAAGAATTGCTGGCTGCGGACTTCAACGGTCAGACAGTTGCTGAAGTAATCACTGAAAACATCGGTAAAATCGGTGAAAAACTTGAAATCAAAAACTTCACAGTTCTTGAAGGCGAGAAAGTGGTTCCTTACATCCACTCAAACAACAAACTGGGTGTTTTGGTAAGCTTGGCCAACACTGGCGATGCTGACTTCATTCAGGCAGGTAAAGATGTAGGAATGCAGGTTGCGGCTATGAACCCAGTAGCATTGAACAAAGACGAAGTTCCTGCTGAGATCGTAGAGCAAGAAATGAGAATCGGTAAAGAAAAAGCGCTTGCTGAAGGAAAGCCTGAGAACATCGTTGAGAGAATTGCGATGGGAATGCTGAACAAATACTACAAAGACAACACATTGTTGGCTCAGGATTTCGTAAAAGACGGAAGCAAATCTGTTGAAGCGTACTTGAACAGCCTGAACAAAGGAATGACTGTTACTAAATTCGTTCGCGTTGCGATTGGATAATCACCAACAGTCTTACAATAAACAAAAGCCAACCCCAGGGTTGGCTTTTTTAGTTGCTAATGCAACAAACACTAAAACATGAAAATATTATTTATCGGAGTCCAATCTAAAACTTCCTTATCTGAAGTTCTTTGACAAAATCATATTCATCTGATTTTTATCCAGAACATAAAGCACATTCTTTTTTATCTCAATCAGCCGTCCGTCCTGCAGCTGCTTAAGTATCCGGTTCAAGCTGCGCAGACAAGTGCCCAAGAACAGCGCTACTTCCTTTTTGTTGAGCCGCATCGAGCTCTCTTTCATGTCTTCGGTGCAAGCGACAATATATTTGACTACATGATACTCCAAAGGAAAGAAGTTGTGCTCGACCATCCGGGAAGACGCATTTATGTTACGCCGGCAAATCTGCATATTCACATGAATAGCAAACTCGGGAACCGCCCGGAACAATTCAAAGTAAACTTCGTGAGGAATGCGGATAAACACAGAATCCTCAAGACACTTGACCGAAGCAAAAACCGGCGTTTTTGTCTGCACTTCCAGCTCACCGAAAAGCTCGTTCCTATGAAATATCCCCAGCAAAAATTCCTGTCCGCTGGCACTGCTGTGGTAAGCCCTTACTTCTCCGTCAATGAGAATGTATACATACGAAGGGTAAGCCCCCTGCTCCAGGAGGAATTTGCCTTTCTCCAGCTCAAAGGTATGAATAGCTTCCTTAAGAGGCGAAGGCACATTCGATAACAGCTCAGTAAATTGCATAACCGTTTGTTGGGTACAAAATTAGGCTATTTGCCGTATGCAAGAAAGGACATATGTCTCAACTATGCTATTTTTGAATAAAAAATTTCGATAATCCACTCGCTGCCGTCTTAATATTCTGTGCTCAACACTGAAAAACCTGCATAATTCGGCAACAAGCAGAAAATGCCGCACATCTTTAGGAGGCAGTCATTTCATGATTTTCACATCAAACTGCCACCGCAATAATCCCTCACAAAATTTCCAAAAAACAAAAAAAAGGCCGCCCGACAAACCGGACAGCCTTTTTTGCTCTTGGAAAACTTGTCTCTTATTTTCTGTCAAAAATATTTTCCAACACGCCTTCAAATTCCGTTAGCTTCACCATATTCGGGCCGTCCGACAAGGCCTTTTCAGGATTTTCATGCACTTCAAAGAAGAACCCGTCAACGCCGACAGCCGCTGCTGCTGCAGCAAGGTACGGGGCATACTCCCGGTTGCCGCCGCTTTTTCCGTCCAAACCGCCCGGCTTCTGCGTAGAGTGTGTTACATCCATCACCACAGGAACGCCCAGCGCTTTCATGTCCACCAAATTCCGCATGTCCACCACCAAATCACCGTAGCCCATCATGTTGCCCCTTTCAGTAAGCAGCACCTGATGATTGCCCGAATCCAGCACTTTCTGAACCGGATGCTTCATGTCTTTTCCTGAAAGGAACTGCCCTTTCTTGATGTTGACGATCTGGCCTGTCTTAGCCGCCGCCACAAGCAAATCGGTCTGACGGCAAAGAAAAGCAGGAATCTGGACAATATCTGCCACTTCACCCACCGGCGCAGCCTGAGCCGCCTCGTGAATATCCGTACAAACAGGCAGACCGAACTGCTCTTTTACCTTTTGCAGTATTCGCAGCCCTTCGTCCAAGCCCGGACCGCGGTACGAACTGATAGAAGTCCGGTTAGCCTTGTCATAAGAAGCTTTGAAAAAATAAGTCAGATCAAACTTAGCGGCGATTTCGGCAATCTGCTCGGCGAGCCTCATTACCATATCTTCGTTTTCAATCACGCAAGGTCCTGAAATCAGGAATTTGCTGTTTTTTATCTGATCAAATAATGGATTCATAAATCTTTATGCGTTTTCTTTTTTTACTAAAGCGCGGACCTGCTCCAAATCGGCTTTCGTATCAATGCCAACCGAATTATAGTCCGTTTCAATCATCCGTATGCAGTATCCGTTCTGCAGTGCGCGCAGCTGTTCCAGTTTTTCAGTTTCTTCCAAAGGAGAAACAGCAAGCCGGTAGTACTGAAGAAGAAAATCCTTCCGGTAACCATAAATTCCCAGATGCTTGTAATACCGAATACCTTTCGGCATATGCCCCCGGTGCAGCTCGGCGACCGCTTCTCTCGGATACGGAATCGGCGACCGCGAAAAATACAGCGCATTGCTCCGGCTGTCAGTTACCACCTTCACCACATTGGGATTAATAACGTCCTCAGCCTTGTCGATAAGCGTCATCACGCTTCCCATCTGCAAGCTTTCGTCCTGAAACTCCCCTGCCAGCTTCGAAATCACTTCAGGAGAAATCAGCGGCTCGTCGCCCTGAACGTTTATCACTACTTCAGCATCCAAATCCGAGGCTGCTTCGGCAATCCTGTCCGTGCCCGACTGATGCGTATCCGAAGTCATGATCACATTCTCAGTAAACTGCCGGCAAACACGCTCCACCTCAGCACTGTCCGTTGCAATATACACCTCATGAACTCCCTGGGCCTGCCTTGCGCGCTCATACACCCACCGTACGATAGGTTTTCCGTCCAAATCCAGAAGCACTTTTCCGGGCAGGCGGCTGGAACGCAGACGCGCCGGGATAATGACAACCGTTTTCATATTCTTCAATTGTTTATTGCCGGCCAAAAACAGCCGCCAAAGACTAAAATTTTATGTCGTAAATTTGCAGCACACCAATCAGCCGTCCGTCTTCAGTCACCAGAAGCGAATTGATCTTGAGCTCGTTCATTCGGTCTTCAGCCTTCTTGATTTTTTCCTCCGCCCGAATTGTTTTGGGGTTCGAAGACATGAATTCCGAAGCTTTCATCTTAAAGAAACGCTCTTCATAGCTTTCCATTGCCCGGCGCACGTCTCCGTCAGTAATGATGCCTTCCACCTTTCCGTTTTCCACCACCACAGCCAAG
>JAKSBZ010000047.1 GCA_022360875.1 Cytophagales bacterium | reverse complement strand
TACCTTTAGAATAATATGAAAAAACAAGCATATTATTATCCACCCGAATGATTTTCGAAATGTAACTTAATTTGTCCTCTGCCCTTAAATTCTTAACGTACTCTTTATCATTTCGTATTTTTATCGGGTCATATCCATAACCAAAATCTACTTTATATGTCATGTTTTTTTCATTACCAAAAACTCGTATAGAATCGCTTACATTTGGAACAAAATATACTGTATTATCATGTGAAGTAAATGAATGAGACAGCCAAATCATATTTACTGCTTGCTCAAAGACAATAGGATGCATTTTTTTCCTTATATTAAAATTATTGTCAGTTCGCACTAGATCATAATACATGTCTTTTTCCTCATTAAACGGCATATATTTTGAACATCGCTGCCCAAAACAAAAACCATCTGTAGTCTTTGCGATTGTTCGGGTGCTAAACACACGACCAGCGCTTTTTTTCCATTTGAAATCCCCATCCAATGACAAGCATATTACTTCGTGAGCATCCGTAACCAAAAAGATTTGATCCTTCACATCAAAATCTTGTATTTTACCTTGAAACTCTTTAGATCCTTTCCCGTGCGCAGCATACTTCTTTATTAATCGCCCTTCATTATCAAAAATAAAAAGTGCGTTTCCTATCTTCATATCGGCTACAAAAATTCGTTCCTCAGAAACCATAAACTTATCTACATTGCCTATCAAACAATCTTCAGATGTTTCAAGTGGGATAAATTTTACACTATCAGCTTTTTTATACTCACTTTCAGGCACATCAGCTATAGAGATATGAATCGTTGAATCGTTATAACTTTGTGCCTGCTCATTATGCTTATTACAGCTAACACAAAGTGTTAACACAAAAAAAACTTTAATAACAAATTCTCTCATAATATTTTTTTTAGTTGATTTATAATTTGAGGGCTATTATCCAGTACTAGAGAACTGAATGAGTATAGTACCCTCAATCTACTGTTTCTGAGTATTCATTGGCAATAATTCTATTCCAGCTTCGCGGTCATGTTGGATTGCCGGACCTCAAACCGACGGCTTATACCGGCTGAACATCAGCACGGGATTGTCGGATTCCCTGATGTTCTTGAGCACCCGCCACACATCCGCGCGCAGCGAAGCCGTGTCGATTTTTTCCTCAAAAATCGTCTTGCGCTTCCACACAAGAGTGCCGGCAGACGCTACAGACCAGAACTCTTTTTTGCAGCCTCCTTGCGGCGAAATTGACAGGCAAGCTCCTGTTGCCCCCTTGGCTTTATAAGCCATAAACTTCTTTGTCCGCTTGTCAAAAAGCAAAGACGCAGAAGGCCAAGAACTAGGCCATTTTTTTGAGTAATAAAATTCAACATGGATCATGTCCTCATTTTCGCACATATCGCATTGCATGATATAATCTTTACCATGTTCCTTCCCCTTGCTATCTTTGGCAGAAGTCAGATTCCGCTCGCCGAAATCACAAAAAAAGTAAGGCCGGAACTTCTCCCCGTCCCATTTGTACAGCTGATTAAACCATATCTCCATCCAATACATGGCCTGCCCGGTTGCAATCGGGCCGTTTTTAAACCAGTTCGTTTTATAAAAATGAGGATAATCCAGCGAAACGGCTTTGTCAGGATTATTCAGCGGATAATACAATGCCGTGACCGTATCGCCGTTCACCGCAGCCTCATCCTTATTGGCTTTGTACATAATAGCCTTATCATCATGTATCCAGGTATTTACTCCGCCTCTGGGAAGTTTAAATTCCCGCAGGTATTCGCCCGTTTCCGCCCGGAAGCACAACATTTTGGAAAAAGGCTGCCACAAATAAAGAATGCCTTTGTCAATCGACATCGACAGCCCGTTGAAAGCATCAAACTCGCCCGGTCCCCGGCCTTTTTTGGTAAGGGAATACAGAAATTTACCCGACCGCAGGTCAAAAACATAAACGCCCCGCTTGTCCTGGAGAAATATTTTGTCCTGCCAGACGAGCTTTTCGCGCTCATAAATCTTTTCACCCAGCAGGCAGCTGTCATTGGTCTCCAAAGGGACATAGCGATAGCTCTCCAGCAAGTTTGTTAAATTTACCGAATCCTGGATTTGCTCCACGTCCACTACAGGGTGATATTTAAAAGATGGAAAGTTTACTTTCGGTTTTTCCGAGCCGCCGCAGCCAAACAACAGCAGGCACGCGCACAAACGCCAGGCAGTTTTTTGAATAATTTGATTCATTAAAAAAACACAGAAAATACATAACATCTATTTTTTTGTAAATTATTTCATTAATATTTAATTAACAAATTTATATTAACTAATTATTAATTAATTGACTCATGCAGATTGCATCTTCTTTTATCCATCAAAAAAAACAGGCTGCAACATTATGAATTCTCCTGAAGCATCCAACACCCGGAAAAACTTCAGCAAGTTTCCAGTTTCAAACAAAATCCAGCGAGATAATATGCGTGTCCCCGGTTTCCGTCAAACAGAAATACCTTTTGGAAACTAAGAAAACCAGCGAAAAAGCACAACAGGAACTCATTGCGAACCAATATGCAAACAAGAAACTCTAAATTTTCCATTCATGATTCATTCGATTTTACATTCGGTGAGTCGGCGCTTTCTGCATATTTTTGGGGGATTTTCTCTTTTAGTTTTTTTATTTGTTTCCTGCGAAAACCCTGCAACGGACGACTCCACCAGGGAAGGTAAAGTAGCTTTATCCTTTCTTCCGCCGCCTGCCGGCTCTTCTGCACGCATTCTTAACAGCGCTTCTTTCGATGATGTGATGTATGTACAGGTGCGGATTCTTCGCCAGGGCCTTCTGGCGCTGGACGCCAAACTTCCTGCTATCCACACCGGAGGAGAGCTGTATATTAATCCGATTGCCTTGCCTGTCGGTGAGTACAGGATTAAGCAGCTGTTGCTGCTCGATGCAAGCGACGACATTCTGTATCTGGCTCCTCTTGATAATTCTCCAATGGCCTCGCTGGTCGACTCACCGCTGCCGATCGATTTTTCAGTAAACGAAAACAGCACCACACCGCTGGCCATCGAAATTCTGCCGTATGACGGAGGGCCGCTGGAAGACTATGGCTACACATCGCTCGATTTCACCGAACGGGATTATGCCAAGTTCGAACTGCTGGTGCTGAATCCCGATTCAATTCCTGACTTTTCTTACAAGGTTCAGGTGCTGGATTCGGCCTCTTCCGTGCTGTTCCAAGCTGACAATCAAACGGAAACGCATCAGCGGTTTTACCTTTCCGACACGCTTTTCGGCCAGCAGATACGCATTGAGGTGCAGGCAGACACATTTCCTGTACAGGTAGTTTATGAAAACCTGGCAGACAGCCTTTCCAAAGTCGGCCACCCGTTCACCGTCATTTTCGGGCGCCTAAGCACGTTTTACGGCGACATCACTTTCACCTCCCAGGAACAG
>JAKSBZ010000362.1 GCA_022360875.1 Cytophagales bacterium | reverse complement strand
TTCATGCATCAATACAGCAGTTACGCACGGGGCATGGGCTGCTTTGGAGCCAACACCCAGGAAAACCCCATCCTGCTCAAAGGGCTGTTACGCCAGAAAAAGAAGTTCCAGGATCAGTTTAACCCTGCTACGGGCCTACATACTCAGTACAATGACTGCATAGCTGAATATTCTTTCCACCAGATACTGCAGGCCATCCACGAAGGAACCCAGCCCATTGTGTCCCAGCAATTCACATCAACCAGAAGAGACCTGTGGACCAAGCAGTTTCTATCCGGATATGCCAGCTGTTTCAAAGGAGACTCATCAGTTGACCGGGGACGGATTAAAAAAACAATAGAAAAGCTCACCCCGATCAACAGATCGGACATAAAACAAAATTCTGTCACGCGAAGATCAAGGAGAAAAAGAAGGTAATTTCACCTATACACGAGCAGTGTCTAACGCCAGGGTTATGGTCAGCTTACTTTTTTCGGCTCTAACCTTCTATTGAAAGTCGCTTAGACAACATCCTCCTGCATTCGACGACCGATTCCACAGCGTGTACTGCAATTTCTTTCCCAGATTCCCAGATCTGCAACAATAAAAGAAATCCATCCCGAAAATGGTATCGACTAGGATCCTTCAGACACATATTGTCACGTTGCGCTTTTCATTGAATCTTAAAGTCGCTGTTCAGCGTAGAGCTCTCATATTAGATGTCGACAAGCGGTAACCAGTGTCCCATGCAAGAAGTCGTTACAACCCTCACAGCCAGCCAGGAAAAATTGAGAAAAAACCTCTCGATTGCAGTTATCCATGGTGGTGACAAGAACGATGAAGGCAGCTGCTTTTACCAGACTTACAATCCCCGTGCCACCAAAACCTACGAACCGGTTGCCCGGCAGATTGCCGAGGCCCTGAAAGAGTGTGGCTACCACAATGTGGTCACCCTGCCAGAAAATGCTCAGCTGGTAGAACAGCTGCAGAAGCAGAATGTTGATATCGTATTCTGCAACAGCGGTGGTCTTCAGGGCTACAACCCTATGTCTCATCTTCCGGCCTTAATGGAAATGGTGGGGCTGCCTTATGTTGGGCATAATCCGGTGAATGCCACACTGCTGGATAACAAGCACCTGTTCAAGCAGGCACTGGTCGACCTGGATATTCCAACCCCGCGTTTTCTGGTCTGCCACAGTTGTCAAAACAGCTTTGCAGACTTTAATGAGAAAATTACTCGACGTTTTGGCAGCAACCAGGGGCCGTTTATTGTCAAACCCACCTCTGGCCGTGCCTCTATCCATGTCAACTACGCTGACTCAATCGAAAAGGCCTGGGAGCTGGTCAAGCAGACTCAGGAATGCACTTCAAATACCGTTCTGGTTGAAGAGTACCTGCCCGGTCGTGAGTTTGTGGTAGCCGTCAGTGGCCCGGTAGTCAAGAAACAGCAACAGCTGATCTGCAAAAACAAACCCTTTGCCTTCTCGGTTATCGAGCGCCACCTGGAACAGAATGAGTTCGTGTTCACCTCAATGGATAAGAAAGCGATTTCATCGGAGCGTCTGCTGACTGTTACCGATGAACAGCTGATCTCCCGGATTCATGAACTGGGCCAACAGGTTCATGCCGGTCTCTGCCTTCAGGGTCTTATCCGGGTCGATATCCGTATGGATGCCAATGGAGAGCTTTCCGTTATGGAAGCCAATCCAAAGCCCGATCTGACCCGCCCCCAGCCAGACAAAACCAGCCTGGTCTGCCATGGCCTGCCCAGTGAGAATATGACCTATGCCGAGTTGATCGAATCCCAGCTGCTGAATGCCATCAGCCTTCGTATGAAGGCACTGCCGGAGTCAATTCCCCATATCAACCGGATTATCCACTGAATGGATAGAAATA
>JAKSBZ010000043.1 GCA_022360875.1 Cytophagales bacterium | reverse complement strand
CTTAACTGCGGAAACTTTTTTATATGCCCGAAAAAAAGTCCAGCTATTGTAGCTTTTGACCACCAGCTGAACTCCTACGGAAGCATGTATTTTAAGGAGCAATTGCCCCCTCGGTATCGCGGGGAAACTTTATTATACAAAGAGAAGAAAAAGGAGCCGCGCAATATTGAATTAATGGATCCGGATGAAAAAGAGGCTGTGCTTGCGGATTCTAAAGACAAAATTTGGTGTTCGTTGGAAGTGGAGAAACCCCGCAAGTATTACAGTACTCATGAGTCGATACTGTATCAGAAATTTGCAGGAAATGAGGATGAGTATTCCGGAGATTTGCAGGGGATAATTGCTCAGGCCTTGGAAGTGTTTGAACAGCTTATGGAAATGCAGTTTGATTCGTTTAGGAAAAAGCAGCCAAGTCCCTTGGCTATTCGCGCTGAAGAACTCCTTGCTCCGTGTGCCCATGCGAAGATAAACACTGAATGGATTGATGAGGGGTTTATGGAAACAGTGGACCGTATGGCGGACAATAAAACCGGGCTGGCAGATTTTCAGCAATGGGAAACGTATGATTTTTCTAAGGAGGCGATGGGTGTTTTGAAAAAATGGGTTATGATCATGAATAAGTTTATAAGGGATTCGGAGAATAGCAAAGAGCTGAAGCGCCTGGTTAGTAAGGCCGGTGCTAAGGAACAAAAGTAAGTTCAATATCTAGGTTTGAAAAGCCGTATATTAGCTAAGCTCTTTGATTTTGCTTTTTTCTTCAGAAAACCTGATAATGAGCTGCTGCTGGTCGTAGCGTGACAGCAGGGCAAGAACGCGCTGGCAGCATTCAAAAAAATAGCGGGCATCGGTTGCGAAGTTGGGAAAGCGCATTTTCGAAAAAGCTTCGAGCATCGGTTGTTTGCTTTGCAGCTTAAGCATGCCTTCCACTATCCCAAGTTCCAGAGGAGCCAGAGAAAGATCGAATATAAAGTTACTCAAAAAATTCAGCGGCAGTGAATGCCCGAGCTTACCCCGCATAAGGTTGTCAAGAACATTTTTTAACAGGGATTCCAGATATTCAAGCATGTGGTGAGTATTCTGGTGCAGCTTAGTGGAAAATTTTTCGGATTCTTCCACGTAGTGTCCCATTCTCGAATAGCTTAAGTCGTCTTTGCTTGGTCTGCTTCCGTTTTTTAGCCTTTTGAGAAAGATATATTGTCCGTAAAGCGACAGACTTTGGTCAATTGCCTGAAGAGGAAGGCTTTGTTCATGCTCACGGGCGACAAGCTGTCCGAACAAGTCGTATGAAAAATTGGCGGTAAAAAGCAAATTGCCTCCGTGCACGCCTTCCCACAAGCGGTCAAAATTTCCCAGCAGCAAGTCGTAAAGATACAGTTCTCCGATGGCGGCGAGCACATTGGGAGGGCTCATCAGCAAATAGAGGAGTCTGTTTTGCTGTTCTTTTCCGTGTATGCTGATCAGCTCCAGGATTGAGCGTCCGGACATTTTTTCCATGATGAGGCACGGGTGGGAGCAGCTTGTCAGCTGGGCCATCCTTAGATTGGAAAGGAATTCTTTTTTGTTTGCGAATGGAGGCCGTTTTTGGATTCCCACCCGGATTTTTTCAAGTCTCGGATCGTTTTGGGCCAGCGCCAGAGTTTCGGGGGCATCTATTCTTCGGGCGAAGGACCGGATAAAATTGGATGCAAAGGCTTCTTTTTCGGGGTGCCAGCTGAAGGAATGGAGATAGTCGCCGATTGGTTTGACAAATTTAATAATGAGCGGCTTTCCGTTGCTTAGGTTGAACTCGTATACATTGCTGTATTTTCCCTGAGTGCCGAGTTTCCTGATGCTGGAGAAATCCATGGTTTCCGGATTGAAGTCTAGCGAGGGCTGCAGCAAAGACATAGTGGCTTGCTCTTTTCCGAAAAACGCTTCGGAAGGTCGCAGCAAGCCGTGGGACGGAACGAAGAATGTCTTTGGCCGCAGTTCGGCAGCGGCGGCTCCGGGCTCAAGGCTCAGAGCGGAAAAAAGGCCGGAGCCTGAGGTAAAGTCTTCTTCTTGCGGAGCTTCGGACAGGCTGGAATTTGTTCGGATAAACTGAGCATGTGTGGGAGCAGGCAGTTTGGCTTCATTGTAAAGCAGGGCCAAATCCTGAAAATACATTTTTTCTGCTTTGTCTTCTTTCATTCTCCGTTTTAGGCACATTGCTTTGTTGAGCATGGCGCCCAGAAACAGGCTGGGTATTGCGAAAGTGCTGTCCTGCGACTGTTTGGTGACCGTTTTCTGAAATAATCCCGATCGGGAAATAGCACGAACTGGAAGCATGAAATCTTCAGGAGTCCATCCTGTTGTGATTTGAATTTGAGTGGTTTTCGGGTCTATTCCAAAAAAAGGAGCGGGATCTTCTTTGTAGAACGGGATTAGTTTTAGGGACGGAACGCTTTCAGTTGTTGCCAACTGTGTGAATTCTGAAACGATTTTTTGTCCGGTTGGAAGGGCGGTAAGCTGATTCATAAAGCTGAGCAGCAGCCCTTTTACGCTTAGGGTTTCTGACTCGGAGCAACTGCTGGTGTCTATATCGAATATATCCGATGGGCTTTCGGGAAGTTTTAGAAACTGCTCGTACCCGGGCCAGTATGGATGAGAAGGAGGAGAGGAAAAGCCGTACCTGATGCTGGGCATAAAAGGGATTTGTGCATCAAGATGTTCTTGCGTTAGTATAGTCCGTTCTTTTTGAATTTCCCCTAGCAGCCAGGCGTTGATTCTGAAATCCGAATCTGAGCAGCCGGTTTTCAATTGTTCTTCTGAGATTTCATGTGTCCTTTTCCATTCGAAAGCCAGCTGTTCGAGCTGGTGCAGACAGGCCAACCGGGAGTAAATGTTTTCTTTGTAATTGTCTTTAAGTTGACTTTTTCTTCTGGACAGGTTTAATTTTTCTGCGGTTAAAAATTCGTATTGCTCCAGCAAAGATTCAATTTGCTGCTCTTTGCGGGAAAGCCGGCAGGTGGCCGGGGTATTTCCCGTTTTTTGACCGAGCAGCCGGCGGTAAACCTTCCTGCTGAGCATGGCCTGGATGAGCGCCGGCGGATTTACTGATTTTCCGGTTCGTTTGCGCTCGACTCTGTTATGTAATTGGTATGTTGGCTTCTGAAACAAGTGGGTAACTTATAATTTTATAAACAGATGGGGCTTGAAATATTCACAAGAGAGTTGCCTGCAGCTATGCTTTTTCCAGCAATTTTGGGATAGATTTTTTAAGGAAATGCATACTGAAAATCTGGAGTTCCGCGCAGTTAATGCGTGTTGAAGAAGCTATTTTTCAGAGGAATAAATTTTGTAAGACAGGATGCGTGATCCATGACCAAAAAAAGAAGAGCACCCTATCCGCTTCCCCAAAATCCTCTCAGTCCTCTTTTTGCCCTCCCTTTTTATCTCATGAAAGTTTACAGGTGCTCGATATTAATGTCTTGCGAAACAAGTTCCTGTTTTTTCCTCCTGAGCTTCTTAAGTCGTTGGTTAATAACTCGCTATTGCTGGAGAGAAGCCAGAAATTGATGCCGCTGGAAACCAGCGAGCAAAAACGGGAAAAGATGCTTGAAGACTGTTTGGCCCTGTTGCGCAACATGCTTTATGGTTTGCAGCTGTTTGAAATTGATAATGAAGACAATCTGGAGAGGGAAAACAGGATAGCGCTTGACAGCCTGTACTGGTGGATTCAGCAGCAAACGAGTCATATTCTGGCATCTCTAAAGGCATCGAGCCACTCGGAACACCCGCAGGCCTTGGTGTCTGGAGAAAGAACCGCTCAGCAGGTTTTTTGGGAAGACATGAAACGGTTGGAGGAGCTGGCGGGATTCGATGTTTTTTCAGATTTCCTTGAACAACACCATAAAAAATACAAAAAGAAATGTGTTGTGGAATGTCTTACGCTAACATCCGGCGAAGAAGCGCCTGCTCCTCGTATTTCGGATGAGGGTGTCAAGTTGTATTATCCCAGCCATTGCGGAAGGGATTTGCCGCCTGTCAAGCGGATTGGCAAGGACTCGGAGCCGGTATTGGTTAGTGTACCATATTTTGTTTTTTGGTACAAAGAGCTTATTGAGCAATGCTATTTTTACGAGCCTGAGTCGCGTCATCTGAGTTTGTTATCTCGGTATCTGCAGGAGGAGTACGCGCTAATGGAACCTCAGGATTTTCTGATGCTTTTTACAAGCAGGGCCTTCCGGGGCTATTATGGATGGTTTGACGAAGATCTGTCTGGTGAATTAGTCGAATCAAGTTATCGGAAAGAGGTGGAAAAATACGCAGAGGGACTGAACCGAAGAGAAGAAGACAGAGAGGATTTGTTTTTGAAAAATCTAGGTGTCGGTATTCATTCGCTTGCTTTTCATGGAAAAAGCGACGCCCAAAGATTGCGGATTTATTCTTTGCGGGGTGAAAGCAATAATAAATTTTGGGTTTTCCTGAATCAGGACTTGTTTGATAAGCTGGCCCCCTGGAAGACTGATCTTGGCAGCAAGATCGCACATATTGCCGGCAGAAATGTCCGGATGAATCCGCCTTTTGTTTTGGAGTCGAAAAAGCTAGCGGACCGACTGGAAGAAGTGGTTAAGCATTTTATCCATCACTGGTACGGCGGACGGGTACCTGATTTGGCGGAGATTCTGATCCGAAAGGAAATGGAAAAGAGAAAGAAGCCGCTTCATCAGGTTCCGGAGGATGTTAATTTTCTTAAACAGGAGCGCTTTCAAAAGTTCATTCGGGAGGTGAAAAGTTCCCAGAATATTATTGTGATAGAAGAGGCGGTGGCTTCTCCGCTTTACAGAGGAACGGGAACTGTTGTTGAAGACTATGTTTTTTCAGAGGCGCTGGGAGAATTGATGTTGTTGCTTAAACTGGTTGGCGATAGTTCGCTTTACCATCTTCAATTGAATAAGTTTACATCAAGCAGGGTGGATATGGCTGTTATAGGGCAGGGGACCTCTTTGCTCTT
>JAKSBZ010000326.1 GCA_022360875.1 Cytophagales bacterium | reverse complement strand
CGAAACGCTGTAATTGCCGCTGCCGGGATAGTCTCCGTCTTTGTCAGCAAACATCCACATATTCAGCGTTGCGATATCAAGTTTCGAAGAGCTTACTGCCGGCAGGCATTCGCTGATATTCCAGTTTGTTACGACGGGCGTTGGCTTTGTCTGAGGATCCGAAGGCGGATCGGCGACATTGTAACATCCTAAGAGCAGCATCGGGAAAAGTAAAGCTCCTGCTCTGGATAACCAGTTGATTTTCATGTTTTAATGTTTGGAGTTTTAGCGAAGGCAAGATAGGGAATATTTGATTTATTATAATTTAAAAATATGTTAATGTTTAATAATTCCAAAAAACAGCAGGTTTTATGCATAAAAAAAACAAAACCGCTTTCTCAATATTAGGAAAGCGGTTCTGCACATGAAATTTCTTGTTGTTTTCTGTTGCTGTCTTGCTCGGACGACAACTGAAAAGGTTCCATACTGGATTTTGCGTACGGCTTATAGGCAAGGTGTGAGCCCGCCGTCTACCGGAAGGTTAACGCCGTTGATGTATCCTGCGGAAGGAGAGGCCAGAAAAGCAACGGCTTCGGCTGTTTCTTCCGGGCGGGCAAAACGCCGGGCGGGAATGGTCGCTTTCATCTGCTCGGCAATTTCCTCCGGTGTTGTTCCGGCTTCTTTTGCCCGGTTCTGAATAAGACCGCTCAAGCGTTCGGTTTCAGTCAGTCCCGGCAGCACGTTGTTGACTGTGATGCCGTGTGGAGCAAGCTCTCCGGCCAGTGTTTTGGCCCAGCTGGCCACCGCTCCGCGAACGGAATTTGACACGCCCAGTCCCGGAATCGGTGTTTTTGCCGAATACGACACAATATTGATAATCCGTCCGTAGCCCGCTTTTATCATGCGAGGAACCAAGAGCTGCGCCAGCACCTGATTAACCACCAGATGGCGGTTGAAAGCTTTAATATAGTCTACCGCAGTGGCGTCGATGGCGCGTCCCGGCGCCGGACCGCCGGTGTTGTTGACCAGAATATGCACAGGCTCGTTTCTGTCAAGCTCGGTAGTGATTGCTTTGCTCACCGCTTCCGGGCGGTCGAAGTCGGCAACTAGGCAGCGGTGCGTTTGCTCTGTCTCCACTTTCGGCAGCTGCTTTACCGTTTCCTGTAGTTTCTGTTCGTTGCGCGCAAACAGGATGACATTCGCTCCTGCGCTGGCCAGAACGGTTGCCGTTGCTTTGCCGATGCCCGAAGTGCTTCCGCAGACTATGGCCGTCATTCCTTTCATTTGAATTTTCATCTGTTTCTGATAGTTTTTCAATGGTCATATGGAGCATCCATAACAATCATGTATTTCGTGCATGCTAAGGCCGAATACCATGGATGTTTCATATGATTTGCAGGTTGAAGATTTGTTTTCGGAAAATACTAACAATTGACGCACGAGCCCAGGAACCGGAAGTATTTCTTCTTGCGTTCCCTGTTTAGCAACTGCAGAAGTGATATTGATTTTCAATTTTTAAGCAACCGTCGCGATGCTAAAAAAAGAGCAGGATCATTAACTTTTCTCCTTCATTTTTTTTAGATTATTAGTAATTATTTCATGAAAAATAATTGTTTTTAGACGAGTTTCCGGTTTTTGAAAAGAAAGCGCCTCGGAAGTGGTGTTTCTCGGCATTTTTTGAAAAAACGCTTTGCAAGTGTCTGTTTTTAGTTTCCGGTCTTGCCGAAAATTCGAGCTCAGAATTTGGCAAAGGTACTGGTAAAGGCAAAGTGCTAGAAGTTAAAAAAGCATCTGTGCGGTGTTTAGAAAAGAAAAATAGTCACAAAATATAAAATTTTTCACATATGAACCGAAAAATCCAGAAGGTCGCCATACTCGGCTCAGGAGTCATGGGTTCCCGCATTGCCTGTCATTTTGCCAATATCGGCAAAGAGGTATTGCTTCTGGACATTGTCCCTAAGGAGCTTACCGAAAAAGAAAAGGCTGGGGGACTCAGTCTGGAATCCAGGCAAGTCAGGAACCGGCTGGTTTCCGAGGCGCTGAAGTTCAGTCTGAAGGCCAATCCATCACCAATTTACGACCAGGCGTTTGCCGACCGCATAACCGTCGGAAATTTTGAAGACGACATGCACCGAATTGCCGACTGCGACTGGACAGTCGAAGCCGTTGTCGAGAATCTTGAAATCAAACAGCGCGTTTTTGAGCAGGTAGAAAAGCATCGCAAGCCTGGAACGCTTGTTTCCTCAAACACATCGGGCATACCGATCAATTGGATGCTTAAGGGACGAAGCGAGGATTTTCAGCGACATTTTCTTGGCACCCATTTCTTTAACCCGCCTCGCTACCTGAAGCTTCTGGAGCTGATTCCTACAGAAAAAACTGATCCGGAAGTGCTTCGGTTTGTCAGCCGTTTCGGCGACTTGCACCTTGGCAAAACACCGGTGCTGTGCAAAGACACCCCGGCTTTTATCGCCAACCGCGTTGGAATTTATGCCATTTTGAAAGTGGTGGATTCCATGCGCAAATTGGAGCTGAGCATTGACCAGGTCGACAAGCTCACCGGTCCGGTGATCGGAAGACCGAAGTCCGCTACTTTTCGCACTTCCGATGTTGTAGGCCTTGATACTTTGGTGAAAGTGGCCAACAATCTTCATCAGGCGCTGGAGAACGATGAAGAGCGGGAGATTTTCCAGCTTCCGCGCGTCATCGGCACCATGGTGGAAAACCAGTGGCTGGGAGACAAAACCAAGCAGGGTTTTTACAAAAAAACCAAAGACGAACAGGGCAACCGACAAATTCTGACGCTGGATCTGAAAACGCTGGAATACAGGCCAAAGGAAAAGGTGAGCTTCCCGACGCTGGAAATGACCAAGCCAGTGGACAGGCTCAAGGAGCGATTCCGTATGCTGGTGACAGGCATGGACAAAGCCGGCGAGTTTTATCGCGATTCTTTTTTCGGCCTTTTCCGCTATGTAACCAATCGGATTCCCGAAATAAGCAATGAGCTGTACAGAATTGACGACGCGCTTTGCGCCGGCTTCGGCTGGGAGCTCGGGCCGTTCGAAACCTGGGATTCGCTGGGTGTTGAGAAAATGCTTCCGAAAATGGAAGAACTGGGTTATAAACCTGCCCAGTGGGTGTACGAAATGATTGAGGCTGGCTGCGGCAGCTTTTACAAAGTAGAAGACGGCAAAAAGAAGTATTACGACATTTCGTCCAAGTCTTACAAGACAATTCCGGGCAAGGATGCTTTTATCGTGCTGGACAATCTGTCCAAGGAAAGCGTTGTCTGGAAAAACGCAGGAACTACGCTTCATGATATCGGAGACGGTGTGCTGAATCTGGAGTTTCATACCAAGATGAATACCATTGGCGGCGAGGTGATCGAAGGGCTGAACAAAGCTATTGATATTGCTGAAGAAAAGTACAAAGGACTGGTCATTGCCAATGAAGGCGCTAACTTTTCGGCCGGAGCCAATCTTGCTCTGATCTTTATGCACGCTGTTGAGCAGGAATTCGACGAAATAGACATGATGGTGCGCATATTCCAGCAGTCGACCATGCGCGCGCGGTATTCGTCGGTGCCGGTTGTTGTTGCTCCGCACGGACTTACGCTGGGCGGAGGCTGCGAGCTGACGCTGCATGCAGATGCTGTGCAGGCGACTGCAGAGACCTACATCGGACTTGTTGAAACGGGGGTCGGGCTTCTTCCCGGCGGCGGCGGTACGAAGGAAATGACTTTGCGGGTTTCCAACCAGATTGAGAAAGGAGATGTGGAGTTCAACAGGCTGCAGGAGGCTTTCATGAACATTGCCATGGCGAAAGTGGCTACGTCAGCTTATGAAGCAAAAAAACAGGGTTTGATTCCGAAGCACGATGCAGTTTCTGTCAATAAATCGCGGCAAATTCTGGATGCCAAGGCCAAAGTGCTCAGTTTGGCCCAAAACTACACCCAGCCGCTTCAGCAAAAGAACATCAAGGTGGAGGGACGCTCGGGCATGGCCAATTTCCTGGCCGGAATTCACGGCATGCAGATGGGGAATTACATTTCGGAGCACGACGCCAAGATCGGGGCCAAAATCGCCCATGTGATGTGCGGCGGCGACCTGACTTCGCCGAGCCGGGTGTCGGAGCAGTACCTGTTGGACTTGGAGCGAGAGGCTTTCCTTTCGCTTTCCGGCGAGCCGAAAACGCTGGAGCGCATTCAGTCTATTTTGCAGACCGGAAAACCGCTTAGAAACTGATTTTCCCTTTTTGACAAAAAAATAAATAAGAAAAATATGAATGCATACATCGTAAAAGCTTATCGGAGCGCTGTCGGAAAGGCTAAGAAAGGAGGATTTCGTTTTACCCGTCCGGATGATCTGGGCGCTGAAGTAATCCGGCATATAGTGAGCGATATTGAGGGTTTTGATCTGAAAGAAGTTGACGATCTGATTGTGGGATGCGCCGTTCCCGAAGCCGAGCAAGGCATGCAAATGGGGCGCATTATTTCGTTGCTGTCGCTTCCTGAGGAGGTTCCGGGAATGCTTGTCAACCGCTACTGCGGTTCTGGTCTTGAGGCCATAAACATTGCTTCGGCGCGCATTCATGCAGGCCAGGCTGACTGTATCATCGCCGGAGGCGCCGAGTCGATGTCGCTGGTGCCGATGATGGGCTACAAAACCGCGCTGAATTACAACTTAGCTTCCAAGCATCCGGATTATTATTCGAGCATGGGCATTACCGCCGAGCAGGTGGCGAAGCAGTTCGGCATTTCCCGAGAGGCGCAGGATGAGTTTGCGCTTGGTTCCCACCAAAAAGCTCTTAACGCTATTGAAAAAGGAGCTTTCAAAGATCAGATAGTTCCGGTGGAGGTGGAAGAAGTGTTTGTGAACGAGGATGGAAAACGGCAGGCTAGAAAATTTACTGTAGACACAGATGAAGGCCCTCGAAAAGACACGTCTATTGAAGCGCTGCGAAAGCTGAAGCC
This sequence comes from Cytophagales bacterium, assembly GCA_022360875.1. GTDB lineage: Bacteria > Bacteroidota > Bacteroidia > Cytophagales > Cyclobacteriaceae > JAKSBZ01. The sequence continues at coordinate 84,188 of JAKSBZ010000326.1, read as the reverse complement.
TGTTTTTGCCAATAAGGGTACAGTAACGGCGGGAAATTCTTCACCGACTTCCGACGGAGCGGCCTTCGTGATGGTAATGTCGGAAAAAATGGTTAAGCGCTACAAGCTCGAGCCAATCGCCCGGCTGGTCAGCCATGCGGTGGCGGGCGTAGAGCCGCGCATAATGGGCATTGGTCCGGTGACTGCTGTGCCTAAGGCCCTCAAAGCCGCAGGCTTGAAAATGCAGGACATCGAGCAGATTGAGTTGAATGAGGCTTTTGCTGCACAGATTCTAGCTGTAATTCAGGAACTTAACCTTAATCCGGATGTAGTGAACGTGAACGGCGGCGCGATTGCGCTGGGACATCCTCTGGGTTGTACGGGCGCCAAGCTTTCGGTGCAGCTGTTTCATGAAATGCGCCGGCGAAAACAGAGATTCGGCATGGTGACGGCTTGTATTGGCGGCGGACAGGGCATTGCCGGCATATATGAAATGCTGTAGTTCCGGACCAAGGGCTGAATTCGTGGGTGGATGGAAAGAATCGTCGCAGCAAAAAACAGTTTTTCTCTTTTTGAAAAAAATAGAAATTCCTTCAAGCGACGGTACAAAGCAGGCGTTTTCAGTTTGTTGAATAATCTAGCTACAAGCACAATCAAATAACCTTTAATAGGACGATGTCCTGAAACAAACCATGGAAGACATTAAAAATATGACAAGTATTAAAGGAGGCGAATTTCTTATTCGGGAAACGAAGCCCGAGGAGGTGTTTATTCCTGAGGAATGGACGGAAGAACAAAAAATGATTGCTCAGACTTGCGAGGATTTTATCGAGCACGAAGTCATGCCGAATGTGCAGGCGATGGATTCCATGCAGCATCCGGAGCTTATGCCGCAGCTGTTGGACAAGGCCGGCGAGCTTGGCATGCTGGGCACTTCTATTCCAGAGGAATACGGTGGCTTCGGTATGGACTTCAACACTTCCATGCTGGTTGGCGAGCGGGTCGGAGGTGGGTTTTCTTTTGCCGTGGCGCTTTCCGCTCATTCGGGAATAGGCACTTTGCCAATACTATACTATGGAAGTAAAGAACAGAAAGAAAAGTATCTGCCAAAGCTGGCCACAGGGGAATTGAAAGCGTCCTATTGCCTTACAGAACCGGAAAGCGGCTCTGACGCTAATTCAGGGAAAACAAAGGCTGTGCTTTCGGAAGATGGAAAGCATTACGTGCTGAACGGGCAGAAAATGTGGATTACCAATGCCGGATTTGCGAATGTGCTCATTGTTTTTGCCAAGATTGACAGCGACAAGAACCTTACGGCTTTCATTGTGGACCGGGACTCTGAAGGCGTTACTATGAACGAGGAGGAGCATAAACTGGGTATTAAGGGATCTTCCACCCGTCAGGTGTTTTTTACAGATGTAAAGGTGCCTGTGGAGAATATGCTTTCCGAAAGGCAGAACGGTTTTAAAATCGCCTTGAATATTTTGAACATCGGACGCATAAAGCTGGCAAGTGCAACGGTGGGTTCGGCTAAAGGCGTAATGAAGCAGGCGCTGGCCTATGCAAAGGAACGCCGCCAGTTCGGAAAGGCTATTGCCGAGTTCGGGGCAATCAAGCATAAAATTGCCAATATGGTTACTTTTACCTATGCTTGTGAAGCAGCCTCGTACCGCGCCGGCCAAAATATTGACGACGCTTACGGCAGATTGATATCTGAAGGCATGGATTCGTCCGAAGCGCATCTTAAGTCTGTGGAGGAATTTGCCATCGAGTGCGCAATGATGAAAGTGATGGCATCTGAGTCGCTTGACTATTGCGTGGACGAAGGCTTGCAGATTTACGGCGGCATGGGCTACTCGCAGGATGCGCCCATGGAGCGCGCATACCGCGATTCGCGCATTAACCGGATCTTCGAAGGGACCAACGAAATCAATCGGATGCTGACCATTGACATGCTGCTGAAGAGGGCCATGAAGGGAGAGCTCGACCTGATGACGCCGGCAATGGCCGTGCAAAAGGAACTTACCTCGGTGCCGAGCTTTGAGACTCCTGATTATTCAGCACCGCTTTCCAAAGAGATGGCGGTAATAGAAAATCTGAAGAAAGCCGGACTGATGATTGCCGGCGCGGCGGTGCAGAAACTGATGGCTAGCCTGAAGGACGAGCAGGAAATTCTGATGAATCTTGCTGATATGCTCATGTACGGTTATGCTGCCGAGTCTGCCTTGCTGCGCACTCAGAAGCTCATCGGAATTCGCGGCGCCGAAGCCTGCGAGAGCGAGATTCTCGCCGCCAAGCTTTATCTGCATCATACGGTAGCCGAGTGCCAGAATGCAGGCCGTGAGGCCGTTTACGCTTTTGCTGAAGGCGACGAGCAGCGGATGATGCTCATGGGGCTGAAGCGCTTTACGAAGATAGATCCGATGAACTTGAAAGAGGCCAGGAGAAAGGTTGCTGATTATGCGTTAAGCAAGGGCAAGTATCCGTTTGAGTAAATGGATTTCCAATATTTTAGGTGTTGTCAGTAATTTAAGCCATGTTATTTTTTTGATAAATCACTGATTGTGAGGTGTGTCTGAAAATAATAAAAAAGTACGAAGTATTTAGTTAAAAATGAAGCGGTGTCTTTTTTTCAGGATGCCGTTTTTTATGAATTCCCGTATGACAAGCGCTGCAAGCAGACTATGGGCCCGCAAACAGAATATTTTTGGCAGGGTTTAGATTCAACAAGCAGTTTCCAAACACTTTATTGTTATGCGACGAATTCTTTTTGCCTTTGCTGCAAGCTTGCTGCTGTTGGCTTTTTTTGACGCTTGTCAGGAGCCCCGCGAAAAAAGTATAATTTCTCTTCGGTCTTTGTCTCAGCAGTCACCGGTTGCTTCTCATCAGGTTGCGCTGGAAGTGCTTCAGGCTAGTAAAGACTGGATTGCGGCTTTCAACCGTGACGATGTCGGCGCTTGCATTGAGGTTTATCTTCCGCACGCGCGAATGCGTGCCGAGCCCTTTGGTCTGAAGAAAGACCGAAAGGAAATATCGGATTTCTGGAAACCGTTTTTGGCGTCCGGTGCTTCGAATTTGGCCTATACGCAGGTGGGAATTGAAGTAGCTAATGATACGACGGCTTTTTTGTCGGCGAACTGGAGCATGAGTTCAGGAAGCGGTGTGGTTTATCAGGAGAAGTGGGTGAAGCGCGGCGGATTGTGGAAGCTGAGCTATGTTGACTGGGAGATGCAGGAAAAATACGATACGCCGATAGTGAGGGATGTTGATCCAACAGGCAGCCATAGCGCGCTTGAAGATGTGCTAAAGGCTTCTATGGACTGGATCAGCAACTTCAATGCGCGTGACGGGCAGGCATGCGGGAAATCGTATTTGGATAAAGCATCGATGAATGCGGAGCCTTTTGCCAATCTGGACGGCAGGGAGGCGATTACTGCGTTTTGGGCTAAGCTAATCGAGGACGGGGCCAAAAAATTGGTTTACAGCAACGTGCGAATCCGGCAGGTGAACGATCATGCAGTGCGGCTTGCCTCTGACTGGTCGATGAATATTGGAAGCGGCCGTATTTACCAGGAAAAGTGGGTAAAAACGAAAAGCGGCTGGCGCTTGGGCTATGATGAGTTTGAGGAGATAAAGCAACCCTGACATCGGATAGGGAAAGGAGGATATAAAAAAACGGGCAGTCCATTTTGGATGCCCGTTTTTATTGAAAATATTTTTTAGTAAGCCTTTGCGAACAGTACTCTTCTTTTTGAAGGTTTTCCTGTGCGAACGCAAATACCTTCCTCTTCTTTTGAATCGAAAGGAATACAGCGGATTGTCGCTTTGGTTTCTTCCTTGATCAGCTCTTCGGTTTCGGCTGTGCCGTCCCAATGCGCCAAGATAAAGCCTCCTTTGTTTTCAAGTACTTCCTGGAATTCTTCCCAAGTATCCACTGAAGTGGTGTGTTCTGTGCGGTAGTCCAGGGCTTTTTGGAATATGCCGTGCTGGATTTCTTCCAGCAGGCCTTCAATTTTAGCCTCCAGGCCGTCCAGCTCCATTACTTGCTTTTCAAATGTGTCACGCCGCGCTACTTCCACGGTACCGTTCTCCAGGTCGCGAGGGCCCATGGCCAGGCGAACAGGCACGCCTTTCAGCTCCCATTCGGCAAACTTGAAGCCCGGTTTGTATGTGTCGCGGTCGTCGAATTTCACTGAAATGCCTTTGGCTTCCAGATTTGCTTTAATGCTTTCGACTTTTTCGGCGATTTTGTTCAGTTGCTCTTCCCCTTTGTAGATCGGCACGATAACAACTTGGATCGGTGCCAGCTTTGGAGGAAGGACCAGACCAAAATCATCGGAATGCGCCATGATCAGAGAGCCCATCAGCCGCGTGCTTACGCCCCACGAGGTTCCCCAAACCAAGTCCAGTTTTCCTTCTTTGTTGGCAAACTTCACGTCAAAAGCTTTGGCGAAGTTCTGTCCCAGGAAGTGGGACGTTCCTGCCTGCAATGCTTTTCCGTCCTGCATCAGCGCTTCAATGCAAAGCGTGTCGTCTGCTCCGGCAAAGCGCTCGCTTTCCGTTTTGTAGCCTTTCACTACCGGAACGGCCATAATTTTTTCAGAGAAGTCGGCATAAATATCCAAAATCTGCTTGGTCTCTTCGATTGCCTCCTCTTTGGTGGCGTGGGCTGTGTGCCCTTCCTGCCACAGAAATTCAGCCGTTCTCAGGAAAAGGCGCGTTCTCATCTCCCAGCGCACAACGTTTGCCCACTGGTTGCATTTTACGGGCAGGTCCCGGTGCGACTGGATCCAGTTTTTGTATGTGTTCCATATAACCGTTTCCGAAGTCGGGCGAACGATCAGCTCTTCTTCCAGTTTGGCGTCCGGATCCACAACCACGGATTTTCCGTCTTCGGAATTTTTAAGGCGGTAATGCGTAACGACTGCACACTCTTTAGCAAAGCCTTCCACGTGAGCCGCTTCTTTGCTCAGGTAAGATTTCGGGATGAACAAGGGGAAATACGCATTGGAATGACCTGTGCGTTTGAACTCGTCGTCCAGGTAGCGCTGCATTTTTTCCCAAATCGAAAATCCGTATGGCTTAATCACCATGCATCCTCTTACCGCTGAATTTTCAGCCAGGTCGGCTTTCTTTACTAATTCGTTGTACCACAAGGAATAATCCTCGCTTCTTTTTGGCAATCCTTTACCCATTGTGTTCTATTTCTTTTTTTTCAACAACCCAATTTAACAGAAAATGAACGCTTCTCATTTATGAAATCAGGAATAAACAAAGTTAAGGGAAAATTCAAGAAGAGCGAAGCCCTTGATTTAGTTTCATGGGGGAAAGTTCTCACTATGAGGAAAAACAGCCTGCCTCCAGCGTGCCATTTGACTTTTACACGGGTGTTTTTGTTTTTTTTATTACTCAAAAATTACAGCCAAAGGCATAGATTATTTTGTTTCTAACCTTCAGTTTAAAATATATAAACACATGAAGAGATGCTCGCCGGATCTTCATTTGGGGTTTTATATGATAGAGTTGTGTTGGTGAAACCGGCTTTTAGGCAACCCATTAATTATCATTGGAATATTCATTTTCTATGTAAAACATTTAGCTTATTTTGCGTAAATATTATTTTACCATCTTTATAAGAAATGATATGCATGGAATAATATCTTCATTCTACAAAGAATTCATTCAAGAGGAGTACGGAAAGGAGATGCTGCGGCAAATAGAGGTGAGCGGGGAATTAGAAAAGAATGCTTTCAGCCAGGAAGGAAGCTGTTCCGAGTATGATTTTTTGGCGTTGCTGGACACAAGCTGTCGGATTGTCAGTACAAACCGGGAGGAGATTTTAGTATCTTTTGGAAGATATATCGCTCCGATTATGCTGCGCACTTATCAAGGACTTGTGCACGAAGACTGGTTGCTTTTTGACGTGCTGGAAAATATAGAAGGCGTTATGATTCGGACTGTTCGAAGGCATAATATTCAAGCGCCGCAAGTTTACTGGAAGGCAATTAGCAGGAAGGACGATTGTCTGGAGCTTTCTTATACATCGCCCCGGAAACTGGCGTCGCTGGGGGTTGGTATCGTACAGGCGTTGTCTACATTTTTTAATGAGCCGATAAAAATCCAGAGAACTGATTTTGAAGACCACACAGTATTGATCATTATTAGAGCCTGATATGCCTTCAGTGGACAAAAACCGTTTTTTTGAAGACGTTTACGAGTTAGCCAGTCTGATCCCAAAGGGAAGAGTGACAAGTTACGGGGCCATTGCCGAATATTTGGGCTCCAAGCGGAGCGCGCGAATGGTCGGGTGGGCGATGAATGGCTCGCACGGGAAAAATGTGCCTGCTCATCGGGTAGTGAACCGCAGCGGCATGCTTAGCGGCAAGGCGCACTTTCAGCCTCCGTCTCTTATGCAGAAGCTTCTGGAATCGGAAGGGATTGAGATAAAGGATGACCAGGTGCAGAATTTTCAGTCGGTCTTTTGGGATCCTTCTAAAGAACTGCTCTGAGAGCCGTCTTTTCAGCTATTTTCATACAAATGCTGCTGTAACTTTTCCCGACTAGTAAACGCTTGAAAAACTTTTGTGAGGACCCGCCGGTTTGCATAGTAATGTTTGCGCATGCCTCCCGTAAACCTTCAGTTCAAAAACTGCATCAGCCTTCTGTCAGGAAGGATTCAGGCGTTATCCAGCGGGCCATTGGATTTGAGATAGAAGTAAAAAACTGGCACACATGGCAGCCTAGCGCGTCGATGTTTTTATTTGAATCTTATATACGTGCGGTAAAGTCATTGCGGATACCGCACAAACAGAAGGATTTGCTGCTTACAGGAGAGCATTTTACCCTTACTGCTGACCGTCCCACGCATAAATCAGTGCCCGAGTTTGTTACTGATGCTTTTTCTGACGATCCCGATGGTTTCCAGGAATTGACAGAGACTTTCAGAAAAATTCAGGCGATGCTCCACCTGATGCACGCCAGGGCCAAAGTTCAGCCGAAGCGCCTGCAGCCTATTTATTGGCTCAAAGATTTTGGCAAAATCGAAGACGATAACGCGTCATTCGATGCTTTGCCGCCGCCTGATATGCATGCCCAGGCCAATGTTGGTATTCGCCTTTCGAAAGTACCGGAACTGTTTAAGCTGTCAGGAACTTATCCTTCCATGTCGCCGTATTATGAGCGCTTTACACGAATAAAGGATGTCTTTAAACCTTCTGCCTGGCGGGAAATGGAATCAATGCGGAACGCCCACGACAGCGTGTTGGAAGCGGTGAAAGAGTTTTCAGTAACTCACGGGCCGTCGGAAGACTGGCAGGCCAGCAATAATTTTGTCGGCTTGTGCACTTTTCTCGTTCATTACTTGGAGTGTCCTCTCATCAATTATGATTCATATATTAAGGGAGGTTTCCCCGTTATGGCCCGGACAGATTTTGCGGCTATGTACGAGCTTTTGCCTCCGGAAGAGCGCTCTTATTTTCAGCAGTCGGACGGGCAGCATTTCATTGCTTTATTTGAAAAAGTAAAATTTTGTGAGAATAATTATCAGCCTCTTGATCTTAAAGGGCTTGTGTTTGAAAAAGGTGCGAGGCAGGGCGAGCTCGATCCTGTGAATATGAGCCATTTGACTCGTGAACAATGGCTGGCGAATATCACCCAAGGAGTAGACTTTCTTACCGTAAAAGGGTATCCGGGACCGGATTCTGAAAAATTGGAGCTGGACACGATGGGCAGCTGGGGAAAGAAATTTGACGAAGTGACGCCCAAGCGTCTGCAGGCGCCAATATTAGAGCTCCGCAGGATTCAGTATACCAAAGACATAGACGAGCTGCTTCCGATTGCTTCAGATATCTTTTTTACTGTTGTGGGATTGAATCAGAATCCTGAATAAAAAAATGCGGGTTTTGGTGCGGGAAAATGATGGGTGTTATAAAAAAAGCCGCCCGAAAAGGCAGCTTTTGAAATTCAACTGAAAGCAGAGAGTGAGGGATTCGAACCCCCGGTACCTCGCGGTACAACGGTTTTCAAGACCGCCGCGTTCGACCACTCCGCCAACTCTCTAAAGTTTTGTATAAGTCGTTTCAGTATGTCTGACAAGCAGAGAGTGAGGGATTCGAACCCCCGGACCTGTTACAGTCAACGGTTTTCAAGACCGCCGCGTTCGACCACTCCGCCAACTCTCTGTTTCCCTTCTCGGAAGGGATTGCAAAGGTAACAGCTCTTTTTGAAATGTCAAACCTCCCAATTGTTTTTTTTCGATTTATCGAGCCTGAATATGCCTTTAAGGCATTTTTTGCTGAACAATCCGGAGAAAGCGAAGGAAAAAAATCCGGACCCGTTCAATGGTTATTCTGGACTTTCCGCTTTTTCGAAAAATGGCATGAACAGTTCTTTAACATGATCGGGTGCTTCGGTGGGTTTGGCGGTTTTCATATCGACAAACACCAGCGTAGTTGATCCGATGTTGATAAGCGTATCGTCTTCCCGGAACACTTCGTAATCGAATTTGATGCGCTTGGTGGGCATTTCCTGCATAACCACCCGTATGCGCAGCAGATCGTCGTATTTTCCCGGGCGGATGTATTTGCAGTTCAGCTGCAGTACGGGCAGCATTACCCCCTGCGCTTCCAGTTCTTTGTATGTTAGCCCCAGACTGCGCAGCGCGTCGGTGCGGGCGACTTCGTAGTACATCGAATAGTTGCCGTAGTATACGTAACCCATCTGATCCGTTTCGGCATAGCGCACTCTCACCGAAGTTTCGAAAGTAAACATGTTCTCTGTCGTTTTTTCTGCAAAATACGGGATTACTCCTTTCCGTCCACAAAATCTTGCAGGTAACTGTACCGTTTGGTCAGTTTTCCGTTGGCGGCTATGGTTGCCCGTTCAATAAGTTGCTGTTGCTCCGGCCCCAGCAAACTTGGCAGCACCAGATCAATCAGGTCGCGGCCGAAGTCGCGGGAAGCGTCGCGGGGCAGCTCGCAGGGAAGGTTGTCAACAGCCATTACGGTAATGTGCCGGTCGGCGGAGTAAGCCGGCGCTTCCCGGTTTGATTCGGGATCGTAGTCGAACACCGGCGCCTCGATGGTTGTAGAACGCAGCGTGCAAGGTATCGAGCCCTGTATGTCGCAGGTGATGTCGGCGACAACTCTGATTCTGAAGTCGTCCGAGAGCATGTCTTTTCGGCTGAAAAGCTCTGGCGCTTTCGGATTCCAGTATGCGCCCGAGATCAGCAGGTCCGATGTACGGGCATAGGTTCCGAAGCTCGACTCGTGTTCTGCAGGGTCTTGGTAGTATGCTTGCACGTCCAGCGGCTTGCCGTCTGATCGTCTTATGTAGTTGCGTGATTCCAGTTGCGTGAAAACCGGTTCGGAAAAGGTGTTGGAAAGATACTCTTGAGGCGAGACTTGCCGGATTCCTGTGTGCCGCAACGTCTCCACGCATCCTCGCGAAACACGCCCTCTTCCAGTAAGCACGATTTTTATCGGAGGAAGCGTTATTTTTTTTAGTTCGCTGATCATTTCAATAATATCAAGGCACTGATGCGCAGGCTTGAGGCGGTAAAGTTTGTAGCGTTCTCCGTAAGCAATCAGGCCATTGTAGGCGCCAACGATTCCGGCATATCGCCCGAAAGCGATAATGCGCTGTCCGCTGGGATCAGTGAGAAGCTCGTAGTCCACCAGCCGAATGTTTTTGGCGAGTACGGTGCGGAGCAGCTCTCTGTTGTAGGGTTGTTTTTTTATAGTGTGCGAAAAGAAAAAGTAGGTTTTGCCCTCGACCAGCTGGCTGGGGGGAACTTCTTTAATGCCGAAGAGCAGGTCGCAGCTGCTAAGTTTATTGAGTTTCGAAATACCTTGTTTCAGATAATCCGAATCGGAAAAACAACGAATTTCACTGGGTTCAAATCCTACTTCAGCTCCTTCAAATCGTTCCAGAATTTCGCGGGCATTCTCCGGAGTGAAGGGCACCCGCCGGTCAATGGTTTTTTTTCCTTCTTTAATGATTCCTATTTTCATTTCTTGATGCGTGGGTTTGATTGAAGTACTAAGGTAAAAGTGTATGGGTTTATTGTTTTCGTTGTATAAAATACAATTAAAGATGTGAATTAACATGTAAATGAATAAATATTCTTAACCTCGGCTGGGTTCAATGAGGGGCAAGGTGTTGAGCGCACCCTGTTTGCCTAGGTAAAAAAGCGCTGTTTTCTGATGCAAAAAGCTGAATATGATTTGCCGGCTTGAGTTTTTTTATTCTGTATCGGCACATGTTGGTTTAGAAGCTTAGGCCGTCGAGCGAAAAGTGGATTTCATCTTCCTCAATCATTTTATCGATTTCTTCTTCGGTCATGGGGTTGATCCCGGAGTGAAAATCGAAAGCGACACTGTCTAGCAGGGAATCGTAAACACTATTATTCTGATTAGCTGAATAAGTTTCGTCTTGGTAAAACCAGTCGGCAGTGGAAATAAGGCTTTCGGCTGTGCCGGACTCTGCGGGCAGCCCGAGGGGCCGCAAAGCGATGGCGTTCCCGTGGTTAGCGCTGTCTTCGTCCCAGGTTTGGAAATTTGCCGATTGGCTAGGATTGCTCTCCTTCGTATTGTGGGGCAGGCTACTGTGCTTAGGGTATTGTTCAGTATCGCTGCCCTTTTTTTCTTTAGAGAAGAGTCCGTTTACAGCATAGAACATTTCCGTGCCGCCCGGCGATTCCAGAAAAGCCGGGGAAGGCGACAGGAAAAAATCAGGGTCAATACCTTCGGATGAAGGGCTTTGGTAAGCCGCTTTGTTTTTGTGGTTTCTGTACAAACGGCTGAGATAATTGACAGGGTTTGCTTGACTTGCGCCTGTGCGAATGGCGCGGCTAATCGCGCCGTTGAACAACGATGACCGGCTTATGTCTTTGCGCATCGCAGTCCCGGACTGGCCAGCGATTGGTTTTCTTTCCGGTCTTTTTCGAGTGTGCTTCTGCCCCCACATATTGGTAAATAAAAGCCCCGCCTGTCAAGGCGAAGCATTTATCCGAGCATTTCTTCTTCAAGCATTTCCTCTTCCAGAACAGGATCTGGTTCTGGCAGATTCTGCGCGCCGCCTCCGCCGTCTCCTTTTTTGTCTTTATCCGGATTCTTGTCCACCCAATTCACTATCCATTTTTCTATTTTCATAACAATACGCGGAATGATGATGGTTATACATGAATAAAAAACTGAATTGCTTTTTGTTTAAAAAGTCGGCCATTCCTTTCTAGGTTGGTTTGTTCATGCGATTAGATTGATGCATGTGCCGGTTTGGCTGGATGTTGAATGTCTTGTGTGGTTGGAGCCAAAATTGAATGCTTTCTCTGGAATGCTTTACGATTCTTCCAATAAAATCCGACGGTGTGGTCCGAATCGAATACAGAGTGGCTCAGCCTGCAGAATGCCTCCAGCATCTTTGCATAGGAGGGAGGAACTGGTGAAAAATGGGCTAGTACAGTGCGCTGTAGGCATGGAGGTGGAGGTGCCTGATTATCTGCTGTACCGAAACCATTTGCAGCTCAGGGAGCATTTTAAGGATGAGAAAGTGAATCATCCTTATTCTTTTTCCATGCCCAAATTCAAGGACCGCGAAATTTTAATGAAAGGAGACGGTTTTACGTTGCAGTCGGATTCGTCACATCACACACATCAGATGCCGTATTTGGAGATTGTGACGGAACCTTTTCCCGAAACAAAGGAAGGTTTTTTGCGGCTGCGGAAGGTTTTCGATGATATTGCAAGTCTGATGCGGCTTATAGACGAGAAAAAAGATTCTTTTCAGAATTACATTCCTTTTTCATTATTTCGCTCCCTAGGAGAAATACCGACTCATTTTCAGGTGGCGTTTATTTCGGCAAATCGTCCGGCTCAGGGGATTTTTCAGGCTACTGTAGGAATCCGCAACGACCGTCTATTTAATTTCTTTGACGAAGTGACTTCGGCCAGGAGATCGGATTTCGTGGAAGCCGCAGCCAGAAAGTATGTTAAGGCAAGCTGGATTTTTGCGGATCAGCAGGGGTGGGCTTGCGGACATGTAGGCTTTTTGAAGAAACAATTTGAGGTTGTAGAAGAAGTGGAGCGTATGACGGGAAGGGCTTGGAGCGATTCGCTGAAAGGGTTGATGGCCCAGATTGTTTTTTATTTAGTTGTCGCCGATTTTCCGATAATGGCTTATCCCAAATCGTTTGCAGTTTTTTTGGCTCGTACGGATTTGGCAAGTCAGTTTGATTTGCTTCCGCAAACAGAACGCGAGATGCTTTTGGCTGACGATGCCAAAAAATGGAAAGAGTGGGTGAATATGCTCGCCGGCCGGTGCGGAATACTGTCCCTTGATCTTCCTTTTTTTGCTCAGGGAGTGTACAGGGGAGTTCCTCATGTTGCTTGGCATAACATTATGAAATCACTCACAAGAAGGGACTGGCTTGAGAATATTCCAAAGGGAAAAGATTTGCTTACAGAAAAACATTTTCCAAACCGGTTTCGTGCGTATAAACTTGATTCACTTGGGGCCTTCGGCAGCAAGACCGATCCGGTTGGAAAAGACGGAGCACACAAGGGAGTTATTTTGGAGCTTCGTACAACTAATAAAAGGTACCGCTACGAAGAATGGAAAGTTGTTGCCGAGACCTATTTTCAGCTTGTTTATGCTCATAATCACGACTTGCCTTACGAATTGGGAGACGAGCTGCAAGAACTGCAGGAGGAATAATTTCTCGTCATTTGATTAGAAAAAATGAAAGCAGTTCAGCTGCGTTTTTTGATTTTCTGAAAAAAACACAAAGTGTTGCGGCATGCCTCGGAAATTGAATTCACTGTTTGGAAAAACGCTATTCTGTCTATCGAAAATTTCGATTTTGCACATTTTTAAAAAAAATGAAAATGAGCTCAAAGCCATATACAGAGCCACATTGAGTCTAGCTAATTTGTGTAACCGAATATACAATTTTTCTATATTATAACAACCTTCTATATTTGGTGCATCACGTAAAATGTGTAATCCTAATGGACAAATTTTCCTACATATCCAATGCTCATGGCAACTACATCGAAGAGTTGTATGAAGCATACCTGGCCAATCCGGAAAGTGTGGATGAGAGCTGGAGGCAGTTTTTTGAAGGTTTTGAGTTTGCTCAGTACATGGGCAAGACGGCCGGGCGGCCGGCGGTGTCAAAGGCAGTGGTGGAATCTTCGAAAGAGACTGCAGTTCGCAATTTGATTCATGCTTACCGCACACGCGGGCATCTGAAGTCCGACACCAACCCGGTGCGTCCGAGAAGGAAGCACAAGGCATATCTGGCGCTGGAGGATCATGGACTCTCGGATGCGGATCTTAACACCGAATTTGAGGTGGGGAAGGAAATCGGAATAGGCAAGGCGACGCTGAAAGAGATTCTGAAGGCGTTGAAGAAAATTTACCTGGGTTCTACAGGCTATGAATTTATGCATATGCGTGACCCCAAAAAGCTGGCTTGGATTCGGGGCAAGGTGGAAGACACGGCGCTGAACAAAAAGCTCACTATCGAGACAAAAAAGCGCTTGCTTAGGAAGCTGAATGAAGCTGTGGTTTTTGAGAATTTTCTGCACACCAAGTATGTCGGTCAAAAACGCTTCTCGCTTGAGGGCGGCGAAACAACGATTCCAGCGCTGGATGTATTGATCCAGAAAGGCGCAAAACTGGGCATGGAGGAAATGGTAATCGGAATGGCCCATCGCGGCAGGCTGAACGTGCTGGCCAATATCATTGGAAAAACCTATGATCAGATATTCAATGAGTTTGAGGGCAATGTGGTGCCGGACTCTACGATGGGAGGAGGCGATGTAAAATACCATTTGGGATTTACAGGTAAACCTCACGCTTATGACCATTCTGTTACGCTGAACTTGGCTCCGAATCCGTCTCATTTGGAAGCGGTGGACTCGGTAGTGCTGGGAAGCGTTCGTGCCAAACTGGATCGGCTTTACAGCAAGGTACATGAGAAGATTGTGCCCGTGCTTATCCATGGAGATGCGGCGCTTGCCGGACAGGGCATTGTTTATGAAATTGCCCAGATGAGCAGCTTGCACGGCTACAATGTTGGAGGAACAATTCACTTCGTGATTAACAATCAGCTTGGGTTTACTACCGATTACGATGACGCCCGTTCCAGTATATACTGCACCGATGTGGCAAAGGTAATCGATGCACCGGTGCTTCATGTAAACGGAGATGATCCTGAGGCAGTAGCTCACTGTATGGAGCTGGCTATGGAGTTTCGCCAGAAATTTCATGACGACATTTACGTTGATTTGCTCTGCTATCGCCGTCACGGCCACAACGAAAGCGACGAACCGAAGTTCACCCAGCCGTCGCTTTACAAGCTGATTGCCAAGCATGCCAATCCGCGAGAAGTATACAATCAGACACTTATTCAGAGGGGAGACATTGATGCGGAGCTGGCAAAAAAAATGGACAAGGAGTTCAAAAAGCTGCTGCAGGAGCGTTTGGACAGGGTAAAGGAAAATCCAGAGCCGTATACTGTGCAGCCTCTGGAAGCTGAGCGACAAGCGCTGCGCTCTTCGGTTTCGGAGGATTTTGAAAGTTCGCCTCAAACCGGAATCAGCGATTTTGATTTTGAAAAAGTCGCTAAGGCATTGACAATTGTTCCGCAAGGTTTTAAGCCGCTTCGGCAAGTAGATAAGCTGCTGAAAGAGCGCAGCAAAATGTTTTTTGAAACGGAACAGCTGAACTGGGCTTCGGCAGAGCTGCTGGCTTACGGATCAATTTTATTAGAAGGAAAAAAAGTTAGAATTTCTGGACAGGATGTTCGCAGGGGCACTTTTTCGCACCGTCATGCCATTCTGTTCGATTCAGAAACAGGCAAGCAGTATTCTAATTTGGACAACATTGAGAGCGGCCAGCCGAAATTTTCTATTTATAATTCGCTGCTATCGGAATATGGCGTGCTGGGTTATGAATACGGTTATTCTATGGCCAATCCGAATGCGCTGACAATATGGGAGGGACAGTTTGGTGATTTTGCCAACGGCGCTCAAGTGATGATCGACCAGTTTGTTGCCAGTTCCGAAACGAAATGGAACCGCATGAGCGGTTTGGTGATGTTGCTGCCTCATGGCTACGAAGGCCAGGGACCTGAGCATTCCAGCGCTCGGCTTGAACGCTATTTGCAGCTTTGCGCAGAAAACAACATGGCTGTCTGCAACATTACAAGTCCGGCGAATTTTTTCCATGCGCTCAGGCGCCAGCTTGCCTGGCCGTTCCGGAAACCACTTATCGTCATGTCGCCGAAATCTCTTCTCAGACATCCGGAGTGTGTATCGGCCAAGGCTGAATTTATGAATGGCTATTTCCGTGAACTTATAGATGATGCCGCTGCCCATCCAGAGGAGGTGAAGCGTGTGTTGTTCTGCACGGGCAAGATTTATTATGAGCTTCTGGCTAAGCAGCGCGCCGATGAACGTAAAGATGTGGCGATTGTACGGATCGAGCAGCTTTATCCTTTGCCGCTTAACCAGATTAAGGAAGTGATCAGCAAATACGGTGAAAAAGCGGAGCTGGTATGGGTGCAGGAGGAACCGAAAAATATGGGGGCCTGGTGGTATATTAACCGCCAATTAGACGGTCTGAATATCAGGGTAATCGGCCGTAAGCATAGCGCCACGCCGGCAACTGGGTTTTCGAAAGTGCACCACAAGGAGCAGGAGAAAATTATTCATTCGGCTTTTAAGTAAAAAAGCAAGGCTTCGGAAATGCGTTTTCCGTAGTTCCTTTTTTTAAAAAAGAAATTCAACCCATTTACATAAATACGTCATCATGAAAATTGAAGTAAAAGTCCCAGTGGTTGGTGAGTCAATCACCGAAGTAACCATTGCCCAATGGTTGAAGCAAGACGGGGATACCGTCGAAATGGACGAGGTGATCTGCGAACTGGAGTCGGACAAGGCGACTTTCGAACTGAATGCCGAGAAAGCGGGGACGCTTAGCATTGTCGCTGGGGAAGGTGACACCTTGGAAGTCGGACAGTTGGTTTGCTATATCGATGCAGAAGGTGCGGCGGAACATCCGGCAGAAGACGAATCGCAGGCTGCTGCGGAGGAGCCGGCAAAGCCCGCAGAAGGCAAAGCGGTGGAAATGCGCGTGCCGGAAGTAGGCGAGTCAATTACGGAAGTTACATTGGGTGCTTGGTTAAAGGAAGAGGGTGATGTAGTGGAGTTTGAGGAAATTATTGCTGAAATTGAATCGGACAAAGCGACTTTCGAGCTGCCGGCGGATGTTTCCGGAAAGCTGGAGCGTGTAGCGGGCGAAGGGGAAACACTGGAAATTGGTGCGTTGATCTGTCGCATCCTTCCAGCAGCTGGACGCGATTCTCATAAAACGGCCGTTCAGAAAGATGTTTCGGACGTTGCAAAAGCTGATAAAGTCGACAGTCATGCAACGGGACATCCTTCTCCTGCCGCAGCCAAGATTCTGTCTGAAAAAGGTATTAGTCCGGGCGAGCTCAGCGGAACAGGCGTTGGAGGCCGTATTACCAAAGAGGATGCAATGAAAGCACAGAAGCCCGTACCTAGTGCGAATTTGCCGAAAGCAGTTGCTTATCAGGAAAGAACTACCGATAAACCTGTGGCGCCGGTTTCTTCTGCAGAACGTCCTGAAGAGCGAAAGCGCATGAGCAACCTTCGCAAAACTGTTGCGCGCCGTTTGGTAAACGTCAAGAACGAAACAGCTATGCTGACCACTTTCAATGAGGTGGATATGAAGCCGGTTATGGACCTGCGCAAGCTGTACAAGGAGTCATTCAAAGAAAAATACGAAGTCAACCTGGGTTTCATGTCGTTTTTCACCAAGGCCTGTACTATTGCGCTTCAGGAATGGCCGGCGGTAAATGCTCAGATTGACGGCGACGAAATAGTTTACAGCAAATTCTGCGATATTTCGATAGCCGTTTCCGCGCCGAAAGGTTTGGTGGTTCCGGTTATCCGCAACGCTGAAAAGCTGAGTTTTCAGGAAATCGAAAAAGAGGTGGTGCGTTTGGCTGGGAAGGCCAGGGAAAACAAGCTGTCGATCCCCGAAATGACCGGCGGCACTTTTACGATTACCAACGGGGGGATTTTCGGTTCCATGCTTTCGACACCGATTATCAATGCGCCGCAGTCGGCTATTCTGGGAATGCACAATATTGTTGAACGTCCGGTGGCTGTTAACGGCCAGGTTGAAATCCGTCCTATAATGTACGTGGCGCTTTCATACGACCACCGCATTATTGACGGCCGCGAGTCGGTGAGTTTTCTGAAACGCGTGAAGGAACTTCTGGAAGATCCAGCGCGCATGCTGCTGGGCGTGTGAGCAGAGGAAACAATGAGATTTTCATTTTAAAAATCAAAAAATTTTTCGAAGAGTAATTCGCTCTCCGGACTAAATATAAACCTCATGGACTACAATGTAACAGTGATAGGTTCGGGCCCCGGCGGTTATGTGGCGGCAATCCGATGTGCCCAGTTGGGCATGAAAACCGCACTGATTGAGAAATACAGCACTTTGGGAGGCACTTGCCTTAACGTGGGCTGTATTCCATCAAAAGCTTTGCTTGACTCTTCGGAGCATTATCATAATGCAGCCACCGAGTTTGAGATGCACGGTATAGAGCTGGATAATCTTTCGGTGAATCTGGAGCAGATGATTGCCCGGAAGCGGGATGTCGTTGCTCAGAATGCGGAGGGCATAACCTTTTTGATGAAAAAAAATAAAATCGATGTCTATCATGGGCTGGGCTCGTTTGTGGATGCCAACACGGTAAAAGTTACGGATCCGGAGGGCGGGGAGAAGATGCTTAGCACCGAAAAGACCGTAATTGCAACGGGATCGAAACCCGCTGGCCTGCCTTTTATTCAAATGGACAAAAAGCAGATTATTTCCAGCACTGAGGCTTTGGAGCTGAAAGAAGTGCCGAAACACTTGATTGTGATTGGCGGCGGTGTGATTGGTGTGGAACTGGGCTCTGTGTATGCCCGGCTTGGTTCCGAAGTTACAGTAGTGGAGTATATGAACGGAATAATTCCGGGCATGGACAGAACGATGGGCAAAGAGCTTCAGAAGTCGCTTAAGAAGCTGGGATTCAAATTCAAGCTGAATCATAAAGTAACTGCTGTTGAAAAGCAGGGAAGCGAAGTGGTTGTGAAAGCCGAGGACATGAAAAAAGGCGGAGAAACAGAAATTAAAGGCGATTACTGTTTGGTTTCCATCGGACGCCGCCCGTATACTGATGGATTGGCATTGGAAAATGCCGGTCTCAAAACTGATGACAAGGGGCACATTGAAGTGAATGAGCACTTGCAAACCAGTGTGCCGAATATTTTCGCTATTGGCGATGTGGTAAAGGGAGCCATGTTGGCACATAAGGCGGAAGAAGAGGGCATTTATGTTGCCGAGTACATGAATGGACAGAAACCGCATATTCATTATCATCTGATTCCGGGCGTTGTGTATACTTGGCCGGAAGTGGCAGCGGTTGGGTTCACAGAGGAGCAGCTAAAAGAACAGGGAAGAAAGTACAAAAAAGGGGCTTTTCCATTTCGAGTGCTGGGACGAGCAAGAGCTTCAAATGATTTGGACGGACAGGTGAAAGTGCTCGCCGATGCCGAAACCGATGAAGTATTGGGTGTGCACATGATCGGCCCCCGCGCGGCCGATATGATTGCCGAAGCGGTTGTCGCCATGGAATACCGCGCTTCCGCTGAAGATATTGCTCGCATGTCGCATGCTCATCCTACGTTTACCGAAGCCTTGAAGGAAGCTTGTCTGGCCGCTACAGACAGCCGTCCTATACATATGTAAGAAATTTTTTGCCTTTAGAATTGCTTTGGCGTTAAGTTAAAGTCAGTTAAAGAGCGCTGTACAGGCGCTCTTTGCTTTTCTCAACATATTTTCATTTTTCAATGTTATTAGAAAAATGAGAAGTAAGAATGAGGAAGGCGGGATTATGTTTTTTGATTATTTTGTTTTTTTTTAAAGCCTATTCTCAAGAAGCCGATATGGCTTTTCGGCGGTGGAAGCTTGAGTTTCGGAGCGATAACGACAGCTATTTGTTTTACCGTTCGGACCGTTATTATTCAAGCGGAATTTTTTTATGCTTTAACGCCCTGCTGCCTCAGCAGGATACTTCCCGAAAATTTATTCAAATTCAGCTTTCTCATAAAATATTCACCCCGGTTAATCGTCTTTACCGTTATCTTAAGAATTACGACCGTCCCTACGCGGCTTGGGCTTGTTTAGAGACAAGTTTCAGAATTGCTTCCCCGCGCTGGGTCAGGAGCTACGGACTGCAGCTGGGCGTTTTGGGACCGCATGCTTTGGGGAAGGAAATGCAAGACGGCATTCATTCGGTGTTGGGGATGAAACTGGCCAGAGGCTGGGATTATCAAATCAGTAACGGGTGGGGCGTCAACTTGGTGAGCCGGCATGCATGGAGCCTGCTTAAGGAGAAAAAAGCGGAAATCATTCTGGAAGGAATGGCTTCGCTGGGCAATGTGTTCACGAAAACCGAAGGACTGCTGGCTTATCGTTTTGGCAGGTTTCGGCCGCTTGCCGGCAGTTCCTACTTTCGGACAGACCTCGGGGAAGGTTTGGTTGAGGGAAACGAGCTGTACTTCTTTTTCAAAATAGGAGGAGGAATCCAGTTTTATGACGCAACTGTTGAAGGGAACCTTTTCGGAGATAAGAGCATACATTTGGAAGAGATACAGCCAAACTACTTGTTGCTGGAGTGGGGAGGAGAATACAGCAAAGATTCCTGGGGCTTTAGGGTGACTGTTCAGGCACAAACCGCAAAAGTGAAAAGGCTAACGCGTTCATTCCACTTTTTTGGTTCGCTAGCACTCACTTATTCATGGTGAAAAATGATTTGCAATTAAGTCTCCAGCGTGCTGGAACTGTATGGCGTTTTTCTTTACTGCCGCTTCGTTTTTATTTGAAAAGAACAATAGTTTATTTGTGTAAGGTATTCATCTGCTGGCAATCAGCGACAACAACATAAACATTGACTTCTAACAAATCAATAGTCGTATTTATATACGGCCACATTTTGTTTTTACTTGTGCTGTCCGGTTTTTCGACTTTGCTAAAAGCGCAGGAATACAAAGGGCATTACCTCTCTTACCCTTGGAGCATTGAGCTGGGAGCAGGAAGCGGAACTCCCGGCAGATATTTTACCAACAGTTTTCATCTGAAAATATCCCATTTGTTCGATCAGAAAATCCACAAACGGTCAAAGATTATCGGCCAGTTTGAGGTTTCTCAGAAGATCTATGTTCCCGGTATTTATTTTAAAACTGATCCTGACAGTTTTGACCGCCCTTTTGCCGGTTCGCTGTATTTCACAGCTAGCCGGACAGCGGTAAGAAATCGCTTTTTTGTACCGAACAAGTTTGCAGCTGGGAGTCGTCGGTCCGGCTTCGAAGGCCCAGGGCATGCATAATTTGGTGAAAAAGGTTTTTAGAGTAGAAAAGTTTGATGGATGGGAATATCAAATCAAAAACAACATAGGCGCCAACGCTGTTGGTGAATTGCTTTATTCGATAAATGTCTATCGTTTTATGGAAATGCTCGCAGAAGGAAAGGTGTCCCTTGGAACGCTGCAAACCTCGCTTTCGGCTGGAGCTGTTTTTCGGATCGGACGTTTTTTGCCGCTTTACGAAACGGTTTTTTGCCAGACCGATATAGGAAAGCGGCCGCGCGGACTGTCAGAGATTTTTCTTTTTTTCGCCCCGCGATTGCACGCTCAGTTTTATGACGCCACTGTGCAGGGGGGAATGTTTGACAACAAGAGCGAGTTCACTAGCGATTTGAAGCCACTGGTTTTGTCGTTGGAAAGCGGGATGGCTTTAAGCATATCCAGCGTCAGTTTGAAGTTGATGCTTCAGGCCGAAACCGAGCGGGTCGATTTACAACAGCGGAACAGACATTTCTTCGTTCATTTTGTCTTCAGCTATTTCTTTCACTGATGACTTTTTCTTGTTTTAAGTCCGCTTTGCAGACCTTGCTGACAAAAACTGAGAATGCCGGAATGTTTTGAATAAGCTGCGTAATCAGTTTCTTTCTTGCACTGGCAGTTTTTTCAGCAAAGCGCAGAAACTTACAAAAATTCGGTTATCCTCATTATTCTTTTTATAAAAGAAAATGGAGAGGGGTTGTACATCCCTGATAAGTTACATTTTTTAGATGAGCATTTGCGACCAAGGGGGCGCAGGTTCTCTGATAGTGCTTCAAATAGCTGTTTCGTGCTTGTTTATAGAGATTTCTTTTTGCTCGTTTCTATGTTTTGTATAACATCTTTTTCCAGGTGTGCAGCTAAATGTGTGCGTATCCTTCTCACGCTATGGGCTGGAAGGGTGTTTAACTGCTTTTAGAAAGATATTTCTGATTTTTAAGCGTTTTTCTTTGCTTCGTTCTTTTCGAATGGTATTGCCGTGCTTAAGCCAAAAAAGCCGTTCCTCAGAACAGCTTTTTCGGGTTAATAAATCCGTCAGATTATTTTATGCGTAAAGCGGGAAGTTTTTCATCCATTTGTTTATTTCCTTCTTCGTTTCAGAAATCACCGATTCGCTCTCGTGGTTTGCCAGCACGCGGTCAATGAAGCTGACAATGGTTTCCATATGTTCTTCTTTCATTCCTCTTGTGGTAACGGCCGCCGTGCCTACGCGCATTCCTGAAGTAACGAACGGAGACTTGTCGTCGAAAGGCACCATGTTTTTGTTAATGGTAATGTCTGCCAGAACCAGCGTGTTCTCGGCAAGTTTTCCGGTCAGGCCTTTTGAGCGAAGGTCGATAAGCATCATGTGGTTGTCCGTGCCTCCCGAAATGATGTCGTATCCGCGGGCAGCGAATGCTTTTGCCATTGCCTGGGCATTTCTTCTTACCTGCTCCACGTATTCTTTGTATTCGTCGCTGAGAGCCTCTTCGAAAGCCACGGCTTTGGCGGCGATGACATGCTCCAGCGGACCGCCTTGTGTTCCCGGAAATACCGCTCCGTCAAGCACCTGCGACAGTTTTTTGATTGCTCCTTTAGGGGTTTTGTGCCCCATCGGATTGTCGATGTCATGGCGCAGCATGATAAGCCCTCCGCGCGGTCCTCTGAGTGTTTTATGGGTTGTGGTTGTAACAATATGACAATGCTCCAGAGGATCATTCAGAAGTCCTTTGGCAATAAGCCCCGCCGGGTGCGAGATATCCGCCATCAACAAAGCACCTGCTTCGTCGGCCGCTTCCCGGAGGCGTTTGTAGTTCCAGTCTCTGCTGTATGCCGAAGCGCCGCAGATAATCAGTTTAGGCTTCACTTCTTTGGCCTTTTGGGCTACTTTTTCCCAGTCGATGAGTCCCGTTTCTTTTTCCACGCCGTAAAAATGCGGCTTGTAAAGCTTGCCCGAAAAGTTGACGGTTGATCCGTGCGTTAAATGTCCGCCGTGCGACAAGTCGAAGCCTAGAATTCGGTCACCGGGGTTCAATGCGGCAAGCATCACTGCGGCGTTTGCCTGGGCGCCAGAGTGCGGCTGTACGTTGGCCCAGCTTGCTCCGAAGAGTTTTTTGGCCCGGTCAATTGCCAGCTGCTCGACTTTGTCGACTACCTGGCAGCCTCCGTAGTACCTTTTGTTCGGCAGTCCTTCAGCGTATTTGTTGGTTAAGACGCTTCCCTGCGCCTCCATCACTTGCTTGGAAGTGAAGTTTTCCGATGCAATCAGTTCTATTCCTTCTTCTTGGCGACGGCCTTCTTGTTCGATTAGCTCGAAGATTATCGTGTCTCTCTTCATAGTGTAGCGATGTGTCAGTTTGTGTTAAGCCAAAAATAGAAAAGAGATCGAATATTCCCTTGTAAAAGAGAAAATATTTCCATTTAAAACTACTTTAAGTATTTTGTAATAAAAGAGCGGGTTGGTTAAATAAAAAAATAGAAATGGTTGTGATAATTAAAAATAATGCAATTCACAGGAAGTGAAAAGACAAATTGAAGTTTATTTTTTTTGCCTGAAAGACAGGTGAGCGAAGCCTGGGCCCCGCTCGCGTTCTGCTATCGTTCGTAATTTTTTAACATACTTTTCAGGTCTTTTCTCGCAATGTGGATTCTGTTTTTGACGGTTCCAATTGGAATGCCCAGCTGCTCAGCGATTTCGTGATATTTGAAGCCTCTGAAGTGCATGAGAAAAGGTATGCGGTAATTGTCTTCTAGACGGGCGATTGCTCTTTTGATGTCTCTCATGGTAAAACCAGCATAAGCCATGTTTTCCGTGGTGCTGCCCGTAGAGTTAATGTAATGAAGATTGTCGGTGGTGTCGATGAAAGTATTCCTTCTTACCATGCGCTGGTAATTGGTGATGAAGGTGTTTTTCATGATGGTATAAAGCCAAGCCTTCAGATTGGTTCCTTCTGCAAATTTGTCCCGATTATTGAAGGCTTTCAGCACGGTTTCCTGCATCAGATCATTAGCGTCTTCAATGTCTTTGGTAAGCCGCATGGCAAAGGGCTTCAAAGAAGAAGACAATTGATTAATGTTCTGACTAAATTCTGCTCCAGTCATAACAATTGAGTTTTTGATTTGAAAATCCGGCAAGCCGGGTGTTGTTGTTGCTGTTGTTGCCGCGCAGTGTTGTTGTTGCTGTTGTTGCTGTTGTTGTTGCGGATGCGCGTTGTTGCTCACTCCAGCGGGTTTTGTACTCTGAAGAGTAAAACCCTTCCTGGAATGAAAGGTTTAAATCAAAAGCTTATCCACTCGCAGGGAAGAACCCTAGGACGTTATTTCTGAAAACATGTAGGATTTTAGTTGTTCCCGCAGGAAGCAGGGAAAGTGTGCATGAAGGCTCCGGTTTCTTACTTTTGGGAAAAACTCAAAGAAGTGTTCCATAATTTGTCTGTGCCGAAAGGATTTATAACATGTAAATTTTTTTAAATAGCAATAAAAATTAACTTGCTGCTGAGAAATCCTCCATTTTTTACACGGAGAAAATTCAGTACCAGTGAAAAACAAACATTAAACTCTATATAGACCCCTATGCATATCATCGTTGCAGGTGCCGGAGAAGTAGGCTTCCATTTAGCCAAGCAGTTAGCTCACGAACAACACGATATCGTGCTGATTGACACCGACAAGGAGCGTTTGCAGTATGTTGCCAATCATCTGGATGTGGCGGCGGTAGTTGGCAATTCCACCTCGTTCAAGGTGTTGCTGGAGGCAAAAATCGCTAAAGCCGATTTGCTTATCTGTGTTACTCCGGCCGAAGAAACCAACCTGGCCACGGCCATGATTGGCAAGCGGCTTGGAGTGAAGCGAACCATTGCGCGTATCAGCAACTTGGAGTTTTTGTACGACAAAGAGGTGTTGGATCTAAAAACCATGGGAATTGATTCGCTTATTTCACCCGAATCATTAGCCGCGAAAGAAATCAAGCGTTTATTGCGCGAAGCCTCGCTCACCGAGACTTTTGAATTCGACCGCGGTATCCTTTCGCTGGTCGGCATTCGCGTGGAGGAGGGAGATGTCATCGCCCACAAAACCGTCCGTGAAATAGACAACCTGAAAGAGCGGAAAAACTTTGTCATTGCGGCGATACTGAGGGAACATGAAACCATTATACCGAATGGAAACACAGAGGTGAATCCTTCGGATTATGTGTATTTCATAGCCGAACCCAGCGGCGTTGATTGCGTGTACGAGTTCAAGCATACCGTGCACCGCAAAATCCGAAATCTGATGATTATGGGAGGCAGCCGAACGGGTGTAAACGCAGCGCGCATTCTGTCGAAGAAGTATCGGGTCAAGATCGTGGAGAAAGAGCGCGAGAAGTGCGAGTGGCTCACTGACATTGTCGGTGACAATGTGCTGGTAATTCACGGAGACGCCAATGATGTGGAGTTGCTTAAGCAGGAAAGCATTGATGACGTGGATGCTTTTCTTGCCGTAACAGGCAATTCCGAAACGAATATCATTTCCTGTCTGATGGCTAAAAAACACGGTGTGCCTAAAACGATCGCCATGGTTGAGAATTTGGATTATATTCATCTTTCTCAGCAGATCGGAGTGGATACCATGATCAACAAAAAGCTGATTGCCGCGAATTTTATTTCCCGATACGTGCGCCAGGGAAATCTGATTTCGATTGCCGGCGTTCACGGCCTTGATGCAGAGATTCTTGAGTTTGAGCTGGCTGAAACCTCGGAAGTCGTGAATATGCAGGTAAAAGATATATCCTTTCCTAAAGGAACGGTGGTGGGCGGCGTGATCCGCAGGGGAGAAGGAAAAACGATAAGCGGAAATTTCACTTTTTTGCCAAAAGACCGAGTTGTGGTGCTGTCCAAAACCGAAGGGCTTAAAGAAGTTGAAAAGCTTTTCAGACCCCAGAATGACGGGATTATTGCCAAATTTTTTAATTAAGTACTTCGTACTTTTTATTATTTTCAGTTATGTTTTATAGCCAGCAATTTATCCTAATATCAACATGAGTTAAATTACTGGCAGCACTTATTTGCCGTCATGAAGTTATTGAATATAAAGATGATCGCCCATATTTTGGGTTTGCTGCTGATCATCAACAGTCTGTTTATTGCTTTGTGCATTCCGTTTGCCCTGGCGCACCAGGAAGAAGCATGGAAGCCGCTGGTTTTGTCTTTTTTTGTAAATGCGGCGGTGGGATTTGCTGCGTTTTGGGGCACGCGCAGCGCGCGGAACAAATCACTGAAGAAGCGGGACGGACTGGTGATCGTAACGGTGGGGTGGCTTACCATGTCGCTTTTTGCCACGCTTCCTTATCTTTTCAGCGGTGCAATTTCGAGTTTTACCGATGCCTTTTTCGAGACTGTTTCTGGCTATACCACAACTGGCGCATCTATTTTAAACAATATTGAAGAATTGCCTGTCGGTATACTGACATGGCGAAGCATGACGCAATGGATTGGCGGCATGGGTATAATTGTGCTGACCGTTGCCATTTTTCCTTTGCTGGGCATCGGGGGCATTCAGCTTTTTTCCGCTGAGTCGCCGGGCTTAAGCCCAGACAAGCTGAAGCCGCGGATTACCGATACGGCAAAGCGTCTTTGGCTGATTTATCTTGGGCTGACGCTCGCCGAAACGATTCTGCTTATGTTTGGTGGCATGAGTTTCACCGAGGCTTTCAATCACAGTCTTACAACCCTTGCTACTGGCGGTTTTTCCACCAAACAGGACAGCGTTGCTTTTTACACAAGTCCGTACATACAATATGTCATTATCTTTTTTATGTTCATGGCCGGGACAAACTTTTCAATGACCTACCTGTTGTTTCATGGCAAAATAAAGCAAGTGCTTCGGAACGAAGAATTCAGAGTTTATGGTCTAATGACCATTGCGGTGACGGCAGCGGTATTTTTGGTTGTCTTGCAGTTTGATCCGGTTTGGGAGAAAGCTTTTCGGGACTCTTTGTTTCAGATTGTGTCTATTGTTACCACGACGGGCTATGTAACCGCCGATTACTCGCAATGGGGAGGTTTTGCGCTGCTGATTATTTTTCTGCTGATGTTTGTGGGAGCTTCTGCGGGCTCCACTGCCGGAGGTGTAAAGATTATCCGGCATGTTATTTTGGTGAAAAATAGTCTGCTGGAGCTTAAGCGGCAGCTGCACCCGCACGGCGTGCTTCCGGTGCGGGTAAACGGAAAGGCGATTTCCAGCCATGTAACCTTCAATGTGCTGGCCTTCATGATTGTTTATCTGATCATTTTCGGTGTCGGAACTCTGCTTATGGCAATGACCGGGGCCGATTTTATGACGGCCATCGGTTCGGTGGCCACTTCGCTGGGCAACATCGGACCGGGGCTTGGAACGGTCGGTCCGGTCGACAATTTTGCTCATTTGTCGGATGTCGCCAAGTGGTTATTGAGTTTTATGATGTTGCTGGGCAGGCTTGAGCTTTTTACAGTAATTTTGATTTTCTCCCCTGTTTTCTGGAAAGATTATTAAGGCTAAGCTTTATTTCAGAATCTTAGCATAAGTTTCTGTTTCCGTAGGATTAACCTTCGTAAGGATTTCATAGGCTTGTTTTCGTACCTGTATGTCTCCTTTGGAAAAGATGTTGGCGATTTCGCTGGCTTTGGCATAAAAGAATTGTCTGATCAGCAAGGAATTGGGACGGAGCTCATTTAGTTTTTCCAGATTTTTTAAAAAAGAAAGAATGTTGACGCGCGCTTCGTCGGGCTTGTCTACAAGCAGATCCATTCCCTGCCGGTGGTAAGTGTACATTCCTTCGCGGTACGGGAGCATTTGTCCGTTTTGCAGGTCCTCAGTAAGCCACGCGCGGCTGTTTGGGCTTTTTGTGTATTCCCAGCCCGGATATCCCTGGTTTTGGGAGTTGCTGACAATGTCCCTGGCGATGTCAAGATATTCGTTGCCTCCCAGCAGGGAAAAGGTGTCAAGGTCCATTCCGATGATCAGGTAGGCGTAAAATGAAAGCAGAGAAGTGATGTTGTTCGAATAGCTGTTCTCGGCATACACCAGAGGCTGGGATTCTGTGTATTCAAAGGAAAAATCTTTGTCGCCGAACATAAAGAAAAAGAGCGTCTCGTAGGTGGAGTTGTATACCGGACGCGCGGCCTGCACGGTGGCCGTCGCCTTGAAATTCGATACGCCTGATACAGACTCAATATTGACAACCAGGTTGCATTTGATCCGTTCCTGGGGCTGGTAGCTAAGCTCTGTCCATGACTGCTCGTTCAGAAATCGTGAAAATGATTCTTCCATGTCCCGGAAAACCGATTTGTCTGTCAGGCCTGCCGTTTCGCCGTTCACTACCACCCGGCAGTTCAGTTCCTGGGCTTTGAGCAAATGGGTTCCGGCAAGCATTAAAGCAAACAGGGATATTTTTTTCAGGGTATTCATCATGGCGCGATTTGTTTTTTTTAATAAAACCGAAAACAGCTGTTTTTTTATGGACGCTTATTTCTACTAGTTTAAGAAAAACCTGTTAAATAAAAAAGCCGCGCAACAAGCGCGGCTTTATCAATGTATTTTGCTGCAGGCCTAGGCCTCGACTTTCATTCGGGCAATAATTGCCTGTACAATGTCGCGGGCCACTTCTGTCTTGGATTTAAGCGCAAAGGCTTGTTTGTTTCCTTTGCTGTCCATAATGGTCACTTTATTTGTGTCGTGGCCGAAGCCGGCTCCCTGGTCGTTTAGAGAATTCAGAACGATCATATCCAGGTTTTTCCTTTCCATTTTGCTTTGGGCATTGGCTTCTTCATTGTGGGTTTCCAGTGCAAACCCCACCATGAACTGCCCCGTTTTCCGGGCGCCCAGCGTTTTGGCAATGTCGGTTGTTTTTTTGCAGGCAATCGTCAGTTCGCCGTCATTTTTTTTGATTTTCTGGCTGGCGACTTCCTTCGGTGTATAGTCGGCAACGGCTGCGGCCAGAACCACAAGGTCTGACTGTTCAAACACAGCTTCGCTGGCCTCGAACATTTCTTCTGCCGAATGAACCCGGATCAGCTCAAGTTTCGGGTGTTCCAGCGCGCAGTGTGTAGGTCCGGAAACCAAATGCACTTCGGCGCCTTTGTCCAGCAGTTCTTTGGCAATTTCATATCCCATTTTACCGCTGGAGTGGTTGCCGATAAACCGCACCGGGTCGATTGCTTCATGGGTTGGTCCTGCCGTAAGCAGCACCTTCTTTCCCGCCAGAGGCAGGTCTTGTGCAAAATGCGCCTGCAGTGCCTTCAGAATATGTTCGGGCTCCGCCATTCTTCCCTGGCCTACCAGTCCGCTGGCAAGCTCGCCGTATTCGGCTTGAAGGATTCGGTTTCCGTAAGACTGAAGCTTCTCCAAATTCGACAAAGTGCTTGGATGCGTGTACATGTCCAAATCCATAGCCGGAGACAGGTATACAGGGCATCTTGCCGATAGGTAAGCGGCGATCAGCAGGTTGTCGCAGTGGCCGGAGGCCATTTGAGAAAGCGTTTTGGCTGTTGCCGGCGCAATGAGCATCAGATCCGCCCAGAGGCCCAGTTCCACGTGGCTGTTCCAAGTGCCGGTCTTTCCCTGCGAGAAGTCGGTGAGGACAGGGTTGCCTGAAAGAGTGGCTAATGTCAGGGGGGTAATAAATTCAGTGGCGGAAGCCGTCATAATGACTTTGACTTCCGCCCCTTCTTTTACTAATAGTCGAGTTAATAAAGCGGCCTTGTAGGCGGCGATACTTCCACATACCCCCAAAATAATTTTTTTCCCCTGGAGCATGTGTCGTCAAATTAGTGTTCTTTGTATCTTTCTCTCCACTGCAGCTTGCTGTCAAGGAATTCCTCGGTGGCAATGGTGCTCGGCTTTGGCTGTCTTTCGTAGAATTTAGAAATCTCGATTTGCTCACGATTTTCGAAAACCTCTTCTAAGTTGTCTACCGAAGACGCAAACTCAGCCAGTTTCCCGCTCAACTCCTCTTTCATGGTAGTAGACAGGTTGCGTGCTCGCTTACCGATGATAACCAGAGATTCGTACAGGTTGTCGGTAGGTTCTGTTAGCTGATTCAGGTCTCTTGTTACAATTGAAGGTTTAGAAGCCATATATTTATTAATTGTTTAATGAAGTTCTTTTGAAATTATTATGAATTTTTTTTCGGGGCCGGTTTTTCATAACCAGCTAGGCGTTTTACTTCTTTAATAGAATTTTCGTAAATCTTTTCTGCCTTTTTCAGGTATTTGCTGTTAGGGTATCGGTCAACGAAATCTTCGTAAAAACGAATTGCCTTCTGGAATCGCTCTTTTTGTTTCAGGTAAAAGCTCAGTTTGGCATATTCATACTGTGCTTTTATCTTCATGAAGCCGGCTTCTTCGTTATAGTCTGAATCCGGATATCCTTTGCGGAAGTTTTCGAAGGCGACTACCGCCGCTTTGAACTTGCTGATTTTAAAGTATTGTCTGGCATTCTCAAACGCTTTGAGTGCCAGTTTGTTCTGCATTTCATCGATAATTTTCGTAGCTTCCTGTTTGTGCTCGCTGTTTGGGTAGCGGTTCAGGAAAGACTGCATGGCCTCGGCAGCTTCTTTTGTGCTCGACTGGTCAAGCGAAGAGCGCGGCGATTCATTGTACTTGCAGAGCGCCGCCTGGTATCTTGCTTCTTCGGCACGGGGGCTTCTGCCGTAGGTATTGTAAAATCGCTCAAAGTAATGCGAAGCGATGATGTAGTCTTTTTGGTAGAAATGACTGTAGGCGAGCTTGTACAGCACGTCTTCTCCTTCCCGGGCGCCTCGCAAAACAGGCTGTATTTCTTCGTAAAGCAACGAAGCCTTGTAGTACTTCTTTGCTTCGTAGTAGGAGTCTGCACCGGCCAGCTTGTTTTTCACATTGGTGCTTTTTCTTAGTTTTTGAAATTTGCTCGCACATGAGGGAGCAAACAGCATAATGGCCGCCAAAGCGACTCCGTATGAAATCTTCAAAACCTTTCGCATAAGTTTGCAAATATAATTCAGTTAAAAATAACTATCAAATAAAAAGTTCGCTATCAAAGGTTTAAACAATAAATTATTCTTTCG
The DNA here is from genome assembly GCA_022360875.1 of Cytophagales bacterium. Classification (GTDB taxonomy): domain Bacteria; phylum Bacteroidota; class Bacteroidia; order Cytophagales; family Cyclobacteriaceae; genus JAKSBZ01. The sequence continues at coordinate 53,688 of JAKSBZ010000326.1, read as the reverse complement.
ACTTTAGAGGCTTCAGTTCTCTTAGCTTCGGTTTTTTAAGCGGCAGATTTACCATTTTTTTCTTCGGCTTCTCGGCTTTCCCATTCTTCGATGCCTGTTTATTGACCGGCACATTATTGCGCAGGTAAGGCCGCTGCTCTTCCCGCCATTTAAAATTTTGCAGGTATTTATCGCTTTTTTTCAGTTCGTGGGGAGGGGTAAACACTCCGTCGGGTTTTGGCTTGAATGTGACTGCCGAGGCTTTTCCTTTGTCAAAAACTATCCGCATGTCCGAGCAGATTAGTCGGTTCATGCCCAGAAGCAGGCCTGTCTTTTCATCAACACTGAAGAAAATGCTTTCGCTGTTTCCGTTTACGTTCATAGTCTTCAGCTTTCCGTTGCTGAAGGTTATATGCATGTCTCTGCCTTTTAGCTGGTTAAAGTTTTTCAGGGAGTCCTGCATGACTACAAAAGAATTGGTTTGCATATCCATGTATTTTACCCCTTTTTTTCCCATGCCAATCTGCATGTTGTCTGCGGTGATTTGATTCTCCTGGCTCCAAAGCACAGGATTGGTGAAGAGGTAAATCAGCGAGTCGTTTACATGGTAAGCCAGTGAATCGGCCACGCCCTGCAAATCGCTTTTGTAGATCAGCACATTATGAAAGGCGCGCAACTCCTTTTGGTTTTTTTCCGGAATATCTATCGAAACAAGTGTGTCGGCTTTCAGGTAGAACGTGTCTTTCTGCATGATTTTGCGCATGAGCGGGTGGTCGTATACCATTATTTCGCCGGCGAGCTTGTTCATATTGGCATGGCCTCCAGTAATCAGTATACTGTCTTTTTTTGAAAAAAGCTCCACATTGCCTTTTCCTATGTAAATTTTATTGAGCTGGTCAAAGTATACGCGATCAGCCCGTCCTTCGTAATTATCGGTCGAAAATGTGGCCGGAAGGGCCGTAATGGTTTTGATGTTGGCGTTGTAAACGGCTCCTTCGGGCGCAATGGCAACGCTTGTGGAATCGATAATTTTGGTGTAGCCAATGGTCTGCACCTGTTTGCTTACAAGGTCGTAAATCAGCGAGTCGGTTTCCAGTGTATAAGTCGGGTTTTTGAAAATGACATTTCCGCCTGCATGAGCTTTTTTCAATCGCGTGTTGTATAGGCCTGTTTCGCTTCGGAGCTCGTTTGTGTCGTCAATAATACGTCCGCCTCCCCAGTATTCGGCCTGGCTGTTCCGCACCGAATAGTTCAGCGAGTCGGTGTACAGTACCGTTTTTTTATTGTCCATAACCACCTGGCGGCGAAGCTGGGCAAGCCGCTGGTGCTGGTAGTAGACTAAGTGCTTAGAAGTAATGGTTATGGAGTCGCCTTCTTTGATTTTGATGTTGCTGAAGCATTTCAGAAGACCTTCCTTTAGCAGCTGGTAAGAGGAGTCGCAGTAGATAAAAGCATTTCTTCTTTTGAATGTGTAGATGACATTTCCGTAAAGCTTTTTTGTTATCCCTTTTCCCTTTTGTCGAATATACTTCGTAGTATCAGCTCTTACCTCTACCTTGTCTTGGCTTTGCGATTGGCCGCTGAGTGCTGTGGTCAGCACTATAATAAAAGTTAGTCCCAGTATTTTTAAATAATTCATCAATGTAATTAAAGTGAAACTATTGGTATAACGCTCCTTGTTCGCAATATATATTTTTTCTAATCGAAATCGTCTTGTCTGTTGTGTATCCGGCCTGAAAAACGTATCATGTCCGCACAGAGTCGTTTGGAAGCGGGCAACCTCAAAGGTAATAAGTAAGAAGGCAAAAATAAGAGCGAATCTGAAATATTTGGAGTGGTGAAAAAGATAAACCGATGAAGCAGGCATTCTTGAAATTTGTAGAAAAGGAAAAACTATTTGCTCCGGAGGAGCGTGTGCTGCTTGCCGTGAGCGGCGGGCTGGACTCTGTGGTTATGGCGCATTTATTTCATCGTTCGTCTTTTTTATTTGCAGTCTGCCACTGCAATTTCCAGCTTCGGGGAGCTGATGCTGACGGCGACGCCGATTTTGTCCGAGAACTCGCCCAAGGCTATCAGGCGCCTTTTCATTCCGTGTGTTTTGATACCCGGACACATGCCGCCGAGCGGGGACTTTCTATAGAGATGGCCGCCCGGGAGCTTCGTTACGAATGGTTTCAGATGCTTTGCCGAGAGCACTCATACGACTGGCTTGCCGCTGCTCACCACAAAAACGACACGGCTGAAACAATGCTCCTGAATCTGTGCAAAGGAACCGGTATTGCCGGATTGCACGGTATACGAGCCAAGCACGGAAACATTCTTCGGCCGCTGAGTTTCGCCACTCGGGCACAAATTGAAGCTTACGCGCGGAAACACGGGCTTAGCTGGCGAGAAGATGTCAGCAATCAGGATAATGCATACCAGCGGAATCTAATACGCAACAAGGTGCTGCCAAGGCTCAGGGAAATCAATCCGGATGTGGAAAATGCTTTTGCTCGGTCGGCCCGACGCCTTGCGGCGGCTGAGCGCATTGTCCAAAAGCAGTCTGATAGGCTGCGGGAGCAGTGGGTGGAAAAGAATAGAGAGTCGTGGAGTATACCGCTTTCGGTGGCTGATGAGCTGGAAGAAGCGGCGTATTTTTTACACGACTGGCTAAAGTCGGTGGGTTTTAATGAAAAGCAAACGGAAAATATGCTTCAGTCTGCGCGGGATCCAAAAGCTGTAGGCAAGCGTTTTCTAAGCGCAACGCACCAGGCAGTGCGGGACAGGGAAGCTTTTATTATATCACCGGTTTGCTTGTCTGCCGGCGAGCGATATTTTGTATCTCCTGAAACAAAAAGACTGGATTTTTCCGGGCAGAGTCTTCGGTTTTCCCATAAAGATCCAGGTGAATACACGATTAGCAGGAACTCTTGCGTGGGTGCATTTGATTTTGACAAGCTGACTTTTCCTTTGGAACTGAGGCGATGGGAGAAAGGCGACCGCTTTAAGCCGCTGGGATTAAAGGGAAGCAAAAAGGTAAGCGATTTTTTAATCGACAGTAAAGTTCCGCGCAGCAGCAAAGAAAACATTTGGGTGCTTTGTTCCGGCGGGCGGATTGTGTGGCTTGTGGGCCTGCGCATGGATGACCGCTTCAAATTGACAGGAAAAACAACCCGCGTATGGGAGGCGGAATTGTTTGTAGAGAAGTAGTTCATGAAGCTGTTAGGCTTGCAGTCCTTATTCAACAAGGAGTTTTTTTGTTCCGATTAGCTCGTCGTCGGCAAACAGCGAATAGTAGTAAACGCCCGGATTAAAGTCTTTTTGGTGCACGGCAAGTTCGCCTTTTCCCCGGTTCGAAATTTTTCGCTCCATAACAAGCTGTCCAAGGCCGTTGACGATGGTCAGTGTTGCTTTTTTTACTTCTGGCGCCAAAAAATAGCCGATTGATGCCCGGTCTTTAATTGGGTTTGGGTGGTTCTGGAAGAGTTTGCTTTTTTGCTCCTGCACTCTCGCGTTTCTGTTTATTGACAGAGGAAGGGAATCCAGATTGTGCATCCTGCGCACAGTGTTTTTAAGACTGTCTATGCTGGCCAGCAACGGTGCCAAAATGGGGGCCAGATCAAGCGATAGGGTATTGCCGTTTTCTATGCTGACCGTAAGCGTTGTCTGGCTAAGGCTGAGTTCAGAAATTTCCTGCCGGTCTGTATTGTCCATGTAGCCGCTTAGATCAATGGTGTCCGGGCTTCCCGAAATGCTGAGTTCGTGGCTGTTAAGCGACAGCTCCTGAGAATCGGTGTTGACATAATCGGAAATATCAATTTCGGTCGGATCGTTGGAAAGCCTGAGCCGGTGGGTTTCGTGGTCAAGAGTGAGATCTTGTGCGTCAGTTGTATACGTACTTAGGTCGACAGTGGCCGTTGATCCGGAAATGCTCAGTACGTGGCCGGTAAGCGTCAGCCGTTGCGAATCGGTATTGATGTATCCGGACAGATTGACGCCTGTTGGGTCGTTGGTAAGACTGAGCTGGTGGGTAGCGGGGTCAAGGCTTAAGACCTGCTCGTCGGAATTGTCCAGAAAAGGACTTAAATCAATGATGTTTGTCGATCCCGACAGCCTCAGCTCATGGTTGCTAAGCGAGAGCCTCTGCTCATCGGTGTTGACGTAGCCCGACAGGTCAACTCTCGTAAGACTGTTGGTGATGCTGAGCTGGTGGGTGGAAAGATCCAGCGAAAGGTTTTGGGCGTAGGGCGAAAGGTCAATGGGTGATGTGTCGTATGTGAGTTGGAGCTGGTGTGTTGAAGCATCGAGTGTCAAGTCGAGCGTGTCCGCACCGCTGGCGCGAATCCATGCACTGCCGTCCCATATCATCAACGCGGACATAGCGGTGTCAAAGAGCATGGCGCCGTCCTCGCTGCTGCCCCAGTTGAGCAGATTTCGCTGGGCGGCGGAAAGGCGATTGATTAAAAAACCTTTATCGGTATCGGCCAGCTCGAGCGAAGCGTTCTGGTTTGGACTCACGGTACCGATGCCAACGCTTAGCCTGTTTTTGCTGTTGTCGCCTCCCAAAGCCATGGTGTTGGGCTGGCTGACGGTAATGCTGTGTCCGATTGCCACAGAATACTTGCCGCTTACGGTATTCCTTGACCCCAGCACCAGTGTACTGTCGGCCCCGGCAGTGCTGCTGTATCCCAGTATGACAGAAAGCGTGTTTCCTGTTGAAGCGTTCATTTGTGCGTCGATGCCTACGGCAATGTTGTTGGTGTTGTTTTCTTGTTGGAAGTTGCGAGTAAAAGCACTTATTGCCCCTCCCAGAACAAGGTTGTGGTCCCCTGTTGAGTGTCCGCTTCCGGCATTTTTTCCGACAAATACATTGTAGCTTCCGGTGGTGTTGTTATAGCCTGCTGATGGGCCAACGAATGTATTGTACCATCCTGTCTTTGTGAAGTGACCGGAATATGAACCTAAAAAAACGTTGTTTCTGCCTGTAGTATGATAGCGTCCGCTGCTTCTCCCAATAAATACATTATTAAACCCTAAAGTTGTTGTGAATCCAGAGCGAAAACCTATAAAGGTGTTGTCATTTCCGGTAAGAGAGTCGCCTGCATAAGCACCAAAGACGGAGTTGCGCTCGCCTCCTGTTGAATGGAATCCAGCTCCTTGGCCCACAAAAACATTCTCATTCCCCCCGGCAAAATGAAAGCCTGTATTTGATCCAATGAAAGTGTTTCTGTCACCTGAAGTGAAATTCAATCCAGAATAACTTCCAATAAATAAGTTGTTCGTACCTGTTGCGATTGACGAACCTGCATAAGCTCCGAAAAATGAATTATGACTCCCGGCTGAACTGGATGTGCCTGTATTATATCCGAAGAATGAGTTGTTGCTGCCGGTTGTGATTGTTCTTCCCGCATTGACGCCGAAGAATGAGTTTTCGGATCCCGTTGTAATTGCCCCCCCTGCCCCGGTGCCGTAAAACACGTTATTGAGTTGTGCGAAGGAAGGAACAGTAAGCGTAATGAAAAACAGGAGGCCTAGAGGGACTATTATTTTCATTTCTAATCATATTTAATGATGTATTATGCTATATAAATACAAGTCCTGTGTCCGGTACTTTTGTTCAAGGGATTACTTTAAAAAAAGTGTTCTATGTTGATTATTATTTTTTGGCCAGGTTTGGCAACTACGTACAAGGAGCAAGAGAAAAGGCTTTATTTTGACGCTGAAGTGGAATATCGACCGCTTATGAAAATTTGAAGGGATAGTCTTTTGATTCATTGAACTATTCGGGGGAGTTGTGTACCTTTAGTTTACGGCGGAGACCGGTGTTAATGGAGGAAATAGCCTTCTTGAAGGTCTTGCCGGGAGTTTTCAACTAAAAACGGCTGAGTTTTGGACAAGACCCTAGGAAAAATACTGATAATTGATGACGATGAGGATGTGTTGCTGGCTGCGAAAATGTTGCTGCGAAGGCATTCGCAGGAAGTTACGATTGAGAAGAATCCCAAGAAGATCCCTTTTCTGATTAGCAACTACGATTTTGATGTCATTTTGCTGGACATGAACTTTAGCCAGGACACAACCAGCGGCAAAGAGGGCTTTTTCTGGCTTGAGCAAATATTGGAGCGCAAGCCCGAAGCCGTGGTCGTGCTAATTACTGCTTTTGGAGACGTGGAAATGGCTGTGAAAGCATTGAAGGTCGGCGCCACCGACTTTGTACTCAAGCCTTGGGACAATGCCAAGCTTATCGAAACATTGGAAAACGCTCAGGCTGTCAGAAATGAAAAGGCTAAGGACTCGCCAAACGACAAGGGAAAGCCCCGGCGGATCAGAAAAAAGAAGGGAAACAGCCTTGAAGACGGCTTCGGAGAAATCATTGGCGAGAGCCAGGTGATGAAGGATATATTTGCGATAATTGGCAAGGTGGCTGAGACGGACGCTAATATTCTGATACTTGGAGAAAACGGAACGGGTAAGGAGCTTATAGCGCGCGCTATTCACCGGCATTCCAGGAGAAAGGAAAAGGTGTTTGTGAGCGTGGATATGGGCGCTATTACCGAAACGCTTTTCGAAAGCGAGCTCTTCGGGCACAAAAAAGGATCGTTTACCGATGCGAAGGAAGACCGTGCCGGGCGGTTCGAATCCGCGCATACAGGTACATTGTTTTTGGATGAAATCGGCAATCTCAGCATGCCGCTGCAGTCCAAGCTGCTGACGGCTCTGCAGCGCAGGGAAGTGATTCGCGTGGGGTCGAACAAGCCGGTTTCGGTGGATATCCGTCTTGTTGCGGCGACGAACATGCCGGTGTACGAGATGGTGCAGAGCCATGAGTTCCGCCAGGACTTGCTTTATCGCATCAATACTGTTGAAATTCATCTGCCGCCGCTTCGCAAGCGCACAGACGACATTCCGCTGCTTGCCAATCACTTTGTGAAGGAGTTTTCCGGAAAATACAACAAACCCGACCGAAGCATTGGGCCGCAAACCATGACCAAGCTGCAGAAGTATCACTGGCCGGGAAATATCCGCGAGCTGGAGCACGCTATTGAACGGGCGGTTATTATGAGCGACAACGAAATGCTGCGGCCTGAGGATTTTCGCTTTTTACTTTACCAGGAAAGCGAAGAGTCTGAAGGCTTTGACAGTTTCAATTTGGACGAGGTGGAAAAACAAGTGATTAAAAAGGCGATTGCCAAAAACAGCGGCAATATATCGAAGGCCGCTCGCGAGCTGGGGCTGACCCGGGCTTCGCTGTACCGACGATTAGAGAAGCATGGACTATAAGAATGATTACAAACTGGAGGTGGGGATACGGATCGTCGGGTTGACGATCTCGGCTTTTCTGCTGGCAAATTTCGTCTCGCAGGACTTCAGGGACAGCAATATGTCCATTACAACCCTAATCATTTTTATTTTATGCGTCATCCAAGCTGCATATTTTATCAATTTTCTGGATAATATTCAGCAGGAAATCAACGGAATCATCAACAACCTGCGCCACGACCGGCTCAGCAAGCCGCTGAAGCTGAGTACCCGAGAAGGAACGTATACTGCTCAGCTTAAGAAAGAACTGAACCGTTTGGTTCACGAAACGACAAAAATCAGCCAAAATGAAAAGAGCCGCTACAATTATTTGATGACTATTGTGCAGCACGCGGGTTTTTCCATTCTGACTTTTGATGAAAAAGGAGATGTGTTGATTTTCAACAATGCGGCCCGGAAGGCATTTGACAGGAAGAAACTAGTTAATATTGATGAGCTGAAGTCGGTAAGCGAAGAGCTGGTTGAGCAGCTCCATTCTTTAAAGACAGGAGGGCGCGCTTTGGTGAAAATAAAAAAGGAGGAAGAAGTCGTGCAGCTGGCCATTTATGCTATTGAGCTGCAGATTGAGGACAAGCCTTATAAGCTTATCACAATCCAGAATATTCGCCGGGAGCTGGAGCAGAATGAGCTTGAAGCGTGGGAGAAGCTGGTTCGGGTGCTTACTCATGAGATTATGAATTCGGTAACGCCAATTTCTTCGCTTACGGCTACGGTAGCCCAGGAATTGGAGCAGCACAGAAAGATTATCTCGGACGGTGGCGTCCGGGAAAAGCCGATTTCGGCCGAAGAACTGGAGGATATTTATCTGGCCATTCAGACGATCCAGCGCCGCAGCGAGAGCCTGATTCACTTTGTCAACGATTTCCGGAGCATGACGCATATTCCTAAGCCCAATCTTCGGTACATACGCTTGTGCGAGCTGTTGTCGGAGGTTAACCGTTTGCTGGAATTTGACATTAAGGAAACGGGCGCTGAGCTGGAGATTTCTTGTCCTAAGGAAATCAGCCTTAACATTGACGCTGGCCAGATCCAGCAGGTGCTTATCAACCTGATTCAGAACGCGCTGGATGCTGTTCGGGACAGAGATGAAGGTCACGTATGGATTTCCGTCTATCAAGATGACAAGGAGGTTACCCACATATCAGTTCGCGACAACGGCAAGGGAATCGAAGAAGAAGCGCTGCAAAAGATTTTTATTCCGTTTTTTACGACGAAAAAGAACGGTTCGGGCATCGGGCTCAGCCTTTCTAAGCAGATAGTCAGCCAGCATTTGGGCACGCTGTCGGTTAAGTCGCAGCTGGGCTTCGGAACAGAGTTCTTGATTAAACTCTAAAAGCCAAGGCTTTTCCACAGGCTGTGGATAATTGTGTTGGTAAGCTGCCGAAGAGATTTTTCGCTTTAAATAATTTCTTTTTCCGGGACGCAGTTTGTGGATAAGTCGCCCGGGTTATCCACAAAAACTGCGAGGATTTTGGTTTTCACTAACTCGGCGCCTTTCATCAGTTGATTTTTTTAAAGAATATGTAACCGGCCTTTGATTGCTATAGTCAAAGGGACAAATTGATTGTAAAACTAAACTGAAAGAGATATGCACTTTGATTTGTTTAATGAAGATTTTCTGTTGCCGTTAGTAGTTTTTTCATTTTTCGCGTTTGTGTTTAAAACACTGCTGAATTATATGGAGCGCAGGCAAATGATAAAAGAAAAGGTGGACGTAAATTTTATAAAGCCTGAAAAAAACACGATAGTGGATGTTCCTCCGGTTTATTCAAGCCTGAAGTACGGACTGCTGTTTTTGGCGCTTTCGCTTGGCTTGTTTTTCGGGGAAATGCAGGGGGGAGATGAATACAATCCGCTGCCGTTTTTTATTTACACGCTGATGTTTGGCGGTATAGGACTCCTGGTGAATTTTGGCATTTTAAAACTGATGGGCAAAAAGAAAGAAGAGTAATGCCGAAGAAAAAGATTCAGACCAAAGGCACAGGCTTATTGCTTGTGCCTTTGGCATTTTGGCAAAAAAAACTTCAATCAAAGAGTTTGAGCTGGTCTCCGCTGTCTTTTGGATGATCGAATTCCTGATAAAAGTAAGGCTCGTGCACGGCGGGCTGGTTGGAGTCTTGGTTTTTGTCGGTAATAAGCCGGCTTACCGGATACGCCTCCATTTCCCCTTTGTACGGGCGGCAAAGGTTCAGGATTTCTTTTTCTTTCAGCCCGTCACTGAGCCACAACGGTTCCTGTGGCTGGCTCAGGATTACAGGCATCCGCTGCTTTACATTATGAATTTTTGCCATAAACGGATTGGCCTCTGTGGTGAGCAGTGAAAAGGACTGATAAATTTTTTCTCCGTACAGCCACTCGTCCCAGATGCCGGCAAAGGAAAAAATTTCGCTGTCCGGCAGGTAAATGAAATATGGGAATTTCTTTTTGTCCCGGAGCTGCCATTCAAAAAATCCGCTGCAGGGCACGAGGCAATGCTGAGAGTGCATGGCTTTTTTGAATGAAGGTTTTTCCAGAGCGGTTTCCGAGCGGGCGTTAAGGGTCTGGCTGCGGATGTTTTCGTCTTTGGCCCAGTGTGGGACAAGTCCCCACCGGAATGCTTGAATCTGTTTTGGTTGCCGGTTGGTGATGACGGGAAGCGCTTTGTATTCGTAGCCCGCGCTGTGATGGACGGCTGAAAATCCTGGAAAGGTGAATTGCGCGTCGAAGCGGCGTTCAATATCCTGTTTTTTGCTGAAAATAGCGATGTGGAAGCACATAATCGGATTGGTTAAAAGAATCCCGGCGCTTCGTCCAACAGCACAAAAATGAAAAAGGGAAGCAAGCTTCCCTTTATATAGTGTTGTTTATTTTTTGATAATATCGAAGCCTACATACGGAACCAGCGTTTTCGGAATCCTGATTCCTTCCGGTGTCTGGTTGTTCTCCAATAATGCGGCCATAATTCTAGGAAGCGCAAGCGCGCTGCCGTTCAGCGTATGCAGCAAACGGCTTTTTTTGTCTTTCCCTTTGCAGCGCACTTTCAAACGGTTGGCTTGGTATGTAAGGAAGTTCGAAATCGAAGAGCATTCCAGCCATTTGTCCTGCGCGGCAGAGTACACCTCCATATCGAACGTCAGGTGCGAAGTGAACGTTAGATCGCCGCCGCAAAGGCGCAGTACTCGATAAGGAAGCTCCAGTTTTTCCAAAAGACCAGTAACATGCTTGCACATTTCCTCATGCGCTTTTGCTGAGTCTTCCGGCTGGGTCACCTGTACAATCTCCACTTTGTCGAATTGGTGCAGGCGGTTCAGGCCGCGAACATGCGCACCCCAGGAGCCCGCTTCGCGGCGGAAGCACGGCGTAAAGGCCACGTTCTTGATCGGAAGATCCTGCTCTTTTATGATTTCGTCGCGGTACAGGTTGGTCACCGGCACCTCGGCAGTCGGAATCAGGTACAGGTCTTCGTTTTCGACTTTGTACATCTGTCCTTCCTTGTCCGGAAGCTGTCCGGTTGCTACTCCCGACGCTTCGTTTACGACTACCGGCGGCTGGATTTCCATATAGCCGGCTTCAATTGCCTGGTCAATGAAAAAGTTCACCAGACCACGCTGCAGACGGGCGCCCGCGCCGCGGAATACCGGAAATCCGGCGCCTGTAATTTTATTTCCAAGCTCAAAGTCTACGATACCGTATTCCTTGATCAGCTCCCAGTGCGGTTTTGCACCTTCCGGAAGCTCCGGTTTCGAGCCTTTTTCTTCTATTATTTCGTTGTCTTCGTCGCTGTTTCCCGGCTTAACAGACGGGTGCGGGTAGTTCGGCATTTTATAAAGCTGATTGCGCAAATCCTCTTCGATTTGGGCCAGCTGGTCGGACAGCGCTTTGGATTCGGATTTCAGCGCAGCAGTCTGTTGCTTGATTTCCTCGGCCTCGGCTTTTTTGCCTTGTTTCATCAGTCCGCCGATTTCTTTTGCCAGGGATTTGGAAGCGGCGAGTTTGTTATCCAGTTGGTTTTGTGTGTTTTTGCGCAGGTCGTCCAATTCCAAAACCCGGTCGATCGCCTGGCGAGCGTCTTTAAAAAGCTTGAGCTCGAGCCCGGCGGCCATTTCTTCTTTTCTTTCTCTTAAATCTGATATTTCTAGCATAACCCAATGGTTTATAACGCAAGTTAAAAAAATAACCACTTAATAAAGAATACTTTGACTCGCTTTTATTTTTTGGCTGAATGTTTGGTAATTGACCGAACATCTCTTATACTTGCAAACAGAACCTCATTTGGAGCGTTATCCTTTTATCTGATCCCAGTCGGGAATTTTTGTCGATATCGATTATCACTTTATTCCAGATATTCATCAATACACATGTTTTAATCCTTTCGGACTTGTTCCAAAAAATTCATCACACAACTTATTTATGTATAATATTGAAGAATTGAATATGCAGCTTCTTTCAGAACTGAGAGATATTGCAGAAGAGTTAGGCTTGAAGAATTACAAAAAACTTCCTAAAAAGGAACTGATTTATAAAATCTTAGACCAGCAGGCCATCATACCTGAAAGCGAGCTGCCTCAGAAAAAACTCCCCAAAGAAAAGGCTCCTGAAGCCAAACCCGCCCCAAAACGCGCAAAAAAATCGGAATCAAAAGAGAACAAGGAAGAAAAAGAAACCAAAGAGGTTAAGGAGACTAAGGAAAAAGCGCCTAAGCGTGCGCCCCGCAAGCGCGTAATCCCGAAAAGAGAAAATGTTGCTGCTAAACAGGAAGGATCGGGCAAAGCCAAAGCACCTGCCGAGGATTTGTTGACTTCGTTCACTCAGGAACTGGAAGGCAAGGAGCCTAAGAAAGAGCAGAAGAGTGAACCAAAAAAAGAAGTGAAAGAAGCCAAGGAAGCCAAAGAAGCCAAGACAATCCAGACACCTCCGCGCAAGTCTGTAGTGAAGACGGAGGCCAGCGATAGCGAAGCTAAGCCGGAAAGAGTGCGAGCAGACAAAGCTGAGCGTCCGGAAAGAGGCGATCGAAGAAACGATGAAGGGCGCAGAAAACCTCAAATGACGGCCAAGGAGTTTGAAGGGCTTGTGGCCAACGAAGGCGTGTTGGAGATCATGCAGGACGGATACGGATTCCTGCGCTCGTCAGATTACAATTATCTGGCTTCTCCGGATGATATTTACGTGAGTCCTTCGCAGATCAAGCTTTTCGGCCTTAAGACAGGTGATATTGTAAAGGGACAGATCCGTCCGCCGAAAGAAGGCGAGAAGTACTTTGCACTGCTGCGCGTTGAGAAAGTAAACGGAAAGACTACCGAAGAAATTCGCGACCGCGTGCCTTTCGAATATTTGACGCCGCTGTTCCCTCAGGAAAAGCTGAACCTGAACTACAAGGCTTCGGAATATTCAACCCGAATTCTTGATTTGTTTGCGCCTATCGGAAAAGGCCAGCGCGGGATGATCGTGGCTCAGCCGAAAACAGGTAAAACAGTGTTGCTGAAAGAAATAGCCAACGCGATTGCCGCCAACCATCCGGAAGTGTATATGATGATCCTTTTGATCGACGAGCGTCCGGAAGAGGTGACCGATATGGCCAGAAGTGTAGATGCCGAAGTGATTTCTTCGACTTTTGACGAGCAGGCCGAGCGGCACGTGAAAGTAGCCAGCCTGGTTATCGAAAAAGCCAAGCGCATGGTGGAATGCGGCCATGACGTGGTGATTCTGCTGGATTCAATTACACGTTTGGCGCGTGCTTACAACACCGTGGTTCCTTCTTCGGGCAAGCTGCTTTCGGGTGGTGTGGACGCCAATGCGCTCTATCAGCCGAAACGATTCTTTGGCGCGGCGCGTAACGTGGAAGAAGGCGGCTCGTTGACAATTATCGCAACAGCGCTGATCGAAACTGGATCCAAAATGGATGAGGTGATCTTCGAGGAATTCAAGGGAACAGGAAACATGGAGCTTCAGCTGGACAGAAAGCTTTCGAACAAGCGAATTTATCCGGCAATCGATATTCCGGCATCGGGAACTCGCCGCGAAGATCTGTTGATGGACAAGGAAAGCTTGCAGCGCGTTTGGATTCTGCGCAAGTTCATGTCGGACATGAATTCGCAGGAAGCCATGGAATTCATCAAAGAGAAAATGAAGGGGACTCAGGACAACGAGGAATTCCTTCAGTCAATGAACGGCTAATGCGTTTTGACAAGCGCATTTGCGCATAACAGAAATATATCCTTCGGGAAAAAAAATATGAAATCCCTGGCTTTACCGGCCGGGGATTTTTGTTGGAACAGAATTTTTTGAAAAGCCTTGTGTTTTTTTACTAAACCGTTAGCTTGTGTTTGGAAAGCAGAGGGTCGCGGCCTGGCGGAAAGAAGAAAACTTTGCGCTTGCCGTTATGAATATATTCGTAACTTTGTAACTATCAGAGAGTGCGGCAGTAGCACTCTTTTCACTTTAAAGAACCTAGAAAAATGGCAATTGCACAAAAAGGAAGCAAAGTATCCGTTCACTACACTGGACGACTGACAGACGGTACTGTATTCGACTCGTCGGAAGGACGCGATCCTTTGGCTTTCGAAGTGGGCGCCGGGCAAATGATTCCGGGCTTTGACGCGGCGGTGAACGGTATGAGCATAGGTGACAAAAAAACCGTAACCATTCCGTCGGAAGAAGCTTACGGACCAAAAAACGAGCAGATGATTATGGACGTTCCTAAAGAAAACCTGCCGGAAGACATGCGCGCGGAAGTAAAAGAAGGCATGAAGCTTTATATGCAGACAGCTCAGGGACAGCCTGTTCCAGTTACTGTTGTTGGAGTGGAAGAAGCTTCTATTAAAATTGACGCCAACCACGAACTGGCAGGCAAAGATTTGGTTTTCGACATTGAATTGGTATCGGTAGACTGATTGTTTTTAAAAATATATTTGCAAAAAAACCGAAGCGCCTGCGCGTTTCGGTTTTTTTGTTTCTTTTATGGAGAGAAAAACTTGTGTGCTATTTTGTATCTATAGATAGTTTTTCTCGAAGAATTTCTCATATCTTCCTATGGCTTTGTTGTCTCCCAGAAGCGTCAGGTTGTCTTTGTTGATGACAAAGAAATAAAGTTCCCTTCGGTCGGCGATGGCCTGCAGCGGAGCGTGCTGCTGGAAAATTTGGTAAAATTGCAGCGCTTCCGCCCGGTTTCGGAATTCGTTTACGACCAGCTCGCTGTGCTTTCCGTCAAACTCCAGATTGGTGGTAACATAGCTGGAATCCGGGAACTGCTGGCTGACGAAACGGTTCATGGTGCTGTCCAGTTCAGCCGAGAGTTCTGGTTTCGTCGGGTATATAATCACAAAGTAGTGCGGCATTTCGAAATCCGGAATAAAACGGATGTCCTTGTTGGCGTCTACCTCTTTTTTGTATTCTTCCGCACCGGCAAGGAGTTTTTCGGCGTAGGCTTTCATTGAGCTTTCCGGATATTTAGTGAGGAAAGTCTGCAGGGCGTGTTTGTACGGGAAGAAGCCCTCCTCTTTGCCCGTGATCAGAATCTGGAGAATGCGCAGGCGGTCGGCATGAGGCAGTTTGCCGTAGACTTGGAGCAGGCTGTCGGACTGTGCTCTTGCGCGTTTGAATTGTTTGTGTTCGAATTCGGCATAGGCCTGAGCATAGGCGCTCTCAAACTCGTGGATGCGGCGCAGCTCATCCTGTTTGTAGTTCGGATTGATCAGCAGTTTGGCGTAAATGGTTTCCGGAAAATCCCGAATCAGTTCGTCAGCCAGCAGAGACGCTTTATCGTCGCCTATTGATTTGTAAATCAGATGAAGCGAATACAGTACTTCAGGTTTGTGCTCGGTGGAAGGAAATCGTTCTAGCAGCGTCTTGAACGTTGAAATCGCTTCTGCAGTGTCACTTAGGTCGAATCGGTAAATCTGGCCCAGATTAAAATAGGCATGCTCGACTTTAGTGAGCGATTCATTTTTTGCGGCTTGTGTGAGAGGCAGCTGGCGGTAAAGCGCCAAAGCCTGGCTTTGCACGTCTACAATTTTTTCTTCCTTGATTTCTTTTTTAGTTTCTTCGATGCTCTCTTCCGTTTCCGCTGCATTTTGTTCATTTGGAGTTTCTGTTCGCTCAAAAGCAACATTGCCACGGTTCCAGTTGTCTACCAGCGGCCGCTGCCCCCAAGTTCGCTGGAATTCGATCATACCCGAACTTACGGCCACAGGATCGTCAAAATACCACTTGGAACCTTGAGTGTTGAATGAGAAAGCTTCGTTGACGTTGCCCCGCTGGGCAAAGTTCGGCATCTGAGGACTTCTAGCTGCTTTTTGCGAGGCCCGTTTGGCTCGTTTGTTTTCCAGCCGTTTTTGTTCAGCCTCGGTTTCAATTTTCGCCGTCAGAATCTGCAGGGCTTTTGCGGAGTCCATCGAGGCCAGGTGCAGCAGGCTGTCCTGTTCTTTGATGGTATAATATTCTTTGGCAAAAGCCGTCAGCACCTTGGAGCGTTTTTCGATCGGAGCAAAATTTGGGTCTTCTTTTGGCAGGTTCAACAAAATGCTGTCGTAGTAGGCTTTGGCAGTGCCGAAGTCGCGGTAGTCTTCGTAGTAGATTTTCCCCAGGTTCCAAAAGGAATAGGCCTTCAGTTTCGGGTTTTCTTTGTTGGCCAGATTAGAGTCTTTGTACGCCTGAATAGCCTGAGGAAGATTGTTCATCTTTCGTTCGTAGTTGGCGAGCTCGTAGAAAATCTTATCGGTGTATTCCTCGTTTTTCTTTTCATTTCTCAGTTTTTTGAAATATTTGCGAATGTCCTGCATTTCAACCTTTTGGCCTAGCCGGGTTGTCTGGGTCTGGTTCAGCAGCGCATGGAACTCCATTTCGTACGACGGGTTGCTCTTCAGGCACTTTCGGTAGCTTTGGTAGGCGCCCGAGTCGTTTTGCTGCAACTGATAATATTGTCCTAGAATGAAAAAATTCCGTGCTCTGCCCTCTGTTTTTTTGTACTCGGGAGCAGCCAGTGAAAGATGTTCGACAATTTTCTCGGGTTTGTCCAGTTTTTGGTAAAGATAAGCCATGGTCTGGTGGTAATCCCGCAGGTTTTTACGCGACATTTTTTTCAGCTCTTTTTTAAGAAAAGCCGAAACGCTGAAAGCGTTGTTGTATTCTTTCAGCACGATGAATGTGTGGAGTAGCCCGACCAGCGCTTTGTGGCGTGAGTCAAGATCCTTAAATTTGGTGTTTACGTACTTGAATGTCTCGATTGCTTCAGGAAACTCGTTGAGCAGCAAGCGCGACTGCCCGACGATCAGGTAGCATTCGTCCGTCCATTTGCTGAGCGGATGGCGCTGTATGGCTATGGAAGCCTTTTTGATAACGTCTTCCAGCTCCTTTCTTTGCGTGAACGTGTAAATGGTGTCTGCAGAGTAGAGTATAGGCAAAAAGCCTTCGTAGTCGTTTTTCTGCAGTTGCTCGATTTCTTTTACAGAGGCCTTTAGTTTCTCGCGTGCGTAGAAATACGCGTTGTAGTGTGCGGTAGTGTTGTGAAACACCTTGCCGACTGTTGTGTTGTTGGTCGGAGCGCAGGAGCCGAGTCCGAGCAGCAGGAAGAAAAAGAAAAGTGGCTTGCGTATATTCACGTTTTTTGGCTGTTTAATTGGGTTCGGTGTGTATAGCTGTATCAAGCACGGGCGAAACAATATCGGTTTTCAGGAAAAGTGTTTCTCAAAGCTTTCCCTGAGCGTGTTTGTTTTGCGGCGGCGTGTAAAAATACAACGAACTGTTGTTAAGTACTTGTAAATAAATGTAAGCGCATGGGTGACTTTAATATTTTTTTGGTTTTCACTTCGTTTTTATTGGCTGTGTTTTGCGGGAATTCAGCTGTCTCTTTGGTTGCTTTAGTCAAGGGACCGTTGTATAGAATTCCGCGGCCAGAAGGACAGCCAGACGAAGCTTATATCCAAAAAGATTTCGGCACATTTCCGTCATTTGAGAAACTATGGCTTCGATTGCTAAGGCGCCGGCATCCCGCCCGTGCCTTTTGTTTCGCATATGCTGCATTTTTTTATTTTGCAACAGTGCCTAAGCACTTAAATGAAATAAAATACAGAAAAATGTAATGATATGCGATTAATCTATATTTTTGCTTTTAGGTACTCAAATATATGAAAATTGGCAAGAAGGAAAACATTATCAGACTGGTTAAACAACAAGTATCTTTTAATTATC
This sequence comes from Cytophagales bacterium, assembly GCA_022360875.1. Lineage (GTDB taxonomy): Bacteria > Bacteroidota > Bacteroidia > Cytophagales > Cyclobacteriaceae > JAKSBZ01. The sequence continues at coordinate 36,243 of JAKSBZ010000326.1, read as the reverse complement.
CGAAGCGAAGAGAATTTCGCTGAGAAGCTGACGGCTGGATTCACTATGACACGGGTAATCCTCATCGTTTTTTTTGTGGGGGGACTGCTGTTGTTTTCCTCATTGTATCTGTCGAAAACTTTGCTTGCCCAGTGGTTTGATCCTACTTACACCAATCGCCAGAACAGGCGCAAAATCGTTGAATTAATTCTGTCGATTGATTCGCTGGAGGCTGAAAGCCAGAAAAAGGACATGTATATTCGGCAGCTGGGCATGATTGCCAGCGGAGAGACCCCAAGCGACTCGATGATGCAGGAGCTGAGGCGCTCCTCGGATGGAGCCATTGCGATAAAGGAAACCAAGGCCCTGCTTTCGGCAGACCAGCGGCTGCGCATGGAGTTCAACCATGCAGAAATCAAGGAATTTGGCAGCGAAGAGCTCAGCTACGATGAATTGAAAGATCTGTATTATTTTTCACCGATCGACGGACTGGTTTCGTCACCCTTCGATCCTTCTATAGATCATTTTGGCGTTGACATTGTTGCAAAAGAGAACGAGCCGGTAAAGGCGGTTGCCGACGGCACGGTGCTCATAGCCTCTTGGACTCAGGACTCCGGCTATATTCTCGTAATCCAGCACCGGAATGATTTGATGTCTATCTATAAGCATAATTCCAGTTTGCTGGTGGAAGTCGGAAGATTTGTGCACGCAGGCGATGCAATTGCTATTATCGGCAATACGGGTGAGCTTACCGATGGTCCTCATTTGCATTTTGAGCTGTGGTCGGGCGGCAGGGCAATAGACCCGCAGGAGTTTGTAACTTTCTGAGATCTAGGGGATTTTTTAAAATAAAAAAAAAAAAAAAAAATAATATGTTTGGCGGAAAAAAAAAACAGGAGAAAACTATGGCGGCAGAACCAACGAACAATTCGAACAATGTAATTGGAAGCGGAACTACTTTTACCGGAGCGCTTAAAGCAGCGGGAAATGTGCGCTTCGACGGGGAGCTGGACGGTTCTTTGGAATGCCAGTCGAAAATTGTGCTGGGAGCGCACGCCGTAGTAAAAGGAGACTTGATTGCGCAAAACGCTGAAATAGAAGGAAAAGTCAAAGGTACCGTTCAGATTGCGGAAGTGTTGATTCTGAAGGCGTCGGCACGTATCGAGGGCGATATCGTTACAAAGAAAATTATCATAGAGTCCGGCGCCCAGTTCAACGGGAAATGCCAGATGGGTGAAGGAGCTAAAAAAAGAAATGAACCAAGAAAACCGCAAAACGAAGAAATTTCAACGCCTTCATAAGGAAACCGCGAGCTACCTGAAGTTCACGGGCATGGGCTTTCAGATGATTGCCGTTCTGCTGCTGGCTTACTGGGGCGGGAGAAAACTCGATGCCTGGCTGGGCGACGGAGGCGTTGTCTGGACGGTTGTTTTGTTGCTGGTTGCGGTTGTCGGCACTATGCTGTCGGTTATTGTACAGGTTATGAAAGGAAAGGATTAGCATGAAGAAATACGCACCTTTTGTATTGGGGTTGGCGGCGGGAATTCTGCTGGCCCAGTGGTTGATTCCGCACCTTGTTTACGAGCGGGTTTGGGAGTTGCTGCTGACGATTGGTGTGGCTTTTTTTAGCTGTGACCGTCTTTCGGAAAGCCTGAAAAAATTTGGAGAAGAAGCCATTATTCGCTTGGGGGCGCTTGTGTTCCGCCTTTTTTTGGGTATAATTACGGCGGTGCTATTTGTTTTTTTCTTTAAAGCGGATAGCTTTGCCTTCGCTATAAATTTTATAGTGATTTATTTGTCCTTTTTAGTGTTTGAAATTTATAGCTTATTAGCTAAATTTCGCACCATTTCAAATTAACCTGTTAATTTAATGAAATTGATGGCCACACAAGCGACCAAACCAAGGCTTTTTCGACGATTGGCTTTGGTGCTGATTCTTCTAATGTCTTCGGTGCAAGCGACCTACGCATCGGGAGGAGGAGAAGGAGGGAAAGAAGAATTTAATCCCGGCAAATTAGCGATTGAACATGTTATGGATGCCTATGAGTGGCATTTGTACGACAGCGAAAACTTCGGGGGGGTCATTTACCTGCCAATAATTGTGTATTCCAAAGAACGGGGCGTGGACGTTTTTATGTCTTCCAAGTTTTTTGAGCATCACCATCCGGTTAATTACAATGGATTGAAGCTGGGCGAGCATGGAATTGAGGCCTTGAATCCAAATGAAAAAATTTACGACTTCTCGATTACAAAAACCGTAGCTTCCTCAATAGTAAGCTGTGTGCTGCTGATCGCTTTGTTTTTGTCGGTTGCCAAGGGTTATGCAAAGAACCGGGGCCGCGCGCCGTCGGGCATTCAGTCTTTCCTTGAGCCGCTCATTCTGTTTGTAAGAGATGACATCGCCAAAACAATTATCGGCGAGAAATACGAGAAGTTCACCCCTTATCTGTTGTCGGTTTTCTTCTTCATTTTGATTAACAACCTAATGGGGTTGATGCCGGGAGCAGCCAATGTAACCGGAAACATTACCGTGACCTTAGTGCTTGCCGCCTTTACATTTATTGTAACCAATGCAAACGGCAACAAACATTATTGGGGCCACATATTCTGGATGCCTGGCATTCCTAAGCCGATGCGGCTTATTATGGCGCCTATCGAGTTCATCGGACTCTTTACCAAGCCGTTTGCGCTGACAGTCCGATTGTTCGCTAACATTACGGCCGGGCACATTGTTATCCTGAGCATCATCTCTCTGATTTTCCTCTTCAAGAGCTACATCGTAAGCGTTCCAAGCATTGCTCTGGCGGCGGCCATGAACTTTCTCGAATTGATGGTAGCCTTCATTCAGGCGTACGTATTTACGCTTCTTTCTGCGATATACATCAGCGGAGCGGTAGAGGAGCACCATTAATCCTAACAAATGCGAATCAAACAGCCATTAGGGCTTTGATTAATAAATGAATTCATATAATCACAAATCCTTTAAACTATGTTCAACACAGTTTTAGTGGAAGCTTTTACTGCTTCTTTTGGCGCTGCAATTGGCGCAGGTATCGTTGCTTTGGGAGCTGGCCTGGGTATCGGTAAAATCGGTTCTTCTGCCATGGAGGCAATTGCAAGACAGCCGGAAGCAAGTTCAAAAATCCAAACTGCCATGATTATTGCCGCGGCCCTTATCGAGGGTGTTGCGCTTTTCGGTGTGGTAATCACGCTGTTGGTATCTTTGGGTTAATTCCAAGAGTTTACAAAAGCTTGTCGAACCGGGTGGCGTTAGGCGCCCGGTCGGCTCTTTTCTAACCGATTCTATTGTCAAATCATAATTAGAAACACATAATGGGACTAGTAACACCGAGCTTGGGTCTTATTTTCTGGCAGGTGGTCATTTTCCTGATCACGCTCTTTGTGTTGGGAAAATATGCCTGGAAGCCGATTATGGCGGGGCTGAGGGAGCGTGAGGAGAATATCTCCAATGCGCTTTTGGCAGCAGACAAAGCCAGAAAAGACATGGCGCAGCTGAAGGCTGACAATGAATCACTGATTCAGGAAGCCCGAAGGGAACGTGAAAAAATCCTTGCCGACGCCCAGCAAGTGGCCAAGGCAATAAAGGAAAGTGCGAAAGAGGAAGCCAAGAGGGAGGCCGGCCGCTTGGTTGAGGAAGCGAGAGCGGCAATTCAGGCCGAGAAGAGCGCTGCGCTGGTGGAAGTGAAAAACCAGGTTGCGGCTTTCTCGCTGGATATTGCCGAAAAGGTAATCCGCAAGAATTTGGCGGATGACAAAGAGCAAACAGCTCTTATCGAAGGGTATGTAAAGGATTTGAATCTTAATTAAGGAAAACCATGTCTGAATTTAGAGTTGCTTCGCGTTATGCCAAAGCCCTTTTTACAATGGCGAAGGAACAGAACGTGCTGGACGCAGTCAAAGACGACATGGCTACGGCGGCGGATCTGTTTGCCGGCGAGACTGCGCTGACCAGCATTCTGAAAGACCCTTTGACGGACGCCGCTGCCAAGCTGAGCGCCCTGAACAAGGTGTTCGCCGGAAAAGTGCAGACCCTGACGACAAGTTTTTTCGAACTGGTTGCGCGCAAGCGGAGGGCCAATGCCCTGGGAGCTATCGCCAAGGCTTTTCTTGCCCTTTACAACGAGGAAAAGGGAATCGTTAAGGCGAGCGTTACCACGACAGTGCCTTTGACCGAAAAGCTGAGGGCGGATTTTGTTGCTGCGGCGATGCGCATTTCGAAAGCGCAGTCTATTGATTTGATTGAAGATGTGGACCCGAAGCTTATCGGCGGGTTTGTTTTCAAGATAGGAGACTTGCAGATTGACAATGCGGTTAGTAACAAGCTGAATGTCTTGAGACGCAGCTTAATCACCCGGTAAAAAGAGTATTTTAATTTGATCAACACTTAGACTTTCTATAAAAATGGCTGAAGTAAGACCTGATGAGGTTTCAGAAATATTGAAAGAAGAGCTGGCTGGTTTTAAGTCTGCGGCGGACCTGGAAGAAGTGGGAACCGTATTGGCCGTGGGGGACGGGGTTGCCCGTGTTCACGGACTGACTCAAGTGCAGGCTGGCGAGCTAATAGAGTTTGAAAACGGTTCAAGCGGTATGGCTATGAACCTTGAAGAAGACAATGTGGGAGCCGTGCTTTTCGGCGAGGCTTCTTCTGTTCGCGAAGGCGATACAGTAAAGAGAACCAAAAGAATTGCTTCGATTCAGGTAGGCGAAGGGATTGTAGGCCGCGTAGTGGACACACTGGGTAATCCGATCGACGGAAAAGGAGCCATTGAGGGCGAGCTTTTCGATATGCCTATCGAGCGCAAAGCGGCCGGTGTGCTTTTCCGTGAGCCGGTTTCCGAGCCTTTGCAGACGGGAATCATGGCCGTGGACTCAATGATTCCGATTGGCCGCGGACAGCGCGAGCTGATTATTGGTGACCGCCAGACGGGTAAGACCGCTGTGGCAATCGACACCATTATCAACCAAAAAGAATTTTACGATGCCGGCGAGCCGGTTTACTGTATTTATGTTGCCGTTGGGCAGAAAGCTTCGACGGTGAAAACCGTGGTTGCGGCGCTGGAAAAAGCAGGCGCAATGGCTTATACAACTGTGGTAGCAGCTTTTGCAGCTGATCCGGCACCTATGCAGGTATACGCGCCGTTTGCTGGTTCGGCGATCGGAGAATTTTTCCGAGACACAGGCCGTCCGGCGCTGATTGTTTTCGATGACTTGTCGAAACAGGCTATGGCTTACCGCGAAGTGTCGTTGTTGCTAAGAAGACCTCCGGGACGCGAAGCTTATCCGGGCGATGTGTTCTACCTTCACTCAAGACTTTTGGAGCGTGCTTCGAAGATCAACGGGAATGACGAGATCGCCAAGCAAATGAACGACCTGCCGGAGCCGATGAAGCCGCGTGTAAAAGGCGGCGGTTCACTAACGGCGCTTCCGATCATTGAAACACAGGCCGGAGACGTTTCTGCTTACATTCCGACCAACGTAATTTCGATTACCGACGGTCAGATCTTCCTGGAGACAAGTCTTTTCAACTCGGGTATCCGTCCGGCGATTAACGTTGGTATTTCGGTGTCTCGTGTGGGAGGATCGGCCCAGATTAAGACGATGAAAAAGGTGGCCGGGAAGTTGAAGCTTGACCAGGCGCAGTACCGCGAGCTTGAGGCATTTTCGAAATTCGGATCTGACCTGGACGCCGCTACAAAAATGGTAATCAACCGTGGCCGTGTAAACCAGGAAATCCTTAAGCAGCCGCAGTATTCTCCATTGCGTGTTGAGCAGCAGGTGGCATTGATCTTCGCCTCTACCCGCGGGTATATGGACAAGGTGAGTTTGGAAAAAGTGAAAGCCTTCCAGGCCGAGTTCCTGGAAACTTTGGAGAGCGACCACAAAAATCTTCTAAATATCATCAAGTCAGGAAAGTATGATGAAAGCCTGATGGAGAAGGTAGGAGACGTCGCGGCGAAACTGGCCAATAACTATACAGCTTAATTAATCAGAATTCATTTTGGGAGGCCAAGCCTCCCAATAATACTGAACATATATGGCGAACTTAAAGGAGATAAAGGGAAGGATAACTTCAGTGAAGTCGACTCAGCAGATTACCAAGGCCATGAAGATGGTGGCGGCGTCGAAGCTGAGAAGAGCACAGGACCGCATCGAGCAGATTCGCCCGTATGCCGACAAGCTGGGAGAAATTCTTGAAAACGTATCCTCGGGTTCTGACGCTGACCTTGTTTACTCTCAGGAAAGAGAAATAAACAAAGTCCTTCTGGTGGTGGTTTCATCCGACCGCGGACTTTGCGGCGGGTTTAATTCCGGCGTGTTCAAGCGGACACTCCAGCTTATCGAAGAGAAGTATCAGCGTGAGCAAGAGGCAGGCTTCCTGACCATTATGCCGATTGGAAAGAAGGCACTGGAATTCTTCAAGCGCCGCAATTTTCAGCTAATTGAAGACTATGCGCTGCTGTTTGGAGAGCTGTCTTTCGACACGGCGCGTCCCGCGGCCGAACAGGTAATGAGAGGTTTTGTATCGGAAGAATTCGATAAAGTGGATGTTGTTTACAACGAATTCAAGAATGCTGCTATCCAGATTCTGAAAGCAGAGCAGTTCTTGCCTATTAAGACATCAGCCAAAAAAGAGGAAGAGGAGGAAAATGAGATTGATTTCATTTTTGAGCCTTCCAAAGCTTTTATTATCGAAGAGCTGATTCCGAAATCGTTGAAGCTTCAATTTTACAAAGTATTGCTCGATTCCAGCGCTTCGGAACAGGGGGCCAGAATGACGGCAATGGAGCAGGCTACCGACAATGCCGGAGAATTGCTGAAAGAACTGCAGCTGACCTACAACCGTACGCGGCAGGCGGCGATTACAACCGAAATTTTGGAAATTGTGGCCGGGGCCGAGGCGCTGAGCCAAGGCGGCAAGTAAACAATTTCATTCATGATATTCACAAGCCAGCCGAGCAATCAGCTGGCTTTTGTGTTTTTTAGACAAGCAGAAAATTCATGCAAGATTAAAATCTTGAACACCAACAATTAGAATAATATATTCTTTTAGGGAAATCTTTAGTATGAAGATTTTTTTAAGATAAAAAACAATTCCGACGTGCATAACAATTGCCAAAAACCTCTTTTTTTTCATCAGCTGGCATCTCTTGTACAGGGAAAAGTGCTTCAGATGCCCAAAGACCGGGAGATATTATTCCTGTCGCTGGACAGCCGCAAACTTGCCGGCGGACCAGCCCATCTTTTTTTTGCGATCAGGGGTGTGAATTATGACAGCCATGTGTATATCCGGGAGCTTTACCAGAAAGGCGTCCGGCAGTTCGTGGTGGAGCGCAGCCTGCCCGGTTTTTTGCTCGAAGCCTGCCCGGAAGCCAGCTTTTTGCTCGTAAAAAACAGCGTAGACTGCTTGCAGCGAATTGCTCAGAAGCACCGCGAGGCTTTTGATTGTCCGGTAGTGGGCATAACGGGCAGCAATGGAAAAACCATTGTTAAGGAGTGGCTCAGCCAGTTGCTTAGCCGGTGCTATTCAGTGGTGAAAAGCCCTAAAAGCTACAATTCGCAGGTGGGCGTTCCATTGGCTGTGTGGGAAATGGCTCACTATCACCAGGCGGGAGTGTTTGAAGCCGGGATATCTCAGACGCAGGAGATGGAGCGTCTGGAGAAAATCATTCAGCCTACTTTGGGCGTTTTCACGAATATTGGGCCGGCGCATGAGGAGGGGTTCTCCGGGCGCAAAGAAAAGGTGCAGGAAAAAGCAAAACTGTTTGTGAACAGCGATACGGTTGTTTATTGCAAAGACCATCGTGAGATAGACGAAGGGTTGAGTAAGGCGCAGCTGAAAGGAAAAAAAGTATGCTGGTCCAGGAAAAGCCGCACCAAAGCAGATTTTCATTTTATATGCGAAAAAAAGGAACAGGAAACACAGGTTTTTTTGAAGGAAAAGGATTTTCATTTTTTCTTGCCTTTTTCCGATGAGGCCTCGGTCGAAAATGCGCTGCATGTTGCGGCAGTGCTTTGGCTGTTTCAAGTCCCTCCCGAACAAATCAGGCAGGGCATGCGTCAGTTGGCTCCTGTGCATATGAGACTGGAACTGAAGCGAGCCATGCACGGATGCTATGTGATTGATGACAGCTACAACAATGACAAATTCGGATTGTCGCTGGCTGTGGATTTTCTGCAGCAGGCGGAGCCCGACCGGGCCAAAACGCTTATCCTTACGGATATTGATCAGTCAGGTCAGGAACCCCAGGAACTTTACCTGGAGGTTGCGGAAATGCTGGAAGGAAAGGGAATTGAGCGTATTCTGACTGTTGGGAGCGAGTTAAGCCGCTTTGCGCATTTGTTTCCCGGCGATGCTTTGCATTTTCAAAGCACGGAAGAATTGCTTAAGCAATGGAAATCCTTGTCGTTTGAACACGAGGTAATACTTGTGAAGGGGGCAAGACGCTTTCGCATGGAGCGCTTGGTGAAGCTTTTGGAAGAAAAAGCACACGGAACGCGACTGGAAGTAAGCCTTGATGCATTGGCGCACAATCTTAATTATTACCGCCGGCAGCTGCAAAGCGGCACCCGGATGATGGTTATGGTAAAAGCGCTTGCTTACGGAAACGGGAGTTATGAGATTGCCAATCTCTTGCAGTATCACCGTGTGGATTACCTCGGTGTTGCTTATGCGGACGAGGGTGTGGAGCTTCGGCGGAAGGGCATTCGACTGCCGATCATGGTAATGAATGTTTCGGAAAACGATTTTGACAATTTGCTGGACTATCATTTAGAGCCTGAGTTGTTTAGTTTCCGAATTATGGAAAGACTGGGGCGCTTTCTTCAGAAAAATGGAAAGCAAATGAAGGTGCATTTGAAAATCAACACTGGAATGAACCGACTTGGCTTTGAGCCGGAGCAAGGCGGCGAGGTGCTGGAAAGGGTTCGCAAGTATCCTTGCTTGAAGGTGGCCGGCATTTTCTCTCATCTGGTTGGCGCGGATTCCGAAGTTTATAACGCCTTTTCGCATACCCAGTGCCAGCGGTTCGATGTGTTTGTCAGCGATGTAGTTCCCAAGCTGCCCGAAAAACCTTTGCTGTATATTGCCAATTCGGCGGCTATTTTGCGCTTTCCGGAATACCATTTTGATATGGTCCGGCTGGGCATCGGGCTTTACGGCATCGAAACCAACGAGATGCATCAGTCGGAACTGCGGTCGGTGAGTACGCTCAAAACCGTGGTGTCGCAGGTTCGGACGCTCAAAAAAGGAGAAACCGTTGGCTACTCGCGAAGCGGGCAGCTGCAGCGGGAAAGCCGGATTGCAACCATAGCTATCGGCTATGCGGACGGATTTTCCAGACAGTTCGGAAATGGGAACACTTCTGTGAAAATCAACGGGCATCTTGCGCCTACTGTGGGCAATGTGTGCATGGATATGACTATGGTGGATGTGACGGGCCTGGATGTTCAGGAAGGCGACGAAGTAATTATTTTTGATGATGAAATTACGGTTAGCAAGCTTGCCGAGCGTTTGGGTACAATTCCTTATGAAATTCTTACGAGCATCGGACAACGGGTAAAGCGTGTGTTCGTGAGTGAGTAGAGGGAAAAGGTTGTGAATAAGCTCAGATTTTCATCCCAAGTAACGGATTAGTTTTTTGATCCAGGGGAGTTTTCCTTCGTAAGGCGGATACTTAAGGGGCAGGTCCAGCCAGCTGCCTCTTTTTAGCACAGATTTCGAATGGCTGAAGGTATCGAAACCCGGTTTGCCGTGGTAACAGCCCATGCCGCTGTTTCCGATCCCTCCGAAAGGCAAGTGCGGATTGGTTAAATGGGAAAGCGTGTCATTTACACAGCCGCCTCCGAACAATACTTCTTTCAGAATTTTTTCTCTGTGAGTTTTCTTTTCTGTAAAAAAGTAAAGTGCCAGCGGGTTGCGGTTTTTCTGGATTTGAAAAACGGCTTCGTCCAGATCTTGATAGGTCACAATGGGCAGCAGCGGACCGAATATTTCCTCTTGTAAAACCGCATCTTCCCAGCTGACATTTTCGAGAAGCGTAGGGGCGATGTACAGTTCGCTGATGTCGTGCTTGCCGCCGCACCGGATGGTGTGGTGCGGTTCGATATAGCTGAGGATCCGCTCGAAATGATTTTGGTTAATGATGCGCGCCAGGTCCGCACTTTCTTTCGGGTTTTCCCCGAAGAATTCCGTAATACAGTTTTTGAGTTCCTCGACCAGCTCTTCTTTTACGGATTCGTGGACGAGCAGATAGTCCGGAGCTATGCATGTCTGCCCGCCGTTGTAGAATTTGCCCCAAATGATGCGTCTCGCGCTGGTTTTCAGGCGGGCCGTTTCATCGACTATGCAGGGGCTTTTTCCTCCCAGTTCCAGCGTTACGGGCACAAGCTGCCTGGAGGCTTTTTCCATTACAATTTTTCCGACGCGGGGACTTCCGGTAAAAAAAATATGGTCGAAAGGAAGATCCAGCAGAGCCTGAGTTTGCTGAACTCCTCCTTCAGCTACATGGCAGTAATTGCTCGGCAAGGTGGATTTCACAAGCTCGGCAATTAGCCCGGACACGTTGGGAGAAAGTTCCGAAGGTTTCAGAATAGCGGTGTTTCCTGCGGCAAGCGAGGCAACAAGCGGACTAATCGTAAGCAGAAACGGATAGTTCCAGGCGCCGATGATGAGCGTGACACCTTTGGGGCTCGGGTATATGTAGTCTTTGCTCGGGAAATTGAGCCAGCTGCTCCGCACTTTTTTGGGCTTGGCCCAGGAGCGCAGTTTTTTGATTGTGTGGTCAATTTCCGAGATAAGTATGCCGATTTCGGATCCGTACGCTTCTGCGGCGGGTTTGCGGAAGTCCCGGTGCAACGCGTCAATGATTTGGTCTTCTCTTTTTAAAATCGCCTGTTTCAGCAGCTGAAGCTTTTCTTTTCGGAAATCAACAGAGTGGGTGACGTGCTGGGCAAAAAACTGCTTTTGTGACTGAAACATTGAAGTTACGGCTTCGCTGGTTGGTGCGGCAGACTGCATGGCGGAGATATGATTGATGTTGGAAAGTTGTACAAGATTAAGATAATGAAAATTATTGAATATGTTTTATTTATATTCAAATCTGATGATTCATGCTGTTAGTCAGGATGAAACAAATCTATTTGGCATCGGATTGATAGCTGTGCCTATGACTTGCTTGGCAAAGAGAAAATTAACTATATTTATGCCCTGGGAATAGCAGTGCTTCCTTGCATTGTCAGTTAGGCTGAACCACAAAAGGCTATGAAAAAAATTCCCAGTCAGAGTTGAGAAAATATTTGGCAGCGGGCAGTTTGCCTCTTTTGCCAAATTAAAAATACCAGATTCAGATTACGTAAACTGCCTTTCCGCTTGTTGGCTTCAATAAGTGGAGGGCTTTTATTATTAGAAAATGGCAGACGATTCATTTTTGACTATAACCGGAACTGCGGAAGGGCTTTACAAAGAAAAGGGAAGCAAGTTTATTTCCTATGCCTATCCTGTTGAAACCGAAGAAGAAATCAGAGAATATGTTGAGCAGCTGCACAAACAGTACTACGATGCTCGCCACCACTGTTATGCTTGGGTGCTCGGTAAAGATCAGGAGCGTTTCCGAGCCAATGACGACGGCGAGCCGGGCCATTCGGCCGGCGATCCTATTCTCAACAAAATCAAATCTTTCAATCTGACCAATGTGCTGGTGGTGGTTGTGCGCTATTTCGGCGGGACGAAGCTGGGTGTTCCCGGCTTGGTGAATGCCTACAAAACGGCAACTGAGGAGGCACTGCTGCAGGCGGACATCGTGGAGCGGATTGTTAAAGATCGCATCACGTTGTATTTTGATTACCTGAGCATGAACCTGGTGATGAAATTCATAAAGGATTATGAACTCGAAATGGTTGATCAGGTGTTCGACAATCAGTGCAAGGTTGTGCTGGCCGTCAGGCTTACTGATTCTCCGATGGTCATAGGCAAGCTGGAGAGCTATGAATTTGAGGCCGTGAAATTTGAGGTGGAGGAAAACGAAGGAGACTGAAAATTATGGGTATTGGCTGGTTAAAATATCCGGCCGAAAATGAAAAAAGCACCTCTGCCCGGACTTAGGCAGAGGTGCTTTGCTTTTTTTAGAAATATGAATTAGTATCTGTTAATTCACAGGTTTGGGAACGAAAACCACCTGGTAAGAATCGCTGCCCTCAAGCACTTTTCGGGCGAATTTCTGAAGGCTTTTTTTCGTTATGCTCTTTATGATGTTTTCGAAATTCTTCGGGTCTTCCAGATTGTACCCTTCGCGGACATAGTTCTGAAGCCAGCGCATGTAAAAACGGTTCTTGTCTTTGGCCTCTTTGCGGTCCTTCAGGTAGCTGGTCAGGGTTTTCTGCAGATCCTCATCCCGGATGTCGCCGTTCTTAATTTTTTCGATTTCTTTGTAAACAATTTTTATTAAGTCATCTGCCCGTTCGGGATTGCAGTCAAACCTTACGTTTAGGGTTGCCAGCCCGTATGGCCGTTTTTTTAAGCTTCCCCACACGCCTACGCCGTAAGTGCCTCCTTCTTCTTCGCGGATCGACTCTGTATAGCGCAAATCGAGAATATCGGCCAGCACGTTTATCATGTACTCTCCCTTCACCGAATTTTTTGTTTTCTTTTTGAAAGCAATATTCACAGTCCCTTTAGGATTCTCCATTTCAATAGGAATTCTTTCCTTGATTACCGGTTTTACCCATTCCGGAGAGCGGTCTTTCCATGTCTCCCTGTTTTTTCCGGAAGGAATGCTTGCGATGTATTTTTCCAAAAGCGGTTTCAGCTTTTCTTTAGAGCAGTCTCCTGCAATGAAAATATCGAAATCGGCAACATCCTTGAAGCGCTCGCTGTAAATGGATTTTATGCGGTCAAAAGAGATTTTATCGATATAGTTCTGGTCGAATACTGATGCCCGGGGATTGTTTTTTCCGTGGATGGCTTCCACTAAGCGGTCCTGCATCTGAGCCCGAACATTCTTTGATTTGCGGATAAGGTACTGGGAAAGATTGTTCTGAAGAACCTGATAGCTTTCCTCATCGAAGCGAGGCTTCACAAAGCGCAAGTGGAAAGACTGCAGCATTGACTCCACATCTTTTGTTGAAGCGTTTCCGCTGATGCCTTCTGTTAAGCCGCCAACATACACAGATGTTCCTGCGGTTTTTCCGGCCATCACTTTTTTCAGGTCATTAGCTTTGTAGTCACCCAGACCGGACATTGCTGTCAGATTGCTCAGCATGCTGCATGAAGGCAGGCTGGCATCATCCAGCAGCGAGTTTCCGCCATAGCTGACAGCTTGCAGGCGCACATCGTTCTTGTCTTTGTCTGCAAACATGTAGTGCACTTTGGCGCCGTTGGAAAGCTCGAATGTCGTTGCCCCAAGTTCTTTGATGGCTTTTTCCTTTACAATTTTTCCCGGCACAATTTTCAAGTCGCCCAGCAGCGTAGCGCTTTCAAACTTTTCTTCGTAGGCAGTGAGTGAAGCGTTGTTTTCGGCATGCTGCAGTATTTCCAGCACGTCTTTTTTTGTCAAATTTTTCTTGCCTTCCACGCCTGTCAGATTGAAAACCCGGTTCTTTTTCGTGTATAAAGACAGAATTTCCTGACGCAAGTCTTCCGGTTTCATTTCATTCAGTACCGTTTTTACCAGTTCAAATTTTGCTGGAACATCGGCAATAACTCCGTTCAACAAATAATTTGATTTAATGCCTTGAATGATTTCGCGGTGTGAGCGGTCGTCCAGTTTTTTGATGCTGTTTTCGTAGCGGTTTTTAATCGAGCTGATTTTTCTGTCGATTTCTCCTTTTGTGAATCCGAATTTCAGCGCCCGGTTGATTTCATTCATTACCAGCTGGAAAGCCTCGCGCTGCATGTCGGGTTTAGGAGAAATGCGTATGCCCAGGTTTTCGGAGGTTCGAGCATACCTGCTGCCGTAGTACAATCCGGCATACAGGAACGGAGCGTCGGGTTTTTGTTGAATTTCCTTCAACCGGTCGTTTATCATGCCGGTGGCCATGCTGATAAAAAGCGATTTTCTCAGATCGGCTACAGTTCCTTTTTTGAAAGATTTCGGATGGCGTATCGAAAAGCTCATGCTGGAAGTTGAAACCTCTTCATCCGTGCCCATGTGGAAAAGAAGCTCCTCGTTGTCGGGAATATTTACCAGGCATCGTTTTTTCGGGTTTTCCACCGCCGGAATATGCGAGAAGCGCTCTTTGATTTTGTTTTCGATTTCCTGAACATCAACATCACCAATAACAGCTATGGCCTGCAGGTCAGTTCGGTACCAGTCGTGGTAAAAATCCCGAAGCGTTTTGTATTTAAAATTTGCGACGATGTCCATATCGCCAATCGGCAGCCGTTCAGCGTATTTTGCACCGTTCATTACGGTCGGCAGTGCTTTGGTTAGCAACCGCATGTAGCCGCTTTCGCGCGTTCTTTTTTCTTCGGCGATTACTCCCCGTTCCGCGTCAATCTCTTCATCGGTCAGCAACAGGTAGTTTGACCAGTCGTGAAGCACGAGCAGACAAGTGTCGATAAGTTCGTTGGTTGTGGGGATGTCGCTTAGGTTGTACACCGTTTCGTCAAAACCAGTGTAGGCGTTGATGTCTCTGCCGAAAATAGCTCCGTGTTTTTGAAGCGTGTTCAGGATGCCTTTGCCTTCAAAGTGCTTGGTACCGTTAAAGGCCATATGCTCCAGAAAATGGGCCAGTCCCTTTTGGTCGTCGTTTTCCAGTATAGATCCTACGTTTTGGATAATGTAGTAGCTGGCTCGCTCTTTTGTAACGTCGGTTGGATAAATGTAGTAGGTCATGCCATTGGGCAAGACTCCTTTTTTCACTTTTGGGTCGCTTGGGATTGGCTTTGAATTGTCCAGCGGTTGTCCCAGAAGCGGAATGCTGAACGCCAATAGCAATAAAACATTTAAAATTGATCTCATGAAATTAGATTTTAATTGCAGTATTTGTCTTTAAATTTAAAAAATTGAACCTATGAAAAATCAATTTTTATTATAATTTTGGTAAAATTTGTTAAAAAATTTTAAAAAAGCACACGGACAGTGGCTGAGAATGCCTAGCGCAGATATACAGAATATTATCTGTAAGTACTTCGTACTTTTTTATTATTCACATTTAAATTTCATCGCCAGCCTTTTAGCTAAATTATAGCATAAGTTAATTTACAGGCAGCACTTAATAGCCAAGTTTTTTATACTGCGGCATATGATATGACCGCTCTGATTTAGTTCACCGCTGCCATTCTGCAGCTTCAAGATCTACCGGTTGGCAATAAGAGGGGTTGAGTGAGAGCGTTTTTTTTTAGGAAGGTCTGCTTATCTTGAACATGAGCATGTACAGCACCGGAACAAACACCAGTGTAAGCACAGTGCCGAAGAGCAGTCCGAAAATTATGCTAACGGCCATAGGCACCCACATGCCGTTGTTCAGCCAAAGCGGAACAAGCCCGAATGCCGTGGTGAAGGTGGTCAGCAGAATCGGCCGGAAGCGCTGTTTTCCGGCGTCTACAATCGCCTGGAAAGGATCTTTTCCGAGCTCGTCCTGTTCGATTTTTATGCGGTCTATGAGCACGATAGCGTTGTTTACGATGACGCCGGCCAGTGAGACAACGCCCAAAAAGCCGAAGAAGCCGAAATAGGAACGGGCAATCAGCAGTCCGGCTACGCAGCCGATGAGCCCCAGAGGAATCGTAAAGCCGATAATCGCTGTTTTGCGCAGCGAGTTGAACTGAATGAGCAACAGAAGAAAAATAATAAAAGCGGATATGGGCAGATTCTTGGCAATGGACCCTATGCCTGTTGCGCTGTCTTCAGCTTCGCCTCCCAGTGAATAGCTGTAGTTTTGCGGCCAATTTTCCCGGTCTTTGTTCAGCGCCGGAATCATTTGGGCCATGACTTCTGTGGCTGTAGCTCCTTCCTTTAGCTGCGCGCTTAAGGTGATTGTTCTTTTCAGGTTCCGGCGCAGAATTTTCGGATGCTCCCACACGATTTCCAGCGAGGCAACCTGGTCCAGGGGCACGCTGCCTCCGCTTTGCTGGGCATAGACGTTTGTCCCCCGCAGCTCGTCGATGGTAATGTTTTCCGAATTTTCGCTCCGAAGCAGTATGGGAATGACTTTGTCGTTTTCCCGGTATTCTCCTGTGCTTTTGCCCAGCAAAGCAGTTTGCAACGAAACGGCAATATCGTAATTGCTCACGCCTGCTAAGTCGGCTTTTGCCTGATCAATTTTGACAAGCACTTTCTTGGCTTTCAACCCCCAGTTATCGTCTACATTAACGGTTCCTTTTATGCTTTGCAATTTGCTCTTCATTCGGTTTACTATGCCGAAAAGCGTTGGAATATCCTCTCCGGATATTCGAATTGCTACAGGATCGGCGGAGCCTCCGCCGCCTTTCAGCCGCGAGACTTGAAACGACTCGACTGCCGGGAGGGCGTTGAATATGAAACGGTTCAGCCGGTCAATCAGATATTGGTTGATGTTTCCGCTGGTGGTGTTTACGATGATGTAACCTGAGCTGGGATCGCTTTCGACCGGCGTGTAGCCCAAATCGTATTTGGGGGCTCCCTGGCCAAGATATGAGGAAAAATTTGTAACGCCTTCTCTGTATTCATCGGCCCAGAGGCTGTCTCGCAGATAATGTTCGATTGTGCCTATCGCCTGGTTTGTGTTTTCTAGTTTAGAGCCCGGAGCCAGTTGCACTTTTACATAAATCAGGTTTCGGTCGCTGTCCGGGAAAAACAAAAAAGGAAGTTTTTTAAACCCCAGCATAGATAGAAAGAACATTCCGACAAGGATTCCAATCAGCTTGTAAGGGTTGAACAGGGCCCAGCGCTGCAGTTTGTCGTAATGACTGAGCAAACGGTCAAAAAAGGATGGCTTGTGTTTGGCGGTTTTGGTTTTGGTCTTTTTATTATTTTTAATAAAAACGATGCAGAGCATAGGGATCAGTGTAAGAGAGATAATCCATGAGCTCAGCAAAGCGGCTGTAACTACTAGAAATATATTTCCCATGATTTCTCCCATTGCTGACTGTGCCAGAAAAAAAGCCAGAAAAGCGGCTGAGGTTGTGAGTGTGGAGGTTAGAAGCGGGATGAACAGCTCGTCGGCCGTGGAAAAAGCGGCGCTAAGGGGAGAAGCTCCGTTTTTGGTTTTAACCATGTAAGATTCGGACACGACGATGGCGTTGTCGACCAACATGCCCAGCGCTATAATTAGCGATGCAAGGGTTACCTGATTCAGACCCAGCCCGATTCCTTTCATGATCAGAAAAGTGACAAGGATAGTTGCCGGGATTAACGATGCGACAACAAGTCCCGTTCTGAGTCCAAGGAAAATAAGCATAACCGCCAGGACGATTGCGATGCTTTCCGCAAGGTTTACCGTGAATTCACTGATTGATTTATTAACGCGCCTGTCCTGTGAAGCCAGCCGAACGAGACTGAGGCCATACGGCAGGGTGTTGTTCGTTTGCCGGACCAGCACGTCAACTTCCTCGCCCAAATCAGTGATGTTGGCTCCTTCCTTAAGATTAACCGCGATGACCAAACCCTGAACGCCTCTTATTTTCGTCATGTGGTTTATTGGAAATACATATCCATTGTGCACTTTGGCAACATCACTTAGGTAGAGGACTTCTCCTTTGTCGCTGGAAATCAGTGTTCGTTTGACATCTTCGATTGATTGGTAGTCGCCGCTGGGCTCCAAGGTTATCCGGCGGTCTCCTAATACAATTGATCCGCCTGAGGAAACAATGTTGTTGGACTCTATGATCTGTTTGAGCCGGGTTGCTGTCAGGCCGATTTCGGCCAGCCGTGCCCGGTCGTATGAAACATAGATCGTTTGACTGATTACGCCGGCAAGGGTAACTTTTCCCGTGTTGTCAAGCCTTATCAGTTCATCGCGGATGTCGCTGGCGAAACTCTTTTGTTCGGCGTAAGTGTAGCCGTCTGATTCAAGCCCGAGCAGAATGCCGAAAGTGTCTCCGAATTCGTCGTTGATGCTCGGCGGCTGGCAGCCTTGCGGAAGATTGCTTTCAATCCGGTTGATTTTCCTCCGCAGTTTATCAAAGACGGGCTGCAGGTTTTGCACATCGTCTTTGAGCTCAATGCTGATAATTGAAATTCCTGTCCGGTTTTCGCTGTTGATGTTTTTTACTTCGGCAACTTCCTGAACAGCGCTTTCTATTTTGTCAGATACCAGCAGCTCCATTCGCTCCGGACTGGCGCCGGGGAATTGGGTGATTACCTGCATAAACCGGATTTTGAACGGAGGCATGTCGTCCCGGGGCATGCTGTTGAAACTGCTTATTCCCAGAATGAACAGGACAATGAAAATCCCGATTGTGGGTCGATTGAATTTTACTGCGGTTTGGGTGATATTCATAGCTCGCAGTTTACGGATTCGTTTCTTTGAACAGTGTAACCGGCAGCTGGTCTCTCAGGTTTGCAACTCCGGCTGTAGCAATCAGCTCTCCGGCATCGACTCCCGATTTCAGGACGAATCCCTGATCAGTCAGTTCTCCGATCTGCACTTCTTTTTTTTTCAGGATTCCCATGCGGCTGTTTTTGTTTTCAAGCTCGATAGTGTACACAGAACTTTTGCCTGACTGGTCGATAAAGACTGCATCCGGAGGGAGAAAAAGCTGTTTTTCCAGACTGCCTGCTTTGGATAAGAATGTGACTTCGGCAGACATTCCCGGTCGCAGGCTGCTGACAGGGTTTTCTATGCTCACTTTCACCGGGTAAGTGGAGGAACGGCTGCTTTTGGCGTAAGAAATTTCTTGAATTTCTCCACTAAAAGTTTTGCCGGGGATAGACGAAAACCTGATGCGTACCGGCTGGCGGCTGCTCACTTTGCCGATGAAATTGCTCGGAAGCCCTACGCGAACCTGGATTTTGCGCTCGGTGCTAACGACCAGAACAGTAGTGCCTGCTTGAACAAATTCATTGATGTTCGCTTTTTTGGAAGAAACAATGCCGCTGATTGGGGCTCTGAGTTTTGTGTAAGCCAGCTTTCTGTTTGCCA
The DNA here is from genome assembly GCA_022360875.1 of Cytophagales bacterium. Taxonomy (GTDB): domain Bacteria; phylum Bacteroidota; class Bacteroidia; order Cytophagales; family Cyclobacteriaceae; genus JAKSBZ01. The sequence continues at coordinate 17,184 of JAKSBZ010000326.1, read as the reverse complement.
GGTCAACATTTTTCAGGCTTTCTTGATAACTGGATTTTGCGGCTGCGTAACTGCTTTTTGCCTTTTCGTAATCACTGAGCGACACCGAATTTTTTTCGTACAAACCTCGGATGCGGCTGAGCTCCGAAGAAGCGGTTCTGAATTTTACTTTTGCCCGGTTTTCTGAGGAAACAGCCTGATCGAGCTTCAGCTGCAAGTCTTCGGAATTGAGTGTGGCCAGGGGCTGTCCTTTTGTTACCCGATCGCCCTTTTTTACCAGAATTTGACTGATCTCTCCGTTTACCTGAAAACTTAGCCTGACTTCCTTGTCGGCTTCGCTGATTCCTACGTATGCGCGGGAAGCATTTGTTTTTGTATATTCCAGTTTTTGATATTTAACGGGCCGAACAGGCTCTTCCCGGGGTTTCGGTTTTTTGCTGCACCCTGCGAGCAGGCAGATTCCCAGTATTGTGAGCAGGTTTTTTGAAAAAAAGCAAGCATATCGGGTCATACAAATCACGGTTTTTTCTCAAGATAAAAAGACTGAAAACGCTGGAAGAAAGCCTGGTTTTCTTCCCGGGTGTGCAACAAACTGAAGCGGCTGATGCTTCGCTCGAGGGAGAACCAGCTGAGCAGGAATTGGTATTCGGCACTGGCTTCGCTGAGCGCGGCCTGTATTTTTGCATTCTGGGCATCCAGCAGAGTAACATAGTCGGCTTTGCCTTTTTGGTAAGCTTCCTGAACCAATGTGTAGCCGTTGGAAGCCGCCAGTGAAGCCTGTCTGCTCAGATTCAGGTTGAAGTAGTTGCTGTTGAGTTCCCTAACTGCGCGGTAAACCTGGGTTCGGATTTGCTGTTCAGCAGCTGTTTTTTGGTTTTCCAGCTGCTGCAGCGCGGTTTTGTATCGCTGATTTTTTGTGCTGATGCTTCCTCCCTGAAAAACAGGCAAGTTCAGGTTTAACCCAATATTCCAGGTTCCTTTAGGAGTGCTGCCAGCAGGCAAATCCATTCCATCGGTTCCTTCTTGGTAAAAACGGTAATGATACTGCCCTGAAGAACTCAGGCTGGGAAGATAGCGCTGGCGGCTGTTCGATTTTTTAAGTCTGTGCTGGATGGATTTATTCAGTTCAAACTGTTCCAGTTCGGGGGCCTGTTCCAGAGCTATGGCTTGAAGAAATTCCAACAGAATGTCTACGCTGAACGGATTTTTCATATACTGTTCGAATCCCGAGACTCCTTGCAGCAACTTTGTTTTTGCAAGATGAATGTCATTGACTCGAATTATTTGATTGACAGGCCGGTTCAGCAGCTGGTTGAGTTGCGCTTCTGAGGTCTGTGTTTGGGCATAAGCCCGAAAGGCTTCGTTAGTGGCCCGCGCAAGTTCGGATTCCCATCGGTACACATCCGAAAGACCGGAGTAGCCGACTTCCTCGCGCAGTTTGGCAAGCTCGAGGCTGGTCTTTGTCAGTTCGCGGTTGCTGTTTTGAATGCGCGAGTTTGCCCTGGCAATAAGAACGTTCAGGTAAGCTTGGGCGGTGCTCATTACGGTGTTGAGCGCCAGCGACTGAAACTCTTGCTGCTGCGCTTTCAGCTTTAGCTGCTGGCTTCGGAGGTTGGCCATAGTCTCTTCTGAGTAAAGAAGCTGGTTCAGCTGTCCGACACCGGCAAAAGAGCGCTCCGGCGAGCTGAAGCTGGCTATTCTGGGATCGTTGAATGTTTGCTGGCCTGAAAGAGTCAGGTTTGGAAAAAGAGCGTTGGCGGCAATTTTATAATTTTTTCTGCTGATATCTACAGCGTCTTGTCCGGCTTTCAGATCAGGGTTGTTGCCGATTGCTTCATGGATCGCCTCTTTCAGGCTTAACGTGCCCTGAGTGTTGAAATCATTGATCAGGTTGGAGGCAATCAGTACGCTGTAGTCAGGCACCGCACCCAAACGATGCGCTGTTTGGATGTTGATGGTCATTTCCTTGTGTTCTTTGATGGTTGTGCTTAGGGTTGAGGCGCTGGTTCCGCTTAGAATGGCTTCAATGTCCAGCGCACACCGGCGGTTCAGCAACGTTTCGTACGTTTTAGGCGACAGCGTAGCCAGCGCGCCGTTCGCCACATCGTTATAGTAAAAACTGAAGCAGGGGAATTTTTTTTTGTTGAAAAAATCTATTAGCTGAAATCTGTTTTTCTTAGGGATGCTTTTCAAGGAAAGGATTGCCGCATCTATTTGTCTTGCCTGAAGAGATCTCCAAAGTGCATTAGTGTTTGAAGTGTATTTAAACAGAGTAAAGTCCGAGACAGAATCTATGTTTATGGTTTTGTTTGCGGCAATTCCCAGCTGGTCCAGTATTTTTCCGAAAACAATGATTCCCAGCTTTTTGAAGGAATGCACTTTTTTCAGTTCCTTCAGATCGTCTCTGATGTCTCTTGAAGCAGAAATATAGGTGAAATTGGGAATGCCGGATTGTTCTTTGTTGCCAAGTCCCTGCAGCTCGGGACTAAGTATGTTCATGGCAATTGATGGCTTGCGGTATGTTCCTGTCCGGGCCATCGCATCGCTGGCAATCGGCCCTTTGGCCAGCACTGCATATATGTCAGGGTTTTTCTCCAGTTTCGAAAAAACGTTTTTGGCGACTTGTTCGGAGTTGTTTATGGAATAAGCGTGCGCAAGAGGAGCATTCAGCTGGTACTGGTCTCCTACAAGCAAGTTGATTTCATAAAACAGCGAATCAATAGAATTCTTGTCTGCCGGAGAATCGTAAACTACGGCTATTGTCAACGGTGCTTTTTTATCTGTTTGTGCCTTGAGCAGTACAGGAAGGAATATTGCGAAAAGTAAAATTTGCCGCATAGGTTTTGAATGAAATAGAATCAGGAATTACGCTTGTTCGTAATGAATTTTGAGCATTGTCTCTTTTTGGATCGATTCCATAAAATGGGTTTACTGATTTATCATGAAATTTCATTAGCTCAACACCGCTTTTTACTTCTTGTTTTTGGCTTAGCCCAGGGCTTGATTGTGTCCGGTTAAATTTGGTGGTTTGTTTTGAAAAATATTGATATGCCATTCGCTAAAAACACTTAAAGTCAGTGAAGTACATTGATATTTATTGATTATATTTAAGTAAACCTGATTATTTTTCCGCAAAACCTCTGAAAGATGAACAAGCCACTAAAAGCCCTTGCCCAGGAAATGAATACCCTTCTTTTGGCGCTGGATTTGAGCGCAATGGATCATCGTATTATTACGCAGGCGTTGTATCTGGCAAAAAAAGCCAGACCAGAGAAGGTATACTGCTTGCATGTGGTTAAGAGTTATGAGCATCTTGACAAAAAAGAATATGTAGGCGATGAGCAGCTTCCGGTGAACGAGCGGATTGAAAAAACTATCGACCGCATGATTCCGAAAGAACTTAAGCTTTTGTCTGATGTGCACATCGAAGTGCATGAGGGGCCTATAATAAAGACAATTCTGCGCTGGATAAAGCTTAAAAATGCTGATGCGGTTATTATCGGAAACAAAGAGGGGAAATACCATGAGGACTATCTTCCGGCGCAGGTGGCGAACTTTTCCCGGTGTTCGGTGGTCATGATTCCCGAAGCTAGTTCCTCGGATTTCCAAAATTTGTTAGTGCCAATTGATTTTTCGGAACACGCTGCTCATGCAGTTTATACGGCCAATTTTATTTCCGATCACAATGTCAATCATCCCAAGGTTAACTTGATTAATATTTTCGAAGTGCCATCAGGATATCATGCAGTTGGAAAGTCCTTTGATGAATTTGCGGAGGTTATACGGGACCAGCACAAGCGCGAGTTTGATGAGTTTTTGGTTAGATTCCACATGGAAGATCAGGACCTGTCCTGTGAGTACATTCTTGACCAGGAAGGCAATGTTGCCAAGGCTATTGCCAGTTATGCCAAAAAAAACAAGATTGACGGTATTATTATGGGAGCCAAAGGACGAACGCATTTAGCATCGATGCTTGTGGGAAGCGTTGCCAAGCGTCTGATCCGCCTCGGGCTCAATTTTCCGCTGATCGTTGTAAAGGCCAAGGAGGACCAGTTCAATTTGATGAATGATATGTGGGAAATTTAGTGTATCGGAGGTTTGCTTGGGTGAGTTCGAAAATGCTCCGGTGAGTTTGGTTGTTTCGGCTTTCAATTGTTCGGAAGAATCCTTTAACTTGCCGTATGGCTAAAATCAAAACGGCATATTTTTGCCAGAATTGTGGCGCGCAGTCTCCCAAGTGGATAGGGCGGTGCACCTCTTGCGGTGAGTGGAATACTTATGTGGAAGAGCTTGTCGAAAAGGAAAGTCCAGGCAAGCAAACTGTTGCCTGGAAGTCCGAAAGCGACAAAACTTCGCGAAGGAGCAAACCCCGGACGCTTAAAGAAATTGATTATGTTCAGGAGGAGCGTTACGACAGCTTCGATACTGAGCTGAACCGCGTGCTTGGCGGCGGGATTGTGCCGGGCTCGCTGGTGCTGATCGGCGGGGAACCGGGCATCGGCAAGTCAACGCTCATGCTGCAGATTGCCCTGAAGCTTAAAGGCAAAAAAGTACTGTATGTATCGGGCGAGGAGAGCGAGCAGCAAATAAAAATGCGTGCCGGCCGCATGCAATTTCATTCCGACGACTGCTATATTCTGACGGAGGTTTCTACCCAGAATATTTTTCAGCAGGTGAAGGAAATGAAACCTGAAATCCTGATTATTGATTCTATTCAGACGCTTAATACCTCTTTTGTGGAATCCGCGCCGGGAACTATCAGCCAGGTGAAACAATGCACCGCCGAACTCATGAAATTTGCCAAAGAGTCAGCCGTGCCGGTTTTTATGATTGGACATATCAATAAAGACGGAGCGATTGCGGGGCCCAAGGTGCTTGAGCATATGGTGGATACAGTTCTGCAGTTCGAGGGCGACCGGCATTTGGCATACCGCATTCTGCGCACTACCAAAAACCGTTTTGGTTCCACTTCCGAGCTGGGCATTTATGAAATGCAGCACACCGGCCTGAGGGAAGTTTCCAATCCGTCTGAAATTTTGATAACGCAAAAAGAGCATGATTTGAGTGGCGTGTCAATAGGTGCTACACTTGAAGGCAAGCGTCCGCTGCTGATCGAAATCCAGTCGCTGGTGAGTACGGCCGCTTACGGCAATCCGCAGCGGAGCACGACCGGATTTGATGTGAAACGCTTGAATATGCTGCTGGCGGTGCTGGAAAAGCGCGGAGGATTCCGGCTGGGCATTCAGGATGTTTTTCTGAATATCGCCGGAGGTCTCAAGGTAGAGGATCCTGCCCTGGATCTGGCGGTTTGCGTGGCTTTGGTTTCTTCTTACGGTGAGCATTCGGTATCCGAAAAAGCGTGCTTTGCAGCTGAGGTCGGCTTGGGAGGAGAGATACGTGCGGTCAGTCATTTGGAGAGCAGGATTGCAGAGGCGGCCAAGCTGGGTTTTGCCCAGATTTTTGTTTCCAAATATGGACTCAAGGGCATAAATCTCAAGAAATTTGATATTGAGGTAAAGGCATTCGGCAAGCTCAGCGAAGTGTTTGCGGCTTTGTTCTGACGGAAGGAATAGGGCTGTCTAATACGGAAAAAGCAGATGGTTTTTCGGACAGTAGAAAATACGATCGGAAAGGCTGAAAACAGAGGATGCGAAGTATGTGTATTGTGCTGCAGGCTTGCAAAAAAAATCGTTTTACTGTTTTTGAAATCCCATTTGAATTGAAAGAAAAAAACAACGCGAAAGATTAGAGGATATATAGGATACCTTACCTGAAAACTGATATTTAGCTTATTTTTTCTAATAATATTTAGAGGCTTTGATATAAGCACTCGCAGCATTCTGTATGGTGACGACACTGTTTGCTTTAGTGTTGCTGAAAGCGTTACTGTCCAAAGAGCTTTTGTTTTTTTAGTTTTTTTCCGTAATCCATCTGCAGGATGAATTTTTTTGGGTTTTTCATAGCATCATTTCTCAGAGCTTTCTTCGAACTCAGCTGGTAGTTTTAATAAACGGTAATAGCTGGAAAACATACTTTTGATGAGTGGAAAGACACAGGGTGTTCAGTTGTTGGCAGGCTCAGTGGCAAGTCCTTTGAGGGAATGTTTTTTCGCCAAAGGCATTCGGGATAAGCGGGCTGCTGTTTCCCGCATGCCGGAATATTTAAAACATTTTAAACCTAAAGAACATGAGCAACACAGTAATTGACAAAAAAACAGAAACCCACAAATTTGGAGGCTGGATTGCTTCGGAAAGCGTCACCACAACCATTTCTCTGGTAAACATGGGAGATGGGAAATTTGGATTGAGTTATGACTCAAAATTCAGCGGTGTGAAGGACGGGCATGTGCAAGGAGGGCCTTTCGCAGTGGACGGAAATAAAAACATCAAAGTACACAGCAGTCCCGATGTACACCTGACCATCTCGAAATTCGACAAGACCAGTTCGACAATATCGATGAATGTTGACATTACCGTTGACATTCCTGTGCTGGGAACAAAAACAATATTTGACCAAACATTGAGCGGCACTTACGCAGCGGCTGCCGGATGGGTTGCGGCTGCGGCCAGCATAAAACAAAAATCCGCCGGCATTTAGATTTTTCTTAAACTGATTGGAAAGCGCCCGTTAAGTTTCGGGTGCTTTTTGCTTTCTGCTCAGCATCCCCAGAGGCTTTTGGGCACAGGCAGTTCTGGGAAATCAGCTTGCTTTTATGTCTTTTTTTAGAAAATAGTATTTTATAAAATCCATAAACCCTCTGCTGTAGGAAGCAGCCAAGTCTTTCTGCCCTTTCCAAAGAAAGGTAAAAATGTTCTTTGGCAGTGCGATAAAAAGAAAATAAAACAGGCTCAGTATTTTAAAAAGCAAAGACTGGTTGCGCATAAGATAAATCAGGCGGTTTCTGCACATAAAATAGGTTTTGTACGGGCTGTTTCTGCCGGTGCTGGCAGACTCCTTGTGCATCACTTTTGTTTTTCCCACATAGTATATCGAATACCCTTTTCTTTTCATCTGCATGGCCCAGTCGTGTTCTTCATAGTACAGAAAATACAGCTCGGGCATCAGGCCTACTTCATCTATTATCTCTTTGGACACCATCATCGCGGCGCCGTTTCCCAAATCTGTAGTCCGCACTTCGTCGTACTGCCCCGAATCTTTTTCTCCTGTGCCTATTGCGCTTCCTCTTCCGACAATGGGTTTTATTCTGTTGGCTCCGGCATACTGAATCACATTGTCGCTGTGGTGGAAAACAATTTTCGGGGAGACCATGGCTGTTTTGTCATCTTTTCTGAATTGTGAAATCAAAGGTTCGATTAGCCCCGGGCTTACCAGCGTGTCGTTGTTCAAAAACAACAAAAAGTCCCCTTTTGCGGCTTTGATGCCGAGGTTGTTTCCTCCGGCAAACCCCAGGTTTTCGGAGCTTTCAATAATAACAGTTTCCGGGTAGGCGTCTTTGATCTGCTGGCTGTCAAATCCTTTGGGCGAGCAGTTGTCAACAACAATTAGTTCAAGCTTGGGATAGGTAAGTGTTTTGACGCTTTGTATGAAATCAATAGTATCCTCTATTCCATTGTAGTTTACTGTAATAATGGAAACTATTGGATAATCTGTTTTGCTTTCCATTCTCTGTTTGGTTTTCAACAATAAGCAGGTTTGCAAATAGTATTTTTGTATTTTATTAAAAAAATTCAGAAAGAATTCTTTAATGCTGTTGTTTTCACGGAATCAATTCGTCAGTTGGCATTGTTGCCTGCTCGGCTATTTGTGTGAAAAGAGCGAAAAAAGTTCACCAATAAGCCAGGGCAACATGCATTCAGATAAAATTTCAGCTTTGGATGCATTTATTTCCCCTTGGGGTTAAAATATAGTTTATTGTGCAAGCTTAACAGAGTTGGATGCCGGCGAACACAGCGCCTGCTTTTTGAGTGCAGCTTTAATAAACAGAAAAGCAGCCATGCTCTAGCTGTCGGTTTTGATTATTAAAATAGCGTTTTTCGATTAATTTTCAAACTCTCCGGGTGCTTTGGATCGGACCGCATTTGCAAGGACTTCCGTTTCAGATTTATTTCAAATAGCATCCCTTTCTCTGCAGCGGCTTTTTTCTGACTACAGTTCGGGTTTAAGGAATTTCCCTGTGTAGCTTTTCTTGTTTTGCGACACTTCTTCGGGTGTTCCCTGGCAGACAATTTCACCGCCTTCAGCTCCGCCTTCCGGCCCGATGTCGATGACGTGGTCAGAAACTTTTATAACATCCATGTTGTGCTCGATTATCAGCACAGTGTTGCCTTTGTCCACCAGCTTCTGAAGCACGTCCATTAAGTGGGCGATATCTTCGAAATGAAGCCCGGTGGTAGGTTCATCCAGGATATAGAAGGTTTTGCCTGTGTCGCGTTTCGAAAGCTCCGCTGCCAGTTTTACCCGTTGCGCTTCACCGCCCGACAGTGTCGTGGCGTGTTGTCCGAGGGTGATGTAGCCCAGCCCGACTTCGTTCAGCGTTTGAATCTTGCGCAGGATTTTTGGCAAATGGGCAAAAAATTCCACAGCGTTCTCCACTGTCATGTCCAGAATGTCTGAAATCGATTTGCCTTTGTAGCGGATTTCAAGGGTTTCGCGGTTGTAGCGTTTTCCTTTGCACTCGTCGCAGTCCACGTGAACGTTCGGCAGGAAATCCATTTCTATAAGCTCTTTTCCCGCACCCCGGCATTTTTCGCACCGGCCGCCTTTTACATTGAAGGAAAACCGCCCGGGCTTGTAGCCGCGTATTTTTGCCTCCGGCAGGTTGGAAAACAAGCTGCGGATTTCGGTGAACACTCCGGTGTAAGTTGCCGGATTTGATCGCGGCGTTCGTCCGATCGGCGACTGGTCTACCTCAATCACTTTGTCGATATTCTCCAGGCCTTCAATGGAGCTGTATGCCAGGGGTTCTTTTTTTCCGCTGTATATGTGTTTGTTGAGAATGGGGTACAGCGTATCGTGGATCAGTGTGGACTTGCCGCTTCCCGACACGCCCGTTACGCAGATCATTTTGCCCAAAGGAAACTCTACTGTCAGGTTTTTCAGGTTGTTTCCCCGGGCGCCTTTTAGCATAATTGAATGGCCCGAACCTTCTCTTCGCGTTTCAGGAACGGCGATGACCTGTTTTCCGTTGAGGTATTGTGCTGTCAGGCTTTTTTGCTTCAGGAAGTCTTCCGGCGCTCCGCTGGCGACAATGCTTCCGCCGTGAATGCCTGCTCCCGGGCCTATGTCCAGGATGTAGTCGGATTCAAGCATCATGTCTTTGTCGTGTTCCACCACCAGTACGCTGTTGCCCAGATCGCGGAGATCCTGCAGCGACTTGATGAGCTTCACGTTGTCGCGCTGGTGCAAGCCAATGCTTGGCTCATCCAGAATATACAGCACACTGACCAGCTGCGTGCCTATTTGTGTTGCAAGACGGATTCGCTGCGCCTCGCCGCCCGACAGCGTTCGCACCGGACGGTCAAGCATCAAATAATCGAGACCGACGTCCAGCAAGAACTTCAGGCGCTTGCGTATTTCCTTCAGCACCTCGCCGGCAATTCTTCGCTGTCGGTCAGAAAGACGTTCTTCCAATCCTTCAAACCATTGTGTCAGCCCGTTGAGGTCGTACTGAGACAGTTCGGAAATGTTTTTATTGTCTATTTTAAAAAACAGCGATTCTTTTTTCAGACGGGCACCATGGCACGCGGGGCATTTAGCAGATGACACAAAGTTTTTCACCCAGTCCTGGGTTTTGTCTGTGCCCGAGTCCAGTTGTTTTTGAAGAAATTTGACAATCCCTTCGAATTTCAAGTTCCAATCTGTTCCCGGATACTTAACGGAAGGGATGGGCAGCGGCTTGTCCGTTCCGTAGAGTATTTCATCCATTACTTCCCTGGGAATGTCCTTCACTTTGACAGAAAGCGAAAGCTTGTGCCGCTTCAGCAAAACTTCAATTTGTTTGAAAATCCAGATGTCCCGGTATTCGCCTAGCGGTGCAATGCCTCCTTTGCTTACTGTAAGCTCCGGATCGGGAAGTATCGCTTCCTCGGTGATTTTCTCAATTTTCCCCAGTCCATTGCATTCAGGACAGGCGCCGTAGGGCGAGTTAAACGAGAAAGTGTTTGGCGCCGGCTCGTCGTATGAAAGTCCGGTGAGCGGATCCATCAGCACTTTGGAAAAATGCGTTACTTTATCCTTCACGTCAAGAATCATCAGCAAGCCTTTCCCCTGGTCCAGCGCTGTCTTGACAGACTGGCTGATGCGGAACCGGTCTTTTTCCTGCACTTTAATCCGGTCTACAACCACTTCGATATCGTGGATTTTATACCGGTCCACCTGCATCTTGGGTGTCATTTCCAGGATTTCGCCGTCTACGCGCACTCGCGAATACCCGTTTTTGCGCAGCTGGACAAACAGTTCGCGGTAATGCCCCTTTCTGCCCTTCACTACAGGCGCAAGAATCATCAACTTCTTGTCCTTAAAGTCTTCCATGATGCGCTCGACGATTTGGTCTTCCGTCTGGCGGATCATCTTCTCTCCCGAAAGGTATGAAAAGGCTTCAGAAGCACGCGCAAACAGCAGGCGCATGAAGTCGTAGATTTCAGTCACTGTTCCGACCGTAGAGCGCGGGTTTCTGGATGTTGTTTTCTGTTCAATGGATATTACAGGGCTCAGGCCGTTGATTTTGTCTACATCCGGACGCTCTAAGCCGCCCATGAATGAGCGCGCGTAAGCCGAAAAACTTTCCATGTAGCGCCGCTGCCCTTCGGCGTATATTGTGTCGAAAGCCAGCGAGCTTTTTCCGCTTCCGCTGATTCCCGTCAGCACGACCAGCCGGTTTCTAGGTATCTTCACGTCGATATCCTTCAGGTTGTGCTCGCGTGCTCCAAAAATTTCGATGTTCTCAAAACCTGTCTCGTCGTAAAGGGGCTGTTTGTTTTTCATGGATTAATTTTCAATGGCCGAAATAAGGAAACAAGATTCTAATTTAGGAAAATTTATCCTTCTATATGAAAAATCCTTTTGCAAAGCTTAGTTTCTTTCTTTCCCCAAAACCTGCCGCAGCGTCAGACGTTCCGCATTCTGTTGCTTAGCCCCCAGTAAAGGGCCAGTATTTTATCCTTTCGAGTCGGGGACATATCCATTCTCCTGATTGAAGCGCTGCAGGAATTTATGCATAATTCCATGTGCTGCTCGGCTGTGACTTTTTGAACTGGCTCTATTAGTTCCTCCAGCAGCTGGGCCAGTGAGCGGATAAGAGCGTCTTTGGACGACGCAAAGTGTAAAACCATCCGAAGGAAGGATGAACGATCCATGAGCTTGCACTGAGTGGGCTTGTGCAGTGTTTTGGGAGCTTCGGAGAAAATTTTTTGCTGAAACAAACTTGAAAGGATAAGCGAATTTTTCTTAGTTCATAAACTTATCCTTTCAGTGTGTGTTTGTCTTTTTTTGGCTTGATAAAAGAGGCAAGCTTTCTGGTGTTTGTTTAGCCTGAGCAGCTTCGGGAAACTGTCGGCTGGCCGTTCAAAGTTTTTATTTCACAGGAATTAATACCTCGTAGGTTTTTCCTTTTCCTTTGATTGTCAAGGTGTTTTTTCTGAGCCACGGATTATGGCGTTTGAGGATCTTGTAATTGATGCCGTGTTCGAAAGCAAATGCCGTGAGGTCCGGAACGGATTTTTTTATTGTAATGACTTTCACCTTTTCGGGGTAATAGAGTTCTGATTTTGGAATGTAGAATCCGTATTTTTTCTGGTTGGTGAAAATTTCGCGGATGGCCAGCAGCCGGAACACATAGCGTTTGCTTTCCTCGTTCAGCAACAAATCGTAGTAGGAATCTACTCTTTGTTTTTTAATGCGCTTTTGCAAGCCGTTCATACCCATGTTGTAGCTTCCGGCCACATTGGTCCAGTTGCCGAATTTGTCGTAGGCTTTTTTCAGATATTTAACCGCAGCGTATGTGGATTTGGTCGGGTGAAAGCGCTCGTCCACTTCTTCGTTGACTTCCAGTCCCAGTTCACGGCCGGTGGATCGCATGAGCTGCCAGTAGCCTGCCGCTCCGGCAGGAGAAACAACCTGCTGGAATCCGCTTTCGATCAGGGGCAGATAAACCAGGTCGTCCGGGATGCCGGCTTTTCTCAGGATAGGCATCATTTGCGGAAACCAGCGGTTGGCCCGCTTTATCAGAAAAATTGTGCTGGAGTGAAAGTAGCTGTTTACATACAGCTCGCGGTCAAAACGCTCCAGAATGTCGGGTTCGTTGAGCGGCACTCGCTCGCCGGCGAAATACAGATTCCTTGGGATGCCAAATGCTTTGGCGTTTACGAAAGAAGGCGGTTCTTCTTCTACTGTTTCGGAAAGCAGTCCCAGTCCTTTTACGTCGTACAAGGGTTTTTCCAGCATGTGCAACGCCCCGGACACCAGTGCTGCAAGCAGGCTGCTTGACAAAAGCCAATACCTTTTTTTCATTTATGTGGGTGTTAAATCTTCCGCGGACTTTATTTCTGCAGTTGTCCTTGGAAGATTAAAGGTTAAAAGTTTGGTGACAACAGGTATTTTGAATAGAAATCGTTAATTGCATCAACTGCCTCGTCTGTCGTATCCACCAGGGTAATCAGGTCAAAGTCTTCTTCGCTGACATTTTTGAACTGCTGGCAAACAATAGCTTTCAGCCAGTCGATAAGTCCGCCCCAGTATTCTCTTCCAACCAGCACAATCGGAAAGCGTCCGATTTTTTCGGTCTGAATCAAGGTTATGGCCTCAAAGATTTCATCCAAAGTTCCCATGCCTCCCGGCATTCCGATGAATCCCTGCGAATAGCGTACAAACATCACCTTTCTAACAAAGAAATAATCGAAATTGATTAGTTTGTCCGAGTCAATATATTTGTTGTCGTACTGTTCGAAGGGAAGATGAATATTTAGTCCCACCGATTTACCGCCTGCTTTTCTGGCGCCTTTGTTACCGGCTTCCATAATGCCGGGACCGCCGCCGGTAATTACTCCGTACCCGTTCTGAACCAGTTTTTCGGCAATTTCTTCTGCCATTAGGTAGTATTTGTTGTCCGGTTGGGTGCGCGCCGATCCGAAGATGGACACGCAAGGTCCTATTTTCGCCAGCTTTTCAAAGCCCTCGACAAACTCTGACATTACTTTAAAAATTGTCCAAGAGTTTTGGCTCTTAATCTCGCTCCAGTTCTTTTCTAAAAAAGCCTGTCTTATTTTTTTCTCGTTTTTCTCCTCAGTCATATTCTTGTTCCAGTTTCAAATTTCAGGCATGTTGCCCTTTTTCTTTTTTAAGCTCTGCACCCGCGCTGCGCGCAAAGTCTGTTCAAGCAGCCTCTTGTCTTTTATTATTTGAAGTTGTTAAAGTTAATTAATACGAAATCATTTGTCTATGAGATTTCTCAGCGCTTCGTCAATTTTTGGATACCGAAAATGGAATCCTTCCTGCTGCAGGAGCTGGGAGGACACTGCATTTCCTTCAAGCGCCAAAACCGAGAGCTTGCCAAGTGCTGCTTTCAGCACAAAAGCCGGCACATTCGGAAGCCGCAGCGGCTTTTTCAGTACACGGGCAATTGCTTGGGTAAGTTGCCGGTTTGTTATTCGTTCGGGTGCCACAGCATTGAAAATTCCGGTTTTTCCGTGCTTTTCCGCCCAGTAAAACAGCCGGGTTAAGTCTTCGATGTGAATCCAGGGAACCCACTGCTGCCCGCTTCCTAAACTGGCTCCCAGTCCCATTCTGACAGGCTTCGTCATTTTTTCCAAAGCGCCTCCATTCCGGGCAAACACGGCGCCGGCACGGAAGATCGTCAGCTGAACGTTTTCCAGATTTTCAAACGCCCGGCTTTCGTTTTCCCAGGCTTCGGTAACATCAGCCAAAAAACCTGTGCCTTTCGGAGAGGACTCGTCGAAAAGGCAGCCGGCTTGGGTTTGGTCTCCGTAGTAATTTGTGCCCGACATGCAAATGATGTGCGGCGGCTTTTTTTTCAGCCGGCTCACATGCTTGTAAAGCAGCTGGGTTGGCTGTATGCGGCTCTCCAGAATTTCCTTTCTACGTTCGGCTGTCCAGCGCTTGTCGGCAACGCCGGCTCCGGCCAAATGGATAAGCAGGTCGCAGTTTTCGAACGCACGCTCGTCAATGTCCTGCTGTTCTATGTCCCAGCAGTATACTTTAGCATGGTACATGGTGTGAGCGAGGCGGCTCAGAATGGACACTTTCCAGCCCCGGGAGTTGAAAAAATGAATGAGGGCATGGCCAATCAGTCCGGAGCCGCCCGTAATCAAAACATTCTTCATATTTTTTAAGTACTTCGTGCTTTTATTATTTTCAGTTATGTTTCATAGCCAACTATTTAGTTAAAACAATAACATAAGTTAAATTGCTGGCAGTACTTGTTTAGGAAGGACAATTAAGTTAGAAAAGTTGATCCGAAAGGACAAATTATACCGTTTAAGAAAGAAGAACGCAGGGTAACTATTTCGGGATTGGCGGAATTTTGTTACCTTTGCGCCTCATTCCGGGGTCGACTGGCTTTTGACAGTAGGTGCGATCGGAGTGTAAGCATGCCGGGATTTTGTTCGTTGTTCCCGTATAGAAAGACGTTCAACCTTTTAATTGGCGAAAATCAATACGCCCTAGCTGCCTAATTCAGATATTAGCAGCTATGTGCCTTTGTCCGGGACCTGATCTGTCTTCCGGGCAGCCGAAGGCATCATCCAACAGATCTAGCGGCTGCGGGTTCGTGACGCGGCGGCGAAATTGACCGCGAATAAGAACCGGTTAAGTTTTTGATTTAAGAGCGACCGGTTACGAAAACCAATTTAGATCTAAGCATGTAGAAAGCGCTAAGGTTCCCTTTCTGGACGCGGGTTCGATTCCCGCCGACTCCACAAAAACTCCTGTCACAACGGCAGGAGTTTTTTTGTCTGCTTCATTCATTTCTTTTTTTATAAATAATGAAATTAAAGGAGCTCTCCCTGCTGATTTTCAATGTTTTTTATTGAAAAAATTTTATATAGACCGGTGTTCGTCCTGGTTTAATTTTATCATATTCTTATTTTTTTTTATCCTGAAAAGTTATTCCTGTGCTATAATAATTATTTTGAATTGCATCATTTGATTTAAGTACATTTTTATGGGAAATTTTTCTTCAAGCATCCGGTCTTATCCGAAGACTTTTTGGACAGCCAACGTAATGGAGCTGTTTGAGCGCTGGGCCTGGTACGGAATTTACTCCACCCTGGCGGTTTTTCTAACCAATTCCGCCGAAGACGGCGGCCTTTCGCTCTCCCAGTCAGAGAAGGGAATGATTCTGGCGCTGGTGCCCGCTTTTCTTTATTTTCTGCCGATAATTACCGGCGCTCTGGCCGACAAGATTGGCTACAAAAAGATGCTGGCGGTTGCCTATGTTATTATGGCTATTGGGTATGCGGTTATGGGCATGGTAGAGCCGGGCAACACTGCTGTGACTTTGGCGGGCTGGTCCGTCACATTTCAGGCGGCGCATCTGTTTATGTACGCTTTCCTGTTCATGGCGGTCGGCGCGGCTATTTTCAAACCCATTGTGTCGGCTACTATTGCCAAAACCACCACTTCCAAAACGGCTTCGCTGGGATTCGGAATTTTTTATATGATCGTAAACGTTGGCGGATTTATCGGACCTACGGTAACGGCAATTCTGACCAAGGACAACAATTTCGGAAAAATGTTCTGGATCAGCGCGGCTTCCATTTTGGTCAACCTGGTGCTGGTGACGCTTTTTTTCAAGGAACCCGACCGAAACGAAAAAACTTCCTTTGGCATACTGGCCACCATCGGCGACAGCTTCAGAAACATTTTCCGCGCGCTGCTTGATGTGCGGCTGGTTGTGCTCCTTTTCATATTTATTTTCTTCTGGACGCTTTTCAATCAGCTGTATGTGAGTCTGCCGAACTTCATTGTGCACTGGGTGGACACCGAGCCTCTTTACAGTGGCCTGGAAAGCATCAGCCAGTCTTTCGCCGCCTTTATCGGGACGGCGGACCGCAAGATTCCTTTTCAGATGCTTACCAACGTCAATGCGCTGTCCATTATTTTTCTTCAGATAGTCATTTCCACTTTTGTAATGCGTTTCCGGGCCATCAATACGATGACTTCGGGAATTCTGGTGTGCGCGCTCGGGCTTACGCTTGCCTTTCTGACCAATAATGTCACTTTTGTTGTTCTGGGCATTTTTATATTTTCTCTGGGCGAGATGGCCAGTTCGCCGAAGTTCACCGAATACATCGGAAGCCTGGCGCCGCAGGACAAGAAAGCGCTGTATATGGGAACCTCTTTTCTGCCGCATTTTATCGGCAATTTTCTGGCAGGCTATATTGCCGGAGACATTTATCAGAGACTTTCAGACAAAGTGCAGCTTTCGGTTCGCTACGCGCAGGAGCAGGGGATGAATATTCCGCCTATATCGGACACGTTTACGCAGAAGCAGTTTATGGAAGCTGTGCAGCAGCGTCTGCCCGACGGTCAGGAACTGACGCAGGTGCTTTGGGAGACTTATCATCCTGACCGGTTCATGTATGTTTTGGCGGGCTTGGGAGCCTTTACTGTTATAAGTCTTGTTCTTTACGACAAATTTATGCTGAAAGGGAAAAATCCTGAGCAAGTGCATAAAGCCAGGCAGGAAGCATAAAACCGAATGTGTGCATTCTGGGTTTGTGGTTGATTCGGAGAGTTTAGTTTATCAATACTTAAAAAACATAAAAATCAACATAGTAAAATAAAAAATCAAAGCGGCCGACCAATAGACAGATAACCTAATTCCTTTTTATAAACCATTAAACAACACTACCATGAATGAACAGGAATTGTTAGCTTTTAAAACTAGGGTTATTGACCTTGCAACAGGGTACGCGCCAAAAATACTAGGGGCAATCCTCGTGGTTATTGCGGGTTTCTGGCTGGCGGGGAAAGTGGTCCGCCTTATTGACAAAGGATTTGAAAAGAGGGATTTCAATCTCACTATCCGTCTTTTTTTGAAAAACATTTTCTCAGTCGCTTTAAAAATCATTGTGCTGATTACGGCATTGAACATGCTGGATGTTTCGATGACTCCGATTATTGCCTCTTTGGGTGCCGTTGGTCTGGCTATTGGTTTGGCTTTGCAGGGCCCGCTGCAGAACTTTGCAGGAGGACTTATTATTCTTGTGCTGAAGCCTTTCCGAGTGG
>JAKSBZ010000397.1 GCA_022360875.1 Cytophagales bacterium | reverse complement strand
ATAGCCATCGGAGCGTTGGTCAGCACAAACTCAGCGCCTTGTTCCTTTGCCGCCAAAGCGGTTTTCCAGGCAATCGAACTTTCATCAAGAGCACCGAAAATGATTCCCTTTTTTCCTTTCAGCAAATTGAATGACATATCGTAAACAGTTTTAGTTTCCATTAGAAAAAAAGCTTCAGGCGAAGATTATGTAAAAATAGAAGATCCGGAACTATGCGCCAAGTTTACCCGAAAAATCTTTCCTTTTCCGGTTTCACATAGCTCCTAAGCAAAACAAGCCATCTGCTTCCCTGCCTAACCGACTGAACTGCATGCTTAAAGAACAAAGATCAGTCAAGAAAAGCTTCTGTTGAGCATAAGCCGAGGCTGCAAAAAAACGGGATTCCTCCGGCTCTTGCAGAACCGGCAAAATCCCGAACAATAAATATGTTTAGAACTGCTGCTTTTTAGAAAATATAGTTCAGCGTTATGCCGCCTGCCAGCGCATTCTGATTGAATTTCCCAATAGGATAAGTAGGAACTTTCTGGCCAGTCAGACTTTTTGTATAGCCCGCAGGAGTCTTCTGCGTTCTTTCAAAACCGTTAATCATCAGGAAAGCCAGATCCACTGAAAAATGCTTGCTCAACTGGATCCCCGCACCGGCAGTCACATTCAAACGGTTCACATCCGGAGTTTCCGCCGTCAGATATCCCTCCTCGACAGGTGTCATGTCGTAATAGGTTCCTGCACGCAGGCTCAGCCAGCCGTTGGCAATATACTCTGCTCCCAGTTTCAGCGTCCATGAATTTTGATAATTCCGCGCCGAAACCGACGGAGAATACGGCTTCGGAAGCGCATTGCCTTCTGCGCTGTAGAATTCAAAGGCCAGCTCCTTATAGGCGTCCCATTCCATATACACGGCCTCAGCGCCAATAGTAAGCTGGCTGTTCGGCATATACGTGGCGGCCAAAGTCCAGGCCGCCGGCTGCGGCATCCCCGAGTCAAATATTCTCATCGGCATGGTGTTTTTCGGATCATTAAACAACACATCCTGCCCTTCGATTTTCATATCCATTTTCGACTTGTAGTTGAAACCCAAATGCAGCTTTTCGGACATTCTGTACATCACGCCAATGTTGTAGCCGTATGCAATCTCCGATTTTCCATTCAAACGTATCATGTCAGGATTCACGCCCACTAAATTTCCGTTCACATCAAATACTGGGTATTGCATCGCGCGGCTCAGATCCAGCGATCCGTATGAGACTATAAGCCCCGCTCCCACGCTCAGCTTGTCGTTTATGCGATAGGCCGCGGTTGGCTGAAAGTTCATGGTTTTCAGTTTAATCTCTGTCAAGAGAAACGGAAAAGGCCAGTTCTTGTCGCCCCAGCTTACCGACGATCCATAAGGCGTGTAAAAACCTATTCCAAAGCGGAAGTTGCTGTTCTGAGGCGCCCATACAGCATACACCTGCGGCACAGCAGCCAGTGGACTGTCGGTCTCCGCGGTTTTTCCTCCCTCAAGGCTTGTATAGTCAACTCGGGCCTGCAGGAAGGTAACACCAGCCGAAACGGCGCTTTTGTCCAAAAATCCCAGCGCGCCCGGATTCCAGTACACGCTTCCGGCTCCCGGACGCAAAGCCGCGCCCATATTTCCCATCGCCAGCTGGCGGTTTCCCTGCAGCAGCACCTGGTAGCCCGCCGCAAAACTGCTCATGCCCCAAAGCATAAAAGCCCAAAAACCAATCGTAAACTTTGTTTTCATAACTACATATTGTTTTAGGAAACTCAACAACCCACCTTCAAGCAAAAAAGGAAACCGACTTATCAAAAATAGTGTTTCGAAGTGATTTCTATTTCTTCCTACAAAAAAGAAAAAACACAGCATAACCGGGCTGGAAAGCTTAAATACACCGTTTTTATCCAGAAAAAATTTTTATCCCCGTGTGTAACGCAACGAAACTAACATTCAATGTTAATTTTTACAAAAGAAACTCCCGCAAAGTTCACAATGGAAACTTAAAAAAAACCAACCGTTTCCATTTTTCCACATTATTCCTCCTTTTCCGCAAGCCAAACCAACTGGCGTTCAAGAACGGATATCCACCGCGGCATTTCGACTGAATGTTCAAAAAATCAAGTTTAGGAATGCCTCCGCATATTGCTTATATTCGTAGGGTTCATCTGTTTATGATGATTTCTCGATGGCCAGGTGCAACCTTCATGATGGTTATTGTTCTTTTCAGCCCCATCAAATTCGAATTTTTATACACAGAAAAATAAATTGATCAATGAACATGTTAAGAAAAAGCTTTTTGCTGACCGCGGCTTTCCTGCTGAGCTTCACGGTTCTGCGGGCCGAAGAAGGCATGTGGCTTCCGCAGCTGCTGAAAGCACTCAACGAAAATGACATGAAAGCGCTGGGCATGCGCATGTCGGCAGAAGATATCTACAGTGTTAACCGCTCAAGTCTGAAAGACGCCATTGTGTCCTTCGGAGGATTCTGCACCGGCGAGGTAATCTCGGACCAGGGCCTGCTGCTGACCAACTACCACTGCGGCTACGGCCAAATCCAGCGGCACAGCTCGGTAGAAAACGACTTGCTAACCAACGGCTTCTGGGCCATGAGCAAAAAAGACGAACTGCCGAACAAAGGACTGTTTGTGACCTTCATTGTCCGCATCGAAGACGTTACACAGCAAGTTTTCAGTGGCATTGACCCGAAAACCGGCGAAAAAGAACTTCAGTCCATCATCGCCAAGCGGCTGCCGGAAATCAAAGAAAAGGCCACCGCGGGCACGCATTACGACGCGGTCATCAAACCTTTCTTCTACGGCAACAAATACTTCATGTTCGTTACCGAGTCTTACAAAGACATCCGATTGGTAGGCGCGCCTCCTTCGGCCATCGGCAAGTTCGGCGGCGACACCGACAACTGGGTTTGGCCTCGCCACACGGGCGACTTCTCGATGTTCCGCATCTACACCGCGCCGGACGGATCGCCAGCCGAGTACGCCGAAGAAAATGTACCGATGAAGCCCAAGCACTTTTTGCCAATCAACATCGGCGGCGTAAAACCGGGCGATTTCTCTATGGTGTTCGGCTTCCCGGGGCGCACGCAGGAGTACCTGACGTCCTATGCCGTTAAGCCTTTGGTGGAAACCATCAACCCTGCGCGCATCAAAGTGCGCGACGAAAAACTGGCCATCATGCGCGCCGACATGCAAAAAAGCGACAAAGTGCGCATTCAGTACGCTTCGAAATACGCGCGCGTAGCCAACTACTGGAAAAAATGGATCGGCGAAAACCGCGGGCTGAAAATTTCCCAGGCGGTGGCCGCGAAGGAAAAAGAAGAAAAGGCTTTTCAGACGTGGGCGAACAGCAGACCGGAATACGCCTCGCTGCTGGCCGACATGAAAAAAGTATACGCGCAGCAGCTGCCGACCGAAATGCCGTACAACTACATGCGCGAAGCCGTCTTCGGCGCCGAAATATTGTATTTCGCATACCGCACTTCGCACTATTTTGAGGCAAGCGAAGCCGAGCGCGCCAAAATGCTGAAAAAAACCAAATCACAGGCTGAAGGCTTCTACAAAAACTACAACCTGCCTACTGACAAGGCGCTGTTTGCCCGCCTGATGGAAATGTATGCCAATGACATCGATGCGGCCTACCATCCGGACGCGTTGAAAAAAGCCGTTGCAAAATACAAAGGCAATTACGCGAAGTTTGCGGAGGCGGTGTTCAAAAAATCGGTGTTCGCTTCCAAAGAAAAATTCATGGCTTCGCTAAGCAAACCGAAAAAGGTTCTGAAAGATCCGGCTTTTCTGCTTACCAAGGAGTTTTACGCCCTGTATAAAGAAAAAGTAGTGGCCGTGCGGAAAGAAACCGGAAGCAAGCTGGATCTGCTGATGCGCAAATACGTGAAAGGGCTGATGGAAATGAATCCGGGACAAAAATTCTATCCCGACGCCAACAGCACCATGCGCGTGAGCTTCGGTATTATTGACGAAAACGAGCCGGAAGACGGCATCCGCTACACACACCAGACGCACCTGGAAGGCATCGTGCGAAAGAGCGAAAGCGGCAACCCGGACTTCAGGATGCCGAAAAAACTGCGCGATCTATACGAGAGAAAAGATTACGGCCGCTGGGCGGAAAACGGCAAAATGCCCGTTTGTTTTCTGGCTTCCAACCACACCACCGGAGGCAACTCGGGCAGCCCGATTATCGACGCGGAAGGCAACCTGATCGGCCTGAACTTCGACCGCACATGGCAGAGCACCATGTCGGACATCAACTACAATGCAACGATCTGCCGCAACATCGGTATGGATGTGCGCTACCTGCTGTTCATCATCGACAAATACGCCGGCGCTTCGCACCTGATTGACGAAATGAAAATCGTTTCCAAAGTCTACCGACAAACGCCTGCTCAGAAAAGCGCCGCCGCGCAAGAAGGCACGCTGACAAAACCTGAATAAATTCTTAACGCTGCGCTGCATTTTGAACTTGCCTGTCCGACTATTTCTGTTCGTCTAGGCCCAAAAAAGCACGACGGCTGAAAGATCCCCGGCTCAAAAAGCCGGGGATTTTTTATTCATCAAGACTCTTCGCTTCAAAAGCCGATATTTTTCCGGATTTTACTTCTATGTCGAACTGCAAAGGCCTGCAGCACAGCTCGCAGTCTTCAACAAACGACTGCTTTTCCACAGACTTATCCACCAGTATCGACACTTGCTGCCAACAACAGGGGCACTTGTAAAAATATTCCTCCATAACTGTCAATTTTTATCCACATATCCACTCCAAAGCGTGGACAAACGAAATACCGACTTTAGCACTGTCGCTTCTTTCGCTTGCCGAATATTGTTACCTTTGTCTATGGACTTATTCACACCCCGGCACAAAGAACCGCTGGCCGAACGCTGCCGCCCAAAAAACCTCGACGAAATCATCGGACAAGACCACCTGGTCGGTCCGCAGGGCATTATCAGAAGAAGCCTTACGCACGGTACTGTTCCGTCTATGATTCTATGGGGCCCGCCCGGCATCGGGAAAACCACGCTCGCCAAAATCATATCCGAAACGGTGAAGATGCCCTTCGAGTCGCTGAGCGCAATCTCGTCCGGAGTGAAAGAAGTCCGAGAGGTTATCCGCAAAGCGCAGCTCCGCTCCAAGATGGTGCTTTTCATTGACGAAATCCACCGCTTCAACAAATCGCAGCAGGACGCGCTGCTCGGAGCAGTGGAGAAAGGCTGGATCACGCTGATCGGCGCAACCACCGAGAATCCTTCCTTTGAGGTAAACGCCGCCCTGCTTTCGCGCTGCCAGGTGTATACGCTCAAACCGCTCACGGAAAAAGGCATGGAGCTGCTGCTGAAACAGGTCATGCAAAAAGATGAATGGCTCCGTGAAAAAACCATCAACATCCACAGCAGCAAAGCGCTGTTCCGGATCGCTTCGGGAGACGCGCGAAAGCTGCTGAATATTTTTGAAGTGGTGGTCGACAGCTTTGGCAGCAATTCGGAGGTGACCGTCACGGACGAGCTCGTCACCAAGCTGGCCCAGCAGAAAGTGGCGCTCTACGACAAAAAAGGCGAGCAGCACTACGACATCGTTTCGGCGATGATCAAATCGATCCGCGGCAGCGACCCCAATGCGGCCGTCTACTGGATGACCCGCATGCTGGAAGGCGGCGAAGACGTGAAATTCATCGCCCGGCGGCTGATAATTTCGGCTTCGGAAGACATCGGCAACGCCAATCCGACCGCGCTGGTGCTGGCCAACAGCTGTTTTCAGTCGGTCAACATAATTGGAATGCCGGAGGCCCGGATTATTCTGTCGCAGTGCGCGACCTACCTGGCCTCCTCGCCCAAAAGCAATGCGGCTTACATGGCCGTCAACCAGGCGCAGGGCATCGTCCGCGAAACCGGCGACCTGCCCGTGCCGCTGCACCTGCGCAATGCCCCAACCAAGCTTATGAAAGAGCAGGGATACGGGAAAAATTACCAGTATGCCCACGACTTTCCGGGCAACTTTGTTCACCAAGAATATATGCCCGAAGGACTGGAAAATTTGACGCTTTACCGGCCGGGAGAAAACCCCCGGGAAAAGGAATTCAAGAAAAGACTTGGACAACTTTGGAAAAACAAGTATGATTTTTAACTAAATAAAAATTTGATTTTTTACAGTGATTTTTAAAAATTGAAATAAAGCAATATATTTTTATCGGATTTTTTGTTCAATAATCGAATTGCGTTCAGCACCTTCTGCGAACTGACAAATAAAACAACCATCAATCAAGCTGCATCGAATACTACGGCTTTCAGCCGGAATAGCATTGCACTGTTCTCACTGCCCAAAACAAAAATGAACAGGGCAATTACTCAAACCACTGACCAATGAAACAAGCTGTTGCGGCCGCAGAGCTGAAAAGTCCGCCCAAAAAGCGTTTTTTGAAATACATCCATTATTTCAGAGCTATTGCCATTGTCAACATCATTTTTTCCCACACCCTGGATATTACGCTGCAGGTGCCTAATGCTGCCGCAGAACAGCTGAGTATTTTCAGAGAGGTCTTATTTCACGGGAGCACTCTTTACTTTCTGATTATATCCGGCTTTCTGTTTCAGTTCTTGGCACCGAAATTCACATTGCGCGGGCATTTGAAAAAAAAATTCGCGAATGTGATTATGCCATACCTTATTCTGTCCACATCCATCATGGTTTACCGTTACAGCGGACATTTGTATTCTGGAAAAGTGTCCGTTGCTGAA
The DNA here is from genome assembly GCA_022360875.1 of Cytophagales bacterium. Classification (GTDB taxonomy): domain Bacteria; phylum Bacteroidota; class Bacteroidia; order Cytophagales; family Cyclobacteriaceae; genus JAKSBZ01. The sequence goes on along the minus strand of JAKSBZ010000397.1, from coordinate 4,390 downwards.
TTCAGCCGTCTGCTCCAGGAAACACTGCTGCTGGGAAATATCAGCATTCAGTACTGGTATATTCCCTTTATTGCTGTGGTCTACCTTTTTTCTCCACTGTTTCTTAAACTGTCAAAAAAACAGCTGAAAAGAACTGCGCTGCTGTCTTGTCTGCTTCCGCTAGTCGTCAGCCGGACCGGGTCCGAAGTCACAGCCGCACAGTTTGTGTATTTCGTTCCTGTATTCATTCTGGGGATGCATATAGCCAATAATCTGGACGGCACGCTGGCGTTCATCCGAAAACAGCGCTTTGCCCTGATTCTTATTTCCGGAATATCAACAATCATTCTGTTTTACCTCGAAGCAGCTCCCTTGCAGGCGCTGCATATCAACCTAACCGAGTCACTTTTTTTTATTCAGAAAATCTCCCTGTCGCTTTTGCTTCTCCATTTCTCCTACCTCATACGGAACTGGAAAAGCCCTTCGCTCAGCCTGATTGCCGACTACAGCTTTGCCCTTTATTTTCTGCATATTTTTATTGACCGGTATGCTGTTCGTGCAATGTTCTTTGAGTGGATCAACACCAAAGCCCCGTTCCTGCTGGCTCCTTCCGCGTTTTTATTTTCCTGTTATGTTTTCCTGGCAACACTTTTAGCCACAGCAGTCATAAAAAAATTGCTTAAAAAATATTCAAGGTATGTAATAGGCGCCTAATACTTCCAAACGCATAGATTATTTCCTCATTCGGCCCTTCTTTAATGCACTTTTCCAGAAAAACAAACAACCGCTAAGTTTCAGCGACAGAAAAATACAGCTGAATATTAAGCAGTTCTGCCACGCCCTAGTTTTTAGATGCTACTGGAAAAGCAACCTGAAAAAAAGCACAAGCGAATAATTTTATTTTATACGCGATTTTTTATAATAAATATTTTATTAATATTTTTATTTTATTTTTTAAATAATCGCGACATGAAAACTTTTTGTCCTCGCACCTCATCCTGTCCCATTTTCAAAGAAGGTGTTTTGCTCAGAGAAACTTCGATAGCAACCTACAAAAACCTATATTGCACAGCCGGCCCGCAGCGCTATAGACGATGCATGCGCTATAAGACCGCAAAAAAATACGGTAAATGTCCGGCCAGCGTAATGCCGAATTCAACGTTAAGCTGGGAAGAAATCGAGAAAAAAATCAAAGAAAGCACATGACGCACCTTAGCATCGAGTACCTGGCGTTCCGGATAGATTCACCGGAACTGATGAATGAATACCTAATGCTTGACCGTGAAATCTGGGACAGTTATCTGAAAACGCATCCCGCCTTTCATTCCAAAGAAGTATGGCTGGATCCTGAAGACAGCGCAAAGGTCACTTTTGTAGTCCGGTGGAAAGACCAGTCATGGAAAAAAATTGATCCGAAAACCATTGAAAAACTGGACGCGGCATTTCAGCTAAAGTTCTCAGGAAACGTCCAATTTCTTGAGCAGAAAGAGTTTCTGCAGCCGAGTCCATGACACCGTTTCTGAAGAAATAATTACTTGCCGGGCACATGGTTTTCCGGATCCAGACTTCAATGAAACTCGGTATTTTTGCAGGGTGTTTGCAGAAAAAAATCCAAACACGCAGCAATGAAGGAACTGATTACCAACCCCAAATGGCGGGAGCGGGTTGAAAACATTATGCTGGTTATGGGGCTTCTCGGCCCGCTGGCCGGCGTGCCCCAGCTCATCAAAGTATATTTTACACACGACCATCTAGCTCACGGCGTATCGCTCACTACATGGGGAATGTACGCTTTCATTGCCTCGTGCTGGTCTGTCTACGGTTTTCTGCTCGGCCGCAAACCTATTTTCCTCTCCAACGGCCTCACCGCGCTGATTGATTTTTTAGTGGTCTTCAAGCTCCTTCTCGCCGGATGCTACGTATAAAAAAAAAGAACCTTTAAGCGCTTCATACTAATTAATAAGTACTGCCAATAATTTAACTTATGTTATTATCCAGCTAAGTCACTGGCTATGAGACAAAACTGAAAATAATAAAAAGCACGAAGTGCTTAATTTCCTTAGTGTTTATTTAAGATCGATCTAGCTTAGATAAATATTGCCAGTAATTTAACGCATATTATTGTTTTGATAAAGCACTGGCTATGAAACACAAGCGAAAACAGCAAAAAACGCGAAGCATTTATATGCTTGAATATTTTTTATAAAATCACTTACTATCTACAAACCCAAAACACAACCAACTATGACCAGCATAGCTCTTTTGTCCACGGCTGTATCGCCACTGGGACTGGGTAAAGGAGGAGGGGTAGAAAAAGACATCATCAAATTCGCCGATTTGCTGACCGACCGCCATTGGGATGTGGACATCTACTGTCCGGAAGGCTCCAAAGCCAACACAAAAGGCCGTCTGATTCCCTGCAAGGGCAAGCTGGAAGCTCCCGCTCAGTACCCGGACAGCAGGCGCCACCTGCTTCCGACCAATTCCTTTCTGTTCCATGCGCTCAAGACCCTGGCAATCCACCGAAACCTTTACTCGCTGATCATCAATTTCTCTTACGACTGGCTGCCTTTCTACCAAAGCTTCTTCTTTGAAATCCCCGTGCTGCATTACCTCAGCATTTGTTCACACACAAAGGAGATGGATGAGATCATCAAGACCGTTTCCGAAACTTTTCACAATTCCGTGGCCGTGCTTAATCAGGAACAAGCCGAAACCTATCAGGGACTTTCCCTTGAAAATATCTGCAGGCTGGGTTACGGAATCAAGCTTGACGACTATCCGTTTTCTTCCGAACACGAAGAATTTGTCGCCTGGGCCGGCCGCATTGCTCCGGAAAAAGGCCTTGAGGACGCGCTAGAGTTTTCGGAGCGCTCCGGCACCCGGCTGAAAATCTTTGGCTATATTCAGGACGAAACCTACTGGAGGGAACTTCAAAAACGCTTCGCCGCGGCTCCTTTCAGCTATGAAGGCTTCCTGCCTTCCGACCAGCTCCCTCATGCATTTCAAAAAGCCAAAGCGCTGCTTTTTACCACAAAAAAAAGCGAAGCGCTGGGCATAGTGATACTTGAGGCAATGGCCTGCGGCGTACCTGTAATTGCCTACGACAACCCGGGACCGCGCCATATACTTTCCAAAGGACCCGCCGGCTTCCTGGTTACGGACAAAAATGCCGCTTCGCTAATAAACGTCTATCAGAATATCGGTCAGGTGAAAAGAGAGACTTGCCGCCGGCTGGTGGAGGAGCATTTTGCACAGTCAGGCTGGGAAAACAAAAGCATAGCATGGGTTCACGGACAGCTGCATCCTGACAAACTGCCTGAACCAATGGTTTGGTAAGCCGAAACATTCACTGAAACCGGGCGCTGGGTACACGCCAGCCGCAACATTTTCCAAGTCGCTGCATTTTAAATCACTGAATATCGAGCGGCTCTCCGTAATAATGATCCAGCCCCCGGTTTACCGCATATACAGTCTTGAAAGTCTCTACGGCGTAAGTCATCGCCTCCATCGCATTCATTAGCTTTTTCCCGGCCCTAAATTCGAAAATAGGAGCAGGCTCCCCGAGTACCGTATCTGTCCTATCTCCCATGGCACCCATAGATTCCAGTTCATAAGCCCTTAAACGGTTTGGAAAATGGCGCTCGGTGAGCAAATCCCTTCCTTTAGTCATTTCCTTCAGCCACTGTTCCAGGCTTAAACCCCTGAGAATATGCCGATGAATTTCCGGCCTGGCAATATACACTCCATTTTTAAAAAACGGCTGGGAAAAATCCTTCAAACACTCAGGCACCATACTCCTGACAACCGCAAGCCATGAGGCCGCATCATTTTTTGCCAATAACCTCCTTTCATTTTCGGGCAGCAAGGAAAACATGCGGGCAAAATCCGTTCGTGCCAACAAAACGGCCATCGATTTGGGATAAGTCGGTGACCCTCTGTATCCTTCTATCAAATAAATTACAGCCAGCGAAAGAAACCCTTTGAACGCTTCGCTTACCTGCAGTCCATGAACCTCTTGTATTTTACTGCAAACCTCCTCTGCCTGATCCACCACATAACGGGCATTCAGTGACGCCCCTCTATCGAAACGCCCTGTTTCTTGCTCCCCAATCAGAAAAACACGACCCTTAAATTTTCTCTCCCCCACCGACCTCGGCTCCTTTTCAGGCGGCGCAGAGATGTCATCCAAAAGCTTGTGAACTTTGCTTAGCCTGATGCCGGCTGTAGCCTGAGGATACAATTCGGGGTGAGAGTATTCCTTAGGAAGCACAAGACACGCTTCCGGACTCTTTATTTCCCCGAATCCGCGAAAAGCCACACAAGGGACAACTTTTTTGTGGCTTGTCTCAGAACAAGGAGCCTGATATACATAACTTAAAAAAATCTCCATTTCCCTGGCGCTCCTTCT
>JAKSBZ010000220.1 GCA_022360875.1 Cytophagales bacterium | reverse complement strand
GCTCCGTTCGTCTAGGGGTTAGGACGCCAGGTTTTCATCCTGGTAGCAGGGGTTCGAATCCCCTACGGAGGACAAATTTTCGGTAAAGACCGAAAAAATGGTGTGGTAGTTCAGCTGGTTAGAATACCTGCCTGTCACGCAGGGGGTCGCGGGTTCGAGTCCCGTCCATACCGCATTGATGTTGCTCCGTTCGTCTAGGGGTTAGGACGCCAGGTTTTCATCCTGGTAGCAGGGGTTCGAATCCCCTACGGAGTACACATCGCGATCCTGAAAAGGCTCGTTTTTTTTTACCCTTTTTCAAAATCCGTATCCGGAAGCTCTTGCACTTGATCGGATATGCTCTCCAAGACGCTCATACGCTTTTTCCGGTACACCGCTCTCCACAGCAGCCACACTGCTCCCAATAACAGCAACACCAGAACAGGAAAAAGATAAGCTGCAGCTCGCTGCCCCCAGTTTTTTCTATAGTCCAAAGGCGCATCGCTGCCTGTCAGAACGGTGCTGCTCCAGAACGGCGGATAGCGATAAGCCTCGTTGCTTGCCTGAGTCATCATGTCAATTTTTGCCAGCCGGAGGGCTTCGCTTTTACTCATCCCCTTTGTCAGGTGGCGGTAAAAAAACAGGCTGAGTTCTTTGGCGGCTTTGTCGCGTACGTTCCATATATTGGACACAAGACTCTTGACGCCGCTTCGCAGAAACGCTCGGGAAAGCGAGGCGGGAATGTCTCCTTTTGCCTGTCTCCCGCTGGCCGACTGACAAGCGTTGAGCACAACAAGCTGCAAATGACTCAGATTCATCGACTGAATTTCGGTGCCGAACATAAAGCGCTCCTTTTTTTGAAAGGGCTCTCCGGAAAATATCAAATAGGAAAGCTCGGGATTATCAAAATCAGCCGAAGCATGCATAGCCATATGCAAAATGCCGTATTTATCCACCTGCTTGGTAAAAGCGCTCTTCCGTGCATCAGCTCCCGTAAACCAATTGCCGTAAATGACCTTGGTCAGCGCCTCGACCTCCTCCACAGAATACTTCAGCGAAATAGGGCTGGTGTAATGGTCAAGCCAATCGGTACGGTAGCCCGGAGCAATGGCCAGCAGCTTTTTCCGAGGACTTGGCTGCCGTTCGTGGTAATTCCACAAGGTCGCTGAATGAGCATAAAGAACGGCATGGTCACGAACTATCAGCTTCCAGTCCGCAACGGACGAGCGCGTATCGGCTTTTTCTTTAAGCAAGGCCTCAAAGGGGATATCGCGCAGCACTCCGTCCGGCATAGCTATGATGCGGTCGGCCTTCGGCATAAACCGCAGAGCAGGCTCAACAAAAGCCCGAAAAAGCAAATGGGCATTCTTCAGATAAGCTTCCGTTCTACCCTCATAATAAAAGGAATCAATGCAATGGAGATAACGGCCTACCTGTTTTGCGGCTTCTTTCAAAGCCTCGTCCATTGGAATTTCAAAAGCAGCAACCGAATCTTTGGTTACAGCAAGCAGATGCATACGTCCATCCCCCTCCAAATATTCCAGCATTATGTCCCGGGGCTGCAAAAGACTGTCCTGCACGTATTTCAATGTAGAATACTGCGTTTGCCGATGCATCTGGTAGTAACCCGGATAATGCTCGGCAAGCTGCTCGCTTAAAGAATCGTAACGCAGCTGAAACTTGCGGACATACCGCTCCTGAGCAGGAATTTTCAGCGAATCTTTCACCAGCCGGGACTGCAAAAGCTGCTTTCTGTAAAAATTTCGAAGCAGTTTGGTTTCCTGAAGCTGGCTATCAAGCTTCTGAGGAATAGTCAAACGCTCGTGCGTTTCCTCTTCCTGCATTTCCGCAAGCAGCACTATGGCACGGGTTCGCTCGATAGCTTCGTGGTAAACGGCCCAATACTTTTGGTCACCGGTAAGCCTCTCCAGTTCAACACATGCAGCGATCATCCCTTCCACTTCTATGGCCGCTTCGAAAGCAAAAGCCTGCCGCGATTCGCTTCGGCTCAGGCTGACTTTTATTTTATCAACCAAATCGAGCGCAAGCCGGTACTGCACCAGCGTCTTTTCCCAATCAGAGGCTGTTTTTGCCACCGCCGCCATAGATTTCGCTTTGAGAAGCTGAAGCTTCAGCGTATTCTTATGAACATACTGAATTTGCCCGAGCAAAAGATTACCATCCTGATCGAACTGCTCCGGCGGATAAAGAAGCGCAATAGACTTTTGGGCATACTCAAGTGTCTTTTTATAGTTGTTGCTAAGCCAATAACTATTAGCCAGTATTCGGTAATAAAACCCACGATTCCTTTTCGAAAGCTGCTTCCCTTCCAACTTTTCGGATAAAAGGCGCATCGCCTGACGCGGACGCTTCATTTGCAGCAGCAAATTGGCGTGAGTTATTACGCTTTCAAAATCGTCATTCCCGGCAAGGCGTTTTTTAGAAAACAACAAAAGGCTGTCCATCAGCACTTCATTTTTATCCAGAAAAAAACAGGCCCTAATCAACGTTGCATAAAGCACATTGCGGTCTTTGTCGCTCAACAAATGTTCTTGAGGCATAACCGTTTCAACGGCATGAATTGCACGGGCATAATCCATTTGAGCCAGGTAGTACTGCGCAATTATTTTCTGTCCTTTCAGCTTGGATTTGGAATACGGAAAACTGCTTTTCAGCAAATCAATCGCCTTGGCATAATCGCCCTTGTAATAGGCAGAAATGCTCAGGTTTTCAATATTTCTCAGAATGAGCAGTGTATCGGTATTGTTGCTAAGCGCCCGGTTGAGCGATTCTTTTGTAAAGTGCTCCACTTTTTCAATATCCCCGAGCGTCTGATACAAGTAACTGAGGTAGTTGTAAAGATATCCGTATGCCGAATCCCAGTTAGCCTTTTCTTTCGAAGAGTTTTCGTCGAGGTATTGCTTAAGTCCGAGGAGCCTTTGCTCAGCCAGTCCGTATTCTTTTCTCATCAGCAAATCACGGATAACAATCCGCTGGCAGCGGGCGTACAGATACGGAAAACCGTGCATCAGAAAATACCGCCCTGCCGCTTCGAGAGCAATAATGGCTTCAGCTTTTTTGTTGTCCCAAATATGCTTTCGATAAAGCAAAAACTGATGTATACCGAATAGATATTGCCGCTCTTCCGTGGCCGCATTTTCAAAAATCCGGTCAAGCCGTCCGATGCACTGCAAGCGCGCTTGTTTGGAATTCTTCCGGGTAATCCGAAGAGTCTGCTCCTGAAACAGCCAATAGTAGCCTTTGTGCACCGCACACCACTCAGACGTATCCGTCTCGGCCAAAGCGCTTCTCAAAGCATTGTAGTTTTCCTGAACAAACAATAGGTATAGTTGCTCAAAGGACTTTTGAGGACATTTGCAGCCGAAAGAATCCATCGGAAGATTGGAAAAAGCGGACACGGCAATCAGATTGCCGAAGAAAAAGGCGGCAAACCAAACGTTTTTTTTCATGACTGAGAAAATTCAACTGTTTAAAGAGGCCTTCCAACAGCCGGTAAAGGCTTCACAAGCGCGTGAAATGCGATGTCGGATATCACTAAGCACTTCCCACTTTGTTTTCAGTTATATTTCATAGCCAGTGTTTTAGCTAAACAACAGCAGCCTTAAATTACTGGCAGTACTTAATTGTAAGTATATAAATGTTGCGTTACCATCACTTCCGAAACGAGCCGATTCAAAAAAAAGACCCGACAGTTTTATCGAGCCTTCTTGAGTCAATGTTGGAGTTGTTTACCTTTGCGCCAGGCCATTCCGCCTTTGGCAAAGGGCCATTGAAAGAAAAAAACTAAGCTTCGGCCAGCTTTTCTTTTTCAAGCGTCTCCTTTTCACAAAGTGTTTTTTCGCACATATAATCAAACGAATTCTCCTTTCCTTCTATACTACCGTACAGGATAGCAGCAATTCGGTCAAACTGCTCGTCTATTCCCAGGGTAAATACAAAATGAGGATTCTGGCCGGACAGCGCATAGTTCAAATCGTTCAAATTAACGCGCTTAAAATACTGATTGTTCGTGTCGTCATCGAAGGCGTAAACATCCACGCTTCCCGTTACTGTCTCTTCCGTGGATTTGCGTGAAATCGTGAATCGGTACTCTTTCTTAGATTTAGCCGCATCAGCCTTGCTGACACCGCCTTTAGCCTTTTGTTTAAACATACCAAAGCCAACGTCGTCAATTTTAAGGCTTAATGGTTCTTCGTCTGGGTCTACTGGCATAGTTTTGAAATTTTTAGGGTTAGAGATTCAAGGACTGCGTCCCTGTTAAAGGTTATTCTTTTGCATATAAATCACGCAGCCGCTTAATCCAAACGTCTGCCTTGCGATGTCAAAATACGTATTGTCCTGCCGCTTTTGGGCAAAACTGCATTCAATCAAAACACAGCAGCAACCAAGGGCCTGTCCGCCACCAAAAAAGCCTCTGCACAGCTTGGCTATATAACATCAATAGCTATAAATAAACTATTCAGCTTTAAAATATATATTAAAAAACTTATTAGCTAATATTATTAGACTATTTATTGTCTTTATGTAAAAAATTTACACTCCTCGCAATTTTTATTTTCCTAAATGATAATTTGCCAGCGAATTAGTTGAGAAACAGCACAAAAAAAGAGGCTGTCCCGAAATCGCATATTCGGAACAGCCTCTTAAACTATTAAAACAGAACGAATTATTTTTCCAAAAGCACTGTTTCTCCCGGAGTATCAAGAACAATTTTTCCATTCTCCACAACAGCTTTTTTGCCTGAGAACATATCAGTAAGTTCAGTACCATTGGCAAAGAAGCTTCCCACCGGAATTGATTTTTTCCCTTTCGGCATTTCCAAACCAATTACTACCTGATCCTGGAAAGTTCCCTTCTTGAATGTTCTTCCGAACACATAAGGCTTTTCCTGAAGCATCTTGTGGTTTCCTGCGCCCACAGCCGGGTGGCTGGCGCGGAACTTACCAAGCTTCTGCCAGTAGGCAAGCACTTTCCGTACAGGCTGGCCGGCAAGTACGTTGTTAACCTCCAAGTCTTCCCAGTTCATAAACGAGCGCAATGTCGCATCACCGACTGTGCCGTCAATCACCAGACTGCGGTTGGTCTCGTCGCCGTAATAAATCTGCGCAGCTCCCGGAGCCAAAAGCAACATGTTGGCAACCTTATACGGCTTCTCTCTCAGCTGATCCATTGGCTCGCCGTCGTCGTGCGAAGTAGCATAGTTCAGAACGCTTTTGCCCTTCAGGCTTTGCTGCAGCAGTTTGTCATATTTGGCAAACAGCTCTTCGTAGCTTCCCTCTGAGTCGTACTTGAATCCGAAATTGATAAGGCTTTTAAAACCGTTGGCAAAGAAATCCACTGCGCGGTCACTGTAATTGAAGATGAGCTTGTTATTGATATTGTAGCCATACACTTCGCCAACCATGTAAAACTCGTTGTCATCCAATACCTGCTCCGGATGTTTTTTCTTCCAGTTGTTTAAAGCAATATTTGCATATTTCTCAAGTTCTGCCCAAAGATCTGCTTCGGTGTGCTTAGCCGTGTCAACCCGAAAACCGTCAATTCCGTATTTTTCAACAAAATCCACCAGCCACTTGATATGGTAATTGCGCGGATAGCGCGGCAGTCCGGTGCGCTTGAAAAACTCGTCCAGCTCGCGCACTTCCTGCTCATAACGGCCTTCTTTCTTCCACTTCTCTGCCAGCGCTTTCGGAAGGTCTGCCTCCTTGCGGCTTTCAGTTTTCACATCCGGAAGATTCTCCACCAATGTACACAGCACAGTCGAGTTATAATCAAAGTAGCCGCAATGAGGCGTGGTGCGCACCCAGTCCGCGTCCCAAACCGGATCTTTCGGAGTAACAGGCCCAGTGTGGTTAATCACCACATCCATCACAATGCGGATACCGTGGGCGTGCGCTTCTTTCACAAGCTCTTCCAGTTCTTCTTCGGTTCCGTAGTTTGCGTCAATGCTCGTCCAGTCTTTGGCCCAATAACCATGATAACCATAAGTCATACCTGTTCCCTCGTCTACTCCGCCGTGAACCTGCTCTGCCACAGGCGAAAACCACAGCGCCGTAATACCCAGATCGTCAAAATAGCCTTCCTTAATTTTCTGTGTGATTCCCTTGAAGTCACCGCCCATAAAGTTGCGGAGTTTTCCGGTTTCCTTGCTTCTGCCGTAGTTGATATCGTTGCCCGGATCTCCGTTGCAGAAACGGTCGGTCAAAAGAAAATACATGTTGGCATTTTCCCACAAAAACGGCACTTTTTTCTTTTCCTTGTTGGATTTGCCAGACTCTGACGCGCAGGAAGCAAGCCCCAGACACAGCAGCAACAGCAAACTGAAATACTTATTCATATTGATATAGTTAAAAAGTATAATTGATTTTCAAATGAACACATTTACGGTAAATGCAAGATATTTTTTCTTTTGAATTCAAAAAAGAACTGCCCGCGTATTGCTCAATGTGAAAACACAAACGTTTGCGAAAAGTTGCTGAAGGGCCAATCTTGAAAAAGACGGTAAATCGGCTACAAATTAGCGGCGTTATTGTATTTTGTCGCCAGGCTAGCCGGCCTGTAGGAGGCCAGAACGGTAATGAGAACAACGATTCCGATGATGAGAAAGACGTCTGCTGCGTGCACCGAAACCGGATACGGCAGCCAGTTGCCGGCCTGCCCCACGCCCACCAGTTTTACAAATCCGAATTCTTTCTGAACCCAGCAAACAAGCAGACCGAGCACCATGCCGATGGACGCGCCGGAAAAGGCAATTAGTCCGCCTTCTGCCAAATAGATTCTGCGGATCAGCGTGTTGCGGGCACCCATGGCGTAGAGGATGGCGATATCCTTTTTCTTGTCAATAGCCAGCATGCTCAGCGAAAAGAAAACATTGAAAGAGGCAATGAACAGAATGAAACTGAGCGCTATGACGAAAAAAAGCTTTTCGATGCGGAGCACTTTTGAAATGATCGCCTGCTGCTCTTCCCGGTTTTTCACCGTGAAGTTTTTTCCCACGACTTTTTTCAGCTGTTTTTGCACTCTGTCCAAAGAGGCGCCCGAGCCAAGCTTGATTTCCAGGGAAGTCCTTCTTCCTTTTTGGTCCATAAGCGCTTCGGCAAAAGCCGCCGGCACCAACACATAATTCGAGTGCTCTTTGCCTCCGTTGAAAACTCCCGAGGCCATTACCGGCTTTGATTTCAGCATCCGCCTCGGGTCAATGCTGACTTTTCCTTTCTTAGGATAATACAAGCGAAGCGGATAAAATTCATTCTTGAGATTCACAGACAACACACCCTCCACAGCATCGCCGATAACAGCGAAAGGACGCTGCTCCTGCTCCAGCACAAACTGCCCATGAAGCAGCGTTCGGGGCAAACTGCTTTGTTCCAAGAAGTTCGGACTAACTCCCTTCAGGCGCACTACCATTTCCGCTTTTTGGTAGCGGGCATAGGCATTGTCCTCCAGAACACTGCTCAGCACCTCCACGCCTTCAACCTGTCTGATTTTTTCATCCATGCTTTCGTCAAACACAAATGTCTTTCCTTTCACAGGTTCAATTTTCAGATCCGGATCGTAGTTGTCAATCTGCCCTTTGACCAAATCGCCCATGCCGTTGTAAACCGAAAGCACAATAATCAACGCCATTGTTCCCACGGCAATCCCGATCATGGAAATGCGCGTAATCACATTGGAGAAATTCTGCTTTTTCTTGGTGCGGAAGTAACGCCCTGCTATAAAAAAAGAAAGATTCATACTCTGGAAAAATTAAACTCCTGCTCAAAAAAAGGCAGGCATTCAGTTTCATAACCACTTAACCTAAGCAGGCCATCCGCTTTGGACAGTAAAAGGTTCTTAAAGAACAAAGATAGAAGAATGCCGGAGAATAAACAGAAAAACCTCCGTGACTGGCAGGTTTTTGCACCAAGGCACAGTCAGGGAGGTTTCGAAAAACGAGTGCGGATTTGTTATTGCAGCACTTTTTCGTCTTGTTTGATGTGGATGTCGAGCTGAGGGAAAGGAATCGTAACACCTTGTTTGTTGAACTGGTTGTATACTGCCTCGTTCAAGTAGAAGTACAATTCCCAGTAATCCTCGGTCTTTGTCCAAACCCGCAGCGTAAGATTAACTGAGCTGTCAGCCATTTCATGCAGACCAACAAAAGGCGCTTCCGGCTGGTGGAGAACCAATTTGTTATTCTCAATCAAATTGACAATCAAGCCCCGCACATGTTCCACGTCAGCTCCGTAGCCGATGCCCAGCGTAAGATCCACACGCCGGAGCTTCTGCGCAGTATAGTTCACGACCACGTTGCCTGAAAGCTTGCTGTTCGGGAATACGACTGTCTTGTTGTCAAGCGTAAGCACCACCGTGTTAAAAAGCTGAATTTCGTTTACCACCCCCATATTTCCTTCAGCTTCAATAAAATCTCCCACTCGGAAAGGCTTAAGCACTAGAATGATAATTCCTCCTGCAAAGTTCTGCAGCGTTCCCTGCAAAGCCAAGCCGATAGCCAGACCGACAGCACCCAAAGAGGCAATAATCGGAGTCGTCGCAATATCCAGCATGCCCATTACTGTAACGAGCACAACAATTTTTAAAGCGACCGAGAAAATGTTTTTCAAAAAAAGACGGAGAGTGGGATTGAAATCCCTCTTTTCAAATCCTTTGTCAATAAGGCGGACCACTTTCCCCACCAGCCAGAAACCCGCAATAACCACGAGAATTGCACCGAGAATTTTTGGCGCGTACCCTGTTGCAAGG
>JAKSBZ010000394.1 GCA_022360875.1 Cytophagales bacterium | reverse complement strand
TTGCTTTTTTTCTTTCTCTGCTGCCCTTTCACATTTTATTGACTATAAATATCCCAGAAAGTCGCAGTTCTCTTATTAATTTTTAAAAAAAAGAAAATTACTGACAAAATGACTTACAATCGACTGAAAATCAATTGATTAAATGTCAAAATGACTTGGTTTATATTTAATAAAAATAAGAATATGTCAATATTTCCTTTTTTTAAAAAATGGAACTGGGCTTGTCAACAAAAAACCGGAGAATGTATTTTTTTATCCAAAAAAGAAAATATATAAAAACAATATACAGATGAACTTTGAACAGTACACCGTGAAAGCGCAGGAAGCTATACAAAAAGCCGCGCAAACCGCGCAGGAAAATCAGCAGCAGGCCATAGAAACAGGGCATTTGCTTTTGGCCTTGCTGCGAATTGAGCCGAGCGTGGCCAATCATTTAGCAAAGGCGCTGTTGCTCGATGTTTCCAGCCTTCAAAAGCAAACCGAGCAAATTATCAAGTCATATCCAAAAGTCAGCGTTTCGGGCGGAGGGCAGCAGGTCTATTTATCCAATGATGCCAATCTGACGCTGCAAAAGTCCGAAAAGTACATGAAGGACCTGGGCGACCAATACGTAAGCATCGAACACCTTTACTTAGCGCTTTGGGCCGGACAAGACAAAATTTCGGCTTTGCTGAAGAGCAAGGGCGTGAAAGAAAAACAGTTAATCGAAGCAATAAAAGAACTGAGGGGAGGAAAAAACGTGAACGATCCAAATGCAGAGTCCAAATACAAATCGCTGGAGCGGTTTTCCATTAACTTGAATGAGCTGGCGCGCCAGGGAAAAATCGATCCGGTTATCGGCCGGGACGACGAAATCCGCCGCGTCTTGCAGATTCTTTCGCGAAGAAGCAAAAACAACCCAATGCTCATCGGCGAGCCGGGCGTAGGCAAAACGGCAATTGTAGAGGGCATGGCGCGGCGGATTGTGGCAGGTGATGTGCCGGAAAACCTGAAAGACAAAACCCTTATCTCACTAGATATGGGGCTTCTGGTTGCGGGAGCAAAATACAAGGGAGAGTTTGAAGAAAGGCTGAAGGCTGTCATTCAGGAAGTGAAAGAATCTGACGGGCAGATTTTGCTGTTCATTGATGAAATCCACACGCTGATCGGCGCAGGCAGCGGAGGCGAAGGAGCAATGGACGCGGCCAACTTGCTGAAGCCGGCTTTGGCTCGCGGCGAACTGCGATGCATCGGCGCGACAACGCTAAAGGAATACCAAAAATACATCGAAAAAGACAAGGCGCTCGAAAGACGCTTTCAATCGGTTTTGGTAGACGAGCCAAGCGTTGAAGATTCTATCTCGATTTTGCGCGGCATCAAAGACAAATACGAAGTGCACCACGGAATCCAAATAAAAGACGATGCAATCATTGCTGCCGTTGAGCTTTCAAACCGCTACATTTCCGACCGCTTTTTGCCGGACAAAGCCATCGACCTTATGGATGAAGCTGCATCAAAACTGCGCATCGCCATTGCTTCCATGCCGGAAGAGCTGGACGAGCTGAACCGCAAAATCATGCAGCTGGAAATTGAGCGCGAGGCAATCCGAAGGGAAAAAAACAAGGAAAAAGAAACGCAGCTCAACAAGGTGCTGGCAGAACTGGGCGACAAGAAAAAGGAACTCATGGCTAAGTGGAAAGCCGAAAAAGACGTGATCGGAAACATCCACAAGCTGAAGGGAGATATCGATCAGTACAAGATCGAAGCGGAAAGATTTGAGCGCGAAGGCAATTACGAGAAAGTGGCAGAGCTGCGCTATGGAAAAATCGCCAAGGCCGAAGAACAGCTCAAGCATTTTCAGGAAGAATCCAGGAAACTGGACAAAGAAGGCTCGATGCTGAAAGAGGAAGTGGATTCTTCGGACATTGCCGAAATCGTGGCTAAATGGACAGGCATTCCGGTTTCGAAGATGCTTTCGAGCGACCGCGAAAAACTGCTGATGCTTGAGGACGTGCTGGGAAAACGCATAGCCGGGCAGGAAGAAGCTATTCGCCTGATCGCCGACGCAGTGCGCAGAAGCCGGGCAGGCCTGCAGGATCCTAAACGGCCGATTGGCTCGTTCCTGTTCATGGGAACGACTGGCGTCGGGAAGACGGAACTGGCAAAAGCACTGGCCGAGTATCTGTTCAACGACGAAAACGCAATGGTGCGCATCGATATGTCTGAATACCAGGAGCGGCATGCAGTGAGCCGATTAGTGGGAGCGCCTCCGGGCTATGTGGGCTACGACGAAGGCGGACAGCTGACGGAAGCGGTGAGAAGAAAACCGTATTCGGTGATTCTTCTGGACGAAATCGAGAAAGCACATCCGGATGTATTCAACATTCTGCTGCAAGTGCTGGATGACGGACGGCTAACCGACAACAAAGGACGCGTGGCGAACTTCAAGAACACGATCATCATCATGACGACAAACATGGGCGCACACCAAATTCAGGAAAACTTCGGACAGCTCAACGAAAACAACGAGGAGGAAATTGTCGAGAAGACCAAAAGAGGAGTGCTGGAGCTGCTCAAACAGCAAGTCCGTCCGGAATTTCTGAACCGCATTGACGAAACCGTAGTATTCCGTCCACTGAGCAAAGCTGACATCCGCAAAATAGTGAACATTCAGCTGAAGGAAATAAAGGACCGGCTGAAAGATGCGCAGGTGAACATCGAGCTCACCAGCGACGCACTCGACTTCCTGGCTGATCAAGGCTTCGATCCCCAGTTCGGAGCCCGGCCGCTTAAGCGAGTAGTGCAGCGTTTGCTGCTGAACGCTTTGTCGAAAGATATTCTTGCCGGAACAATCAAAAAAGACGACGTAATCGGCGTAGACGTTAACACCGACCGCACGCACTTAATGTTTACAAACCTGAACTTGCCGGCGGTCCAATAAATTCAATGCTCCGGTCAAATATTGACCGGAGTGATTTTATCTGCTGTTTTTTACTACAAACTGCTTAACTGTTTGATTGGCCTGAGTAACGGCTTGCATCAAATCCGTTGTTTTAAAAGCATACATATCCCAATTGACTTTCAAACCAGGCACTTTTTTCTGAAGCCCGCTTAATCGTTCCTTATAGTTCCACTTTGTCAATTCGATAAGCTCTCCCTGCACTTTTAAAACAAACTTTTTTGACAATTGATATAGCGAAAAATATCCAGTAATAAGCTCTTTTCCGAAGACATCTTTCTTGTCGCTAAACTCAGAAAGATTAAGCGCCTTATAAAACTGACTGTCGCAGTAAAAACCCAACAATTGTACAGGATCATACTTAGCCTGTAAATGTTTCTTATCCACTCTAAAACCAACCAAAAAAGCCTTATGGGCATCAAAACTTACTTCCCCATATTGCTTGCTATATAAGCTTGTGATGATGTAATCCCGAGTCTCCTGAGCACAAGCACTTGAGCCGTAAAATAATCCTAAAAAAACAAAAAAAGTAACAAATGTAGTTCTCATGATATTTTGTCGTTAATAAATATCGCTTTTTCACTTCAAACCGGACTTACCAACGTCAAAAAAAACGACTTGCCCGGTTTAACTTCATTTAAACTCTGAAAACACTCATTTTCAATTACCCGTCATTACCTTTCAGAGCAATTCACTTTGACATTCAGAAAAAAAGTACGTCTGCAACAACACATAACCAAACAAAAACCACGTCCTTCCTACCTTTTAAAGATGCCTTTTTTACACCTCTCTTTGCCAGCACACTTACACAAACCACTTATCCCATTAAAAAAAATGCTAGCATTAGCAAAGCATTAAATATATATACATGAACTTAAAAAAACTACTTTATTCAAATAAAAGATCAAATCAAAATTTATTCTCTTATCAATAACTCAATAGTTTATCCACAATTTCATCACATACAACTCTCCTTTTATCTGTTTTTTTTAGCCAGAAAACATAAAAATCAACACAAATTAAAAAACCGTTTTTTTTCTACTGCAAAGACCTCGTTTCAAAAGTTATATTCAACAGCTTCCCACTTTTTCAAACCACCTTTGCCAACTCAAAACAATATTCTCAAAGATCATTTGAAGGAAATACACCAGCACAAAATTCCTGGCATGAAAAGCAAAACCAATCAAGTATCTCCATAATTTCAAATGAAATCTTTAGATTTGAAGAACTTTCAATAATGGAGAAATAATCTATGCGATTTGCAGACATTCCAGGAAACACCCGAATAAAAAAACAGCTTGTTCAGTCGGTAAGGGACAGCCATGTTGCCCATGCACAGCTCTTCTGCGGCCCAGAAGGTAGCGCCAAGCTTGCGCTCGCTATTGCTTACGCCCAATACATCAACTGCTCGGACAAGCAACCCGAAGACTCCTGTGGCACATGTCCGTCTTGCCAAAAGATGAGCAAGCTGATCCACCCGGATATGCACTTTGCTTTTCCGGTAAGCAGCACCAAAAAGCTTACTGGCAAACACGTTGTCTGCAAAAACTTTTTGCCGGAATGGAGAAAGTTTCTCCTGCAGAACCCATACGGCAATGTTACTGATTGGGCGCTTGTATTCGGAGGCGAGAACAAGGCACTGAACATTTCCAAAGAAGAGAGCAGGCAAATCATTCAGTCGCTGGCGCTTCGCTCCTATGAAGGCGGATACAAAATCATGCTGCTCTGGCTGCCGGAATATCTGCATCCCGCAGCCTCCAACGCCCTGCTGAAAATCCTGGAAGAACCGGCGGAAAACACGCTTTTTCTGCTGGTAAGCGACGACGACGAAAAACTGCTCAGCACAATTCTTTCCCGCACCCAGCTCATTCGAATCAATGCGTTTCAGGAAGAGGACCTTCAAACCCTTCTTATGCGTCTTCATAATGTCCGCTCGGATGTGGCTGCCCGGGTTTCAATGCTAGCCGAAGGCAACATAAACAAGGCGCTGGAGCTGCTGGAAGAAATCGAAGACGACAGCCATGAAATGTTCCGCCAGTGGATGCGGATTTGTTACGGATGGAATTTCACTTCGATGGTCGAATGGTCCGAAAAATTTCAAAAGCTCAACAAAGTGGCGCAAAAAAGCTTGCTTCAGTACGGACTGTCCATCATGCGCGAATCGCTTGTCAACCACTTCAATGGCGACAAACTAAACAAAGCGCAAGGAGCCGACCGGGAATTTGTTCAGCGCTTCAGCCGGGTGATGACTCCAGACAAGATTCAGCAGTCTGTTGCGTATATAACAGAGGCGCATTATCACCTGGAGAGAAACGCCAACCCGAAAATCCTGTTTATGGATTTATCTTTGAACATGGCGCGCATGCTGAGGACTACGTCTTAACTTAACAAAATATTGTTATTTTTGCATATCACTCAGACAGTTATAATAAGTGCCTTCTGAATTTTCTCGGGTGCTTAACGACACAACAATACTGGAACAAAGAATGAACAAACTAATACGCATCGGCACCCGCAAAAGCAAACTGGCTCTCTGGCAGGCCGAACATATCGCCGAGCTACTGGAAGAGGGCGGATTGAAAACCGAAATCGTAAAAATCGAAACGACCGGCGACAAAATCCTGGATGTTAGCATAGCCAAAATCGGCAGCAAAGGAGTATTTACCGAAGAGATAGAAGAACAACTGCAAAACGGGACTATCGACATCGCTGTTCACAGCGCCAAAGACATGCAGTCCGAACTGCCGGAAGGCTTTGAACTTATCGCTTTTACGGAGCGTGAAACGCCTAACGACGTCATCATCAGCCACAACAAGGACCTTGATCTAAATAATACCGCACAACCAATAAAACTGGGCACATCGTCCAACCGGCGAATCGCTACGCTCAAGCGGTATTTTCCGCATGTAGAAACTGCAGCTGTTCGGGGAAATCTGCAGCGCCGAATCCAGAAAATGGAAGAAGGGCAATGCGATGCCTTGCTGCTTGCCTACGCAGGTGTTCACCGAATGGAATACGACAATATGATTGTGGACAAATTGCCTTTGAATGTCTTTACGCCCGCTGTTGGACAAGGAAGCGTAGCCGTCGAAGTGCATAAAAATCTGCCCGAGGAAAAACGGGAAATCGTTCGCCGGCTGACCAACCATAAACCAACGGAGCACTGTCTGCTAGCCGAACGCTCTTTTCTAAAAACTTTACAGGGAGGCTGCAGCGTGCCGGTCTTTGCGCTGGCTGACAATGACAGCGAGAACATCCACATATCGGGAGGCATTATAAGCCTTGACGGTTCAGAAGAAATCCGTATTCAAAAATCAGCACCGCTGCACGAAGCGGAAAAAGCCGGCCGCGAACTGGCACTGGAAATACTGGAAAGAGGCGGCGACAGAATTTTGTCTGAAATCAAAAAAGAACTGGGAAAAAAATAAACTCAAAAACATACAGAAAAGCAATGGCAAAAAATCATTGCTTTTCATTTCACACTAATATCTTCAGTAAATCAGCTCTGAATTCTGGCTTCTTCCTTGCCTTCCTTCTTTTTTTCCGTAAAATTTAAAATCACTAATATTCCAAAACCGATCATTATTGAAACATCGGCCAAATTAAATATTCCGGTTCGGGCAAAACCAAAATTCATCTGAAAGAAATCTGTAACGGAGCCGTAAACCATCCGGTCGTAAATATTGGCAATGCCGCCGCCTACAATGAAGCTCAGCGCAAAAAGAGTCCAAAACTTCATTTTTTTGGATGCCAGCAGATAGATCAATCCAGCAAGCAAAGCCGCAGCAGGCAAATAGAGCAACAATATATCTTTGACAACCGGTCCGAGCTCGGATCCAAGGCTAAGAAAGGCGCCTTTATTTTCCACTTTGGTCATTGTCAAAAATTTTCCCAGCAGCTCTTTGTAAGAATAATATTCCACTTTTTCCCTGAGAATTATTTTCGAATATTGGTCCACCCCGATATTAAGCGTGACCAACGCCGTAACCAACAGGATACGAAGGGTTGTTTTTTTCATCTGTGTCTAATGGTTTTCAATGGTCAGATGAAACATCCACTACAATCTTGCTTCACGCATTTTTAAAAACGATCCGCATGGATGTTCCATATGTAAATTATTTATCTTAGAATTTTTTTAAAAAACGCAAACCGCATATTCTTTTAAAATTCTTCCTTTATTGCTTGTGTGTAAAATGTTTAATAATCCGCAACACGTCTGACTGATACCCCAGACCAAAAAGGTTCAGGTGCACCAAAAGCGGATACAAATTATACAAGTCCAAACGGTCAGAAAAATCAGGCTCCAGCGGAAACCTGGACTGGTATGCCTCATAAAATGAATCCGAAAAGCCCCCAAAAAGCTTTGAAAACGCCAAATCCATTTCCCGAAATCCGTAATAAACCGCCGGGTCGATGAGTCCTGCCTCGCCCGACGGGCTGGTAATGACATTGCCGCTCCATAAATCGCCGTGCAGCAAAGCCGGAGGCTCGTCCGGCAACAAACCAGGCAGCATGCCATAGAGCTGTTCGAAACTGCTCACATGCGCTTTAGATAAGTAATTTTGATCGTAAGCACGTTTTACCTGCACCTCCAGCCTGTTGGTCACCAGAAAATCGAAACCGTTTTGCAAAGGATTGTTAGTCTGCGGCAAAGAGCCAATGTAGTTGTCCTGATCCAGTCCAAAACAGTCTTGGGTATTCCGGTGCAAACGGGCCAATTCCTCTCCCAGACGTTCCCAGTAATCAGCCTGCCGGCGAGCAGGCTTCCAGTACTCCATCAGCAAATAACTTCGGCTGCCTTCCAGTCCCATTCCATGCAAGCGTGGAATGCAGCCGAATCCTTTCTCTTTCAGCAACTCAAGCCCTTCCTTTTCCCGGAAAAACATATCAAGCTTTTCCCCGCTGTTAAACTTAAGGAAAAAATCGCCTTCGGCAGTCTCCAGCTTGTACGCTTTGTTTATACTTCCTCCGCCCAACGCCAGCGAACGGCTGATAGGAATTCTTCGTCCCAAGGACTGCTCAAGAACCCCAGTAAAAAAATCATGATACATACTCCGGAAATTAAGGCCTCATCATCGAATCCGCATGCTGAATCAACACCGTAGCGTAAGCCGAAACACCCTCTGCACGTCCCACAAAGCCCAGCTTCTCGGTTGTTGTTGCTTTGATGGAAATATCGTTTTCCTGCACGGACATAACCTCCGCCAAGCAGGCCTTCATCCGGTCAATGTGCGGATTCACTTTCGGCAGCTGAAGGCAAATCGTCGAATCGATATTGCCCACTTCCCAACCATGTTTGCGAATCAAAAGCATAACCTCCTTCAACAGCAGCTTGCTGTCGATTCCTTTGTACTTCGGATCCTGATCAGAAAAATGATAGCCAATGTCGCGCAGATTGGCGGCTCCCAAAAGAGCGTCGCAAATAACATGAATCAGTACATCGGCATCTGAATGCCCAACAGCCCCATGCGTATGCTCCAGCTTGATACCTCCAAGCCAAAACTCCTCGCCTTCCTTCAGTTGGTGAACATCGTATCCAAAACCTACTCGTATTTTCATGATTTTATTTTTTTGATAAAAGTCATTTTCTTTTCCTTGAACTCAAAAATAACATGTATTTTGTCTTAAAACAGGCTAAGCGTTTTTATTTTCGGCTCCTCTATGCAAATAGACCGCCGCAAAACCGAGACTTTCAGCCACAGAACGACATTTTTATCACTATTAGTCTCGTACTTAGTTTTTAATATTATTGCTTCTACTCAAAAAATGGAGCAGGCCAGACGATCTGTTTTATATGAAACATTCATGATAACCGGCCTTGACGATTACTGTAAACGTTCCATCTGGCCATTGAAAAACCATTAGCAACAGATGAAAAGAATCAACCTATCCAATCTTGAGAATTTTTTTGTTCAGGATATTTGGCTGCTGCCCCGACACGGAGCCTCACGCATTCAAGGAATTGCAGTGGGCGCACTCCAGGTGCTTTGGCTTTCCATCCGTGAGTTCATCCGAGACCGGTGCGGGCTCAAAGCTGCAAGCCTTACACTGTACACTTTATTAGCCATAGTGCCGCTGATAGCCATGGCCGTTGCCATTGCAAAAGGCTTCGGTTACAGCGAATTTCTGGAAAAAGAGATTGTACGGGGATTTGAAGGGCACCAGCAGGTTGCCGATTATGCCCTGCAGTCAGCCCAAAAGCTTATCAAAGAAACCAAAGGCGGCACAATCGCTACTTACGGATTTATTCTGCTTCTATACTCTACGATGAGCCTTCTGTACAGCATCGAAGAAATTTTCACCGAAATCTGGGCACTCAAAAAATCCCGCTCTCTTGGCCGCAAATTCACGGACTACCTTGCCATATTGCTGATTGCGCCGTTTTTCATTCTGACGGCAAGCAGCGTGTCTACTTACATTTTCGCAGGCGTCAGCGACGCCACTTCTTCCGTTTCGGTGCTCAAGCTGGCTCGCCCGTTTATTTTCTTTCTGCTCAAAATGGGCCCCATCGTCCTTCTGTGGATTGCATTTTCGTTGTTTTACAACATCATGCCTTATACCAAGGTATCCCTCAAAGCCTCATTAATTGCAGGGATTTTCGCCGGAACGCTCTTTTTTCTAGTACAGTGGGGTTACATTGCCTTTCAAATTGGAGTATCGCGATACAACGCCATTTACGGCGGATTCGCCGCATTGCCGTTGTTTCTTATATGGCTGCAATTCGTTTGGTTTATTGTGCTGTTCGGCGCGGAGCTTTCCTACGCCATCCAGAATGTCCGGCTGTTCAGCTTTGCCAAAGGCCAGCTGAAAATCAGCATACAGGAACAGCATGTCATCAGCCTTGCTGTCTGCCAATACATCCAAGCTCTTTTCCTGAAAGGGGAAAAACCTCAAGGGCTAAAGGGTATCAGCGAAAACCTGGGAATCCCCAGCCTTTATGTCCATAGGTTGCTGCATAAACTAACCAAAGCCAAGCTGCTGCTCAGCGGAAAAGATGAACAAACCGAAGAAACATTCTATACCTTGCACACGGACCCGGAGCGGTACACAATAGCCTACATAATGAACAACTTAGAAAGCTACGGTCAGGACCGCCCCAAACTTCCTGACAACGCAGTGCTCCGCGATATCAACGAGCGTATTCACGCCTTTCGGAACAGCCTGGAACAGCACCCGCTCAATATAAACATTAAAGACCTGACAAACATAAACAAGCCAAAAATCTGACGGGTTATGTGAGTGCGCACAAACGTTATGTTTACTTTTCCGAAAACCAAAAAGCTCTCCGCACGCACGTGTAAAATCGGTTCCCAAGGAATTTCTAAAATGTCAGCGCCCGCACTGCCCATTCAGCCGCTGATGAGCAAAGAGCATTTTCAGAAAATCAGCCGTCCTCCGGGGGCTTCGGGCTATTCGCCGGCTACAGAAGCTTTTCTGTCCAAACTCGAAAACATAATAGGAACTTACAACTCAAAAGAAACAGCATACCGGAAAGTATTGGACAAAACTTTAGACAGAACCAAAGAATGGGAAACGGACAACATCCATGATCGGCTGGCACTCATTCACATCATGGAATCCTCTATCTACGAATTCAGTAAGACAACGCCGTTTTCCTCCACCGGCTTTTCGCGCAATCCGCTCGTGCTGGGACTGGCAGAGCTCCTGAGAGAACTCCAGAAAGACCGCGAGCAACTTGCGCATAAATGCATCACCGACAAAATCGGCATGAGTCCTCCGTCAATTGCAAGCATTTTCAGTGGATATTCTCTTGACCGAAGTTCGGTAAACAAGGACGATGCCCCAAAAGCACTCTGGGAAGCTCTGCAAAAAAGCCGGCTCATCAATTTCGATCCCGCCGGCCTCAAGCCCCGCCGGACAAGCGAAGCTACTCCCTTAAATAATTCCGACAAAAAAAGCATTTCAGCAGAAGAAAAAAACACAGAAGCGGCATTCACAGGCATTATTCACCAACTGCTACAGTACGAAGGAGGACAGCGGCTACTTGAAGAAGTTAAAAATGTCTACAGCAAAGGCCGCCAGAAAATGATCAACGTAATTCCGATCCCTCATCGTCCGGAAGCGAGCGCACCGCATATCACTCATCACTGGGAAAGCGACGGAAGCCACACAATAGCCTTCCCTTTCAACATCGATGCTGCCCAGTACTATGCCACGCAGGAACAGAGCTCAGGATTTTTTAAAGGAAAGAAAAAATACTACCACTACGCGCCTCCTTTTCTACTGTTCGCCCAAGCTCTGCAGGAGTTCCTGTGGATGCATCAAGGATTTCGCCCGTTCACGCCGATGCGTCTTGCAGGCTACAATACCCTGCGCAAAGAATTCGGTTTGG
This sequence comes from Cytophagales bacterium, assembly GCA_022360875.1. Lineage (GTDB taxonomy): Bacteria > Bacteroidota > Bacteroidia > Cytophagales > Cyclobacteriaceae > JAKSBZ01. The sequence continues at coordinate 2,690 of JAKSBZ010000394.1, read as the reverse complement.
GGCAAGCCAGCTCGCTGAAATATTACAACCTGAAACATGATGAATTTGAACTGTTCTTACCTGCAGAGGACGTCAGTCTCGACGAGCTTGAAAAAAGCATTAATCCCAAAGCCGCTGGCACGCAAGCGGCAGATTTTGATCCTTCGCTGCTGCAGTCGGTTTCAATAACCACACAGACAAATCTTTCGGATTTACAAAAGACACAAAAAACAAAAGAAAACGAACCCCAAAAAACATCTTCCTCCTCTGAAGACGATTTCGACAATCCGCTTTACCACGAATCGCCGACTGACCAATAGCGTAAATATTTTTCTTTTGGCTATCAACTAAAAAAGATCTGTCCGACTCCTTGACATGTATCAAAAATTGTTATATTCTAATTGAAAAATACGATTTGTGAGTTTACAGGAGAATATGGAATTTAGCATCCACAGCGATGAACAGTACATGTCTTATGCTTTGCAAGAAGCAGAAAAGGCAAAGGAAGAAGGAGAGATACCCGTGGGAGCAGTCGTCGTCTGCAATCACCGAATTATTGCCAGGGCGCACAACCAAACCGAACGCCTGACCGACGTTACAGCCCATGCGGAAATCCTGGCGCTGACAGCGGCCTCAAACCACATGGGAGCCAAATACCTGCCCGGATGCACGCTTTATGTCACGCTTGAACCGTGCACGATGTGCGCCGGCGCGCTGGCTTGGTCTCAGATTGGCCGGATTGTCTTTGGCGCTCCCGATCCGAAAAGAGGATACGAAAGGCTGAAAGAAAACATCCTTCATCCCAAAACCGAAATTAAACGCGGAGTACTGGAAGAAAAATGCTCAAGCATTGTGAAAGATTTTTTCAAGAATTTGAGAACGTAAGAAACAGCAAGCAAATTTAAATATTTCAATCAGCTAAAAACCATAGGCGCTGCCGGTCCCGGGATTGGCATTCGGGCGTCTGAAAATTTTTAAACCCTTAAACATACAATCATATGGCATTTGAACTACCTGCCCTTCCTTACGCATTCGACGCTCTGGAACCGCATTTTGACGCACTGACAATGGAAATTCACCACGACCGCCACCATGCAGGTTATGTTTCCAAGTTAAACGATGCCATCAAAGGCACCGAAGCAGACAACAAAAGCCTGGAAGAACTGATGGCCGACATCAGCAATTACTCAATCGCCGTGCGCAACAACGGAGGAGGCCATTTCAATCACTCGCTGTTCTGGACAGTGCTTTCGCCAAACGGCGGAGGAACGCCCGGCGGCGGACTTGCCCAGGCAATCGACAAGGAATTCGGCTCGTTTGATGCCTTTAAGGAAGCATTCAGCAGCGCGGCGGCAACCCGGTTCGGATCAGGCTGGGCCTGGCTGTGCGTAAGAAGCGACGGAAGCCTGTGCGTATGCTCAACGCCTAACCAAGACAACCCAATGATGGACATTGCAGATTGTCCTGGTACGCCGATCCTGGGACTGGACGTATGGGAACATGCTTATTACCTGAAATTCCAAAACAAACGCCCAGACTACATTGCTTCATTCTGGAATGTTGTTAACTGGGAAGAAGTAAGCAAGCGCTTCGAAGCAACAAGATAATCAAAAAAAAACACCCTGAATCAAACAAAGACAAAGCAAGCGCCTTGTCTTTGTTCTTTTTTTAAGCCATCAATCCTTTTTGCTTATCGCCAGCTGGTAAATGCACGGTATAACAACCAGGTTCAGCATAGTTGCTGACAGCAAACCGCCAAGAATAACCACGGCCTTTGCCTATTCCTACGACGAGCTGGGCCAGCTGAAGGAAGCCCAGTGGGGAATACCGGATTTTTCTAACCGGCGTTTCAGCAGCGCCGGCAACCGCTTTAAGCTGACGGGACTCAATTACGACGCTAACGGAAACATCGGGCGCCTGAAGCGCTACGGCCAAAGCGGCGGCGTGCAGGATGATTTTACATACAGCTACTTTGATAATACGAACAGGCTGAAGGAAATTCCGGGCTATGCCAGCTATACTTACGATGACATTGGGCGTTTGAAAACTCAGACAAAGGGAAACAAAACCATGCAGCTGGGCTATAACGTCTCAAGCCGGGTGAAACAGGTTACTGAAAGCGGCAGCGGCCTGCAAATGCATTTCACTTACGACGACCGCGGCTTCCGCCTGAGCAAAAAGGCGGGGAACAAAACCACCTACTACATCCGCGATGCCGGCGGACAGGTTCTGGGCATTTACGAAAAGAACGGCAAGTCGGCGCCTGCAAAAACGGAAACTCCTATATACGGATCCTCGCGGCTGGGCATGCTAGACCAGCACACCGGAAGCTCCCGCTATATGTACGAGCTCAAGGACCACCTGGGCAACGTGCGCGCCGTGGTGCAGAAGGCCGGCAGCCGCCCGAACATTCTGGCCTGGAACGACTACTATCCGTTCGGCTCGCTTATGCGGAGATATGCCAGCGGCAAACGCTACCGCTTCGGCTACCAGGGCGACTTTTCCGAGGAAGACGCGGAAACCGGATGGAACGCCTTTGAAGCGCGGATGTACGACGCGAAGATCGGAAGATGGCTGAGCACTGATCCGGCAAGGCAGTTTGCCAGCCCGTATGTGGGCATGGGAAACAATCCTGTGATGGGAGTAGATCCGAATGGAGAAGAAGTAGAGAGTACACATACTGATGAAAATGGTAACGTAGTAGCAGTTTA
>JAKSBZ010000390.1 GCA_022360875.1 Cytophagales bacterium | reverse complement strand
TCGGCAGGAGTGCCTGAAAACAGCAGCAACAGCACCGAGCCGATCAGCCCCAGCGGGATTGAGAACAGCAGCACCAGCGGCGTTACCAACGACTCGAAAGCCGAAGCCAGAATCATGTAAATTAGCAGAAAGGCGCAAAAGATCAGAAAAGTGTACTCGCTGTAGTCTGCTTCGCCGTGTTCGACGGTTGCTGTAACGCCGCTCGGCGGCATCATATCCATCACCAGCAGCTCCACTTCTTTCTGCGCGGCCTTCAGCGCCTCGGAATTTTCATTCACATCCTGCTCATAGCTAAAGCTCACCGACACTTTTTTCTCCTGATCTTCTCTTTGAATGCGGACTTTTCCCCAAGTGAAATAATTCGAGCTGAATTCATTCACAGAAGTCAGCGCACCGCTGTCGGATGGAACTTCCACAGCATTCATTTCCCTCAGGTTCAAATCGCCTTCTTCAAAATCCTTCAGACGGATGGACACCGGAAAACTCTCGTCCTCTTGCTTCAGCTCCACTCTTGTTGCCAGCTCTCTCTTGCCGGAGTTCTTCAGTTCATTCGCCACCTTTTCATAAGAAATTCCCAAGCGGCTCATCAGCTTCTGATCGAAGCTCAAGTGCACTTCCGGCTGATACGACTGCCCTTGCATGCGAGCCCCCCGAACAGTAGACAGTTCCCTGAGCTTTTCTCTCACTTCGCCGGCAAACTTTCTCATTTTTTTCAAATCCAGTCCCTGGACCACTACTTTCGGTCTTTTTTCGCCAAGTCCCATCATCTTCATCATTCTGCCCAAAGAAGCTCCTCCTCCCATTCCTCTGCCGGAAGCCCGCTGCGCCGACTCCAAATCCATGGAAATCTGAACTCCCCGAATTCGGCGAACGCGATGTCTGATATCGTTCTTGATCTGATAAAACTTCCAGCCTCGGATTTTTTTATAGTCCTCCTTCAGCTGAAAGGTAAACTCCGCCTTTGTTGCCTGAACGGTGGTGTAGATTCTTTCCACCTCTTCCAAATCCTCGTACTTCGAAGAAATTTCCACCACTTTTTCATCAGCCTTCTTCAGGCTGGTCTGCTCCGGAAATGTAGCATACATAACAATCGACTGAGTTTCCACCTCTTTTTTCGGTTTCATACCCACGCCAAAATAAGTCAGCATACTGGCAAAGAAAATCACCACACAGCCCAGAAAAGCCGCAACCGGCTTGCGCATGCAAAATTTCAGGAAAACCAGATAGTACCGAACAATCTTATTGTTCAAATTCAAATAGGTAAATGCCTTTTTTGCCTGACCTGAGTGTTTATCCTTCATAAAAAACTGAGAAAGCATCGGTATCAGAAGCACAGCGCACAAAAGCGAAATCAACATGGTCGAAATAACCGATACGCCAATATGCTTGCCCAGCAGCCGAGCGGCGAAATCAGTGGAAAAAACAAAAGGAAGAAAAACCGCTATAGTCGTCAGCGTCGAAGCCGTCACCGGACGAAACACTTCGCGAACGCCCTGCACAACGGACTGCCTCGCCGTCTTCCCTTCCGCCCGGAAGCGGTAAATATTTTCCAGCACCACCACGCTGTTGTCCAGAAGCATCCCCAGCGCAAGCACCATCCCCAGCATGGTAAGCATATTCAGGGAAATGTCACAGGCATAAAAGAAGTTGAACGCAGTGATGGCCGAAACCGGAATACTCAGTGCAATAACGGAAGCCATTCCCAGGTTTCTGAGAAAAACCCAAAGCACCAAAACCGCCAGAACGGCCCCGATAAGCGCGTTGCTCTTCATCCCGTTCAGGTTGTCCTCCAGCTGTTTGGCCATATCTTTCTGAATGATAAGGCTTGCCGGGTGAATGTCGCTATTGATCTCTTCAACTCGGGCCTTCAGCCGGTGCGCCAAATCTATCTGATTGGCCAGCGCCTCGCCTTTCACCGACAGAATCACTGTATTCTTTCCGTCCACCCGCGAATAGGAAGTCTCGTCTTTCGCTCCGAAGTGCACCTTGGCGATATCCCGAAGCAATACCGGCCCTTTTGGCTGAATCACTACTTCCTCAATCTCTTTTACAGAATGATATTCGCCCATGACATTCACAAAGAATGTCCGGCCCGCCTCTTTGAGATTTCCCGCATAAGCTTTCATTCTCTGGTTGTCGCTCAGACACCGCTGTATCTTGCTCGGCGTAATGCCGTAGGCTTCACACTTCTCCATATCCGGACGAATCTCCACCACTTTCTGACGACCTCCAAGCAAATCAATATTCGCCACACCGTCCACAATCTCCAGTCTCGGTATAATCTCTTTCTCAGCCATGTACCGCAGCTGGTCAATCGGACCTTCGCCCAGAAGCTGCATGCTCATAAAGGTCTCGTTCAGCGCCTCGGTGTTCAACTTCGAC
>JAKSBZ010000365.1 GCA_022360875.1 Cytophagales bacterium | reverse complement strand
GAAATCCTTGTTTGTATAAGGGCGTCTGGGGTAGATAATGTCCCACCACGAACCTGGGGCGTTGACCTCAGCATATCTGTCATAGATAGATCGATGTAACAGTACCGCAAAATCCGGTACATACTCCCTGGAGATCAGGCTGATCAAACCTGCAGCATGGATGGGGTCGTTATCATCATCCATAAACCCCTGGTTTTCGAACCGTATTTTCTCATTTTTGGCATCTTCCAGGGCTGTTTGATTCGCTTCGTTGTTTTCACGGGCGAGTTTCTGTGCGGCTTTCTTTATATTCTTCTCAAGCTGGTCCAGTTTCTCCCAGGTCTGGGCAAAGAACCAGTTCTGGCTGCGGTTATCAAAATCGGCATAACGGAAGTAGTCTGCCATCCCCTCCGTCATCCAGTTTGGGCAGGTCTGGTCGCGATAGGGCCACTGCATAAGGTGAATCATTTCATGGACCAGCAGGCCGATCTGCCTGTTGTGAGGGTCATCTTTCAGATACAGATCGTAAAGGGTAATGCGATTGTCATGACCGGCATCGCCACGCACTCCGCCACAGTTGGAGCAGCCATTGCCGGCAAACTCAAAATGAACACTCTTATCTGCCGGGCGATCTATGGGAAGAGCCAGTTTCTGCGCATAGGTAGAGAAAATTTTGTCTCCCTTAAGTACTGGGAGCATCATTTTGTTGATGAACTGAGAGTGTTTGCCACCGTTTTTAAATGCAGATGGCTCGCTGACTTTTCGTGGACCACTGTCTTTGTAGCTCCAGGTATATTTAGGCTCTTTATAATCTGTCTTGTAGCTGGTTTCGTCAGCCCGCAGCTGGGTCACAACGAGGGTCAGACAGAGGATAAGTATCTGGATAATAGGCTGGTGAAACTTCCTGGTCATTACGTTCAAGCTCCCTGTAAACGCTGGTTTGGTCAGTAATACAGACAGCAGTTGTGTATCAGGGTTGCGAAGTGTTAGTGATTCTAACAGCCCTGATAACTGCTGGATTCGGAGGTTTGGATGGAATTTTTTCCCGGAATGATATTGCGGCCAGCGGTTAAGAGAGTATTTTTATCCCGGTTTCAACCGAAGACTGGTGAGAATTGTGATAAGTGTACAGCTCGGGGACTTTGATGTAGCCGCCGAGTATCAAGCCCTGAAACAGTCGACAGAATCCGGGGCTGTGGTGATCTTCAGCGGCCTGGTCAGAGATATGAATCTGGGTGAGAGTGTGGGTGGCCTGTTTCTAGAGCATTATCCGGGAATGACTGAAAAATCTCTTGAAGCTATTGTTGAGGAAGCCCGCCAGCGCTGGCCCATGGATAAGGTCCGGGTCATTCACCGGAGTGGCCAGCTCCAGCCGGGAGACCAGATCGTCTTTGTCGGGACTGCCAGCGCCCACCGGAATGCGGCTTTCGAAGCCTGTGAATTTCTGATGGATTATCTGAAAACCAGGGCGCCTTTCTGGAAAAGGGAATTGACCGAAGAGGGTGAACGCTGGGTTGAAGCCAAAGATAGTGATACCCAGGCTGCCCAACGCTGGGAAGAAGGGAGCAGATTCTGATGAAAATGTGGATCAAGCTGGTTATCTGTACCCTGTTCAGCGCAGTGCTCTATTCCGGCAGTTCCCAGGCTGCCACCCTGAAAGTCGCTGTGGCAGCCAACTTCAAACCGGTGATGAAAGAGCTGGTGGCCCGGTTTCAGCAGGATACTGGCCATAAAATCACCTTATCATTTGCATCGACCGGAGCTCTCTATAACCAGCTGCTCCATGGTGCT
>JAKSBZ010000066.1 GCA_022360875.1 Cytophagales bacterium | reverse complement strand
TTAGCCCCTCTCAATGATTCCGAACGATTAGAGCACTTTACTCAGACACTTGAGAATCTTCCTGGTGCCCGCTCATTTGCAAGACGCTCTCCCGGGGAGAAGCTTAAAATCTATGATGTAGCGCCACATATGGCGAACGGTCTATATTCAGTCAACGTGGAAAGCTGTGGGAATACATTTACCCGTTCCAAGCTGCTAAAAATATTAAACTATGTTGGAGATATAGAATCACACTCGATTGCGATGCGCCTGGTAAAACAGCATGAGGATTCTGATGTGTCAGCTGTGGACGCAGACTTTCTGGCACTGGCCAATAAGTATAGGGACTCCAATCCAAGGAAATCCTTAAGCTTACTGGCCGCCATACAACAACCTGACAGCTTTGGTTCACGGCCATCTAAGGCGCTTGCACATGCACTGAAAATACAATGTGAGGACTCCGACTGCCTCAGGCAAGTTGGCTACGGCAAGGGTACCCAGTATGTAAAAGAATGTGTCCGTAATCCGACCCTGAAAGAGAAATTGCGGCTTGAAAATATTACCCCCTTTTCTTTTTCCGCAGTAAAAGCCTTATAAATCCTGGATATATTGATTAACCATTTCGATAGATCAGGCCGCTGCCCAGAAAGGTACGACTTTGATACCCTGGAAGGCGGCCATATATTAGAAAGGCAGCTGCAGAGAAATCCTCCAGCCTCCCTGTTGATTTTTTATTCCTCACTCTCAAATATGTTATTATTGATACCTTCACTCAAATCGTACTAACGTACCTATCTTGCAATTTCCAGCTGGTTTCGATGTATGACCGAACAATCCCGCGCCGCAGACAGCGGTCTGGCGATTTACCTGCGCCTTCTGGGCTATGTTCGCCCGTATTGGGCCTTTTTTGGGCTTAGCCTGCTGGGCTATGCCTTTTTTGCTGCCAGTCAGCCCATGTTTCCCAAACTGGTTGATTATTTTACTACGGCTTTGATTGGTGATTCCCAATCTGCAGTGAATATCTGGGGTATTGGAGACGTCT
>JAKSBZ010000020.1 GCA_022360875.1 Cytophagales bacterium | reverse complement strand
GACTTTTGAATTCAAATTGGCAGTAACGCCGGTGCCGCAGCTCGATCTGCTTATTGAAGCCCCTGCGGCTGTGTGCGAAGGCAATGATCTTGCAATCACGGTGAAAAATTCGCAGCAGGGCATGGCTTATAAAGTTGTGAAGGGCAATGATGAGAATGGCGAAAGCCTGCAGAAGGAAAATGCTGCGGCCTCAAAGGGCACCGGTTCGGACTTGGTGCTTACCGTACCAGGCGGCAAGCTGGGTACTGGCGATCACACGTTGCGCGTGGTGGCCGGAAGCAACAAAAATTGCCTGTACTGGATGAAAAAGACGGTGGCCGTGCAGGTGAAGGAATTGCCGAAGGCAGTGTCGTATGATATGGCTCCTTCGTTCTGCCATCAGCCGTCGGACCCTAAGTCACCGATGATTATGACAGTAAGAAACGCGGAGGAAAATACCGAGTATTATCTGGTTAAAGATGCAGATTCTGATCAAAAACCGGTTTCCGTATTTGTTGCGTCTGACAAGAAGAAGAAGGAATACAGCGTTCAGTTGAAGTTTGAGGACTTTAAAACCCCAGGCGAGTATTTTCTGCGCTGGGTGGCTCGGGATAAAGAAGCTCCGAACTGCGAGCGTGTGATGGATCCTCAGGTTCGAGTGACGGTGAATGGTTTGCCTGAGATTAGGTTTAAGCCAGAACCGTCTGCAGTCTGCTGGGGAGCCGACAGCCCGGAGTATACTTTTGAACCAGAGAGCAACACACATTACACACTCCAATGTGATAGCGGTTCGAAATGGGAGTTTGTAACGGGTGTGAACATAGAACCTGGCATAGCATCATTTGTAATTCCGGCAAAATGGCTGGAAAAGGAAAAAATCAATTTCCGTATTGTGGCCAAAAACACGGATACGGGCTGTGTGAGTGAAAAGGTTTTTACCCTTAGCACGAAGAAGGCCCCGGGTGACTTGAGCCAGCAATTCGACGAAGTAAAAGTGTGTGCAGGAGCGAAAAAGGCACAGTTGCTTATTGAAAACCCGGAAAAAGACATTACCTATTCTGTGTATAATGGCGGAGAGAAACTGGGCGAGCAACTGAGCGCGGTGTCAAAAGAGCTGACAGTAAGCTATACGGTACCAAATGCCTGGAGAAGCAAGCCTGGAACCTATGAGCTGACCGTGAAAGCGGAAATTTCGGAAGGATGCGGTCCGTATGAATTTAGTAACAAGGCAAAACTGACAGTTCTTCCTAAGCCAAAAATCAGTAAAAAAGATTTGAACTGGGAAGTTCTGGACGGCTATTGCAAACTGGAGACAGAAAATCCTAAGCCAAAAATCAGTAAAAAAGATTTGAACAGGGAAGTTCGGGACGGCTACTGCAAACTGGATACAGAAAACTGCTTCATGTTCATTGTCCATAGTCCGGAAAAAGGGGTTGCTTACAAATTGGTGAATAAGAAAGATGACAGCACGGTTCTTCCGGCATTGCCGGCTTCTCCGTCTGATCCGCTTGAATTTGTGTTGAATCAGAAAAATCTTGAAAACGGAGCCAACGATTTTGAATTAACAGCCTGGCGAACCGATCTAACGAATCCTGATGAATCCTGCGAAAGCACCGCGTATGTTGTCGTGAAGGCCTGGTCGGTTCCGGAGAAAAAGACGATTGAAACGAATCCGGTGTGCACTACCGATAATGAAGTGTCGATAGTCGTAAAAGACATACAGGATGGCGTAACTTATTCGCTGGAGACGCCGGCAGAATTGGCGGGCATAACCGGCATTAAGGTCGGCAATCTTGAAACGAAAGGTTATGATTGGGTGTTTGTCGTTCCTGCTTCGGATTACCGGTTTGCCGAGGGAGAAACAGAGGTTAAAGTTTCGGCAAAGAGAACGAATGCCGTTTCAGACTGCGGGGAGGTATTTAGCGGCAAGGTGGAAGTACTGAAAGGGCCGAAGCATAACCTGACCGTGAATGGCAACAAAGTCTGTGAGGGCGAAACCGCCCAGGTGACAGTTAGCAAGCCTCAGGAGAATTTTGTTTACCAGTTGGTGGATAAAGACGACCTTGTGCTTTCTGATCCGGTTACAGTGACGGCTGATGAGGCCGTTGAGAATCTTGAGCTTCCGCTTAAGGACGTGCTGCCTGTGGGAACACACAATGTGTTCGTAAGAGTAAGCTTCCCTCGAGCAGGCTCGGGAGCCGCCAGCAATTGCGGGCCGTATTATCTGAACAATTCAGCAGCCGTTGAGGTGCTTGAGAGGCCGGCGAAATGGCCAAAGGAAAACAAGTATGGTTTCACTCCGCCGAAATCTACCTGTGTGGCGTCCGGCTTCAGTGCTGTTTTCGCTCCTGAGGATAGTACGAGCTACTGGATTCTTGATGCAACAGACACGAGTACGAATTACGATAATGAGTATGCAAAATTTGATGTAGACACCAAGCATTTGGGCGCCGGCGTTCGCACTTTCACACTGTGGGCAAAGCGGGACAGAACTGAAGCCTGCGAAACGAAAATCGGCGAGTTTGACGTGCGGCTGAATCCTGTGCCAGCTATCGCTCTGGCAAATGAAGTGGACTGCGACCGTGCCGAGACGCAGTGGGTGATTGTGGAGAACAGTCTGGAAAATGCGGAATATCGGCTGTTTGATCCATCAGATAATGAGATTGGAGCTGTGCAGCAGGGCAACGGCAAGAATTTGCGTTTTGAAGTGACCAACAGCCAGATTACAGGTAAGGGCAAGTTCAAGATGACATTGCAGTCAGACTATTTCTGTCCTAAGGATACGGTGTTTGAACTTAGTCCGGTAGAGACACCGGATTTGAGTTTGAAAGTGAGTCCGGAAACGCAGAAGGTCTGTGAAGACGGAACTGTTGAAATTGTAATAGAGAATGCCGAGATAGACGTGACCTATGCGCTGAAGATCAAAAGCGGTAAGTTGATCTTGGTTGACAGCGTGAAACAGAAGGGCGCTAACCGCAGCCTGTACTTCAGCTTACAGCAGCCGGAGATAAAAGCGGGAGTGAATGCGCTTGAGGTGCAGGCAAAGATTGGTGAATGTTATTCGTATGCCATGGATGCCGGGGTGAAAGTGGAGGTAATCAAAAAACCGGACAACAGCAAGACGGTGCTGCCTAAAGGCATCTGTGCGGGAGAGACTTTCAGCATTACCATTGAGAAAAGCAAGAAAGGAATCAGTTACGAGGCCTTTGCAGGCGATAAATCGCTGGGAACTGCGGCAGGAAATGATGGCACAGTGACAATTGAAAATGTTTCTACTGAAGGACTGAAGAGCCCGGTGACGGTGAGCGTCGTGGCCAAAAATGCAGATGCGCCGCACTGCAGCGAAACGCTGGAAGACATCGGCGTGCTGAAGATACACGCCTTGCCATCAGGCGGCCGCTTTGAAACGGCGGTTTTCTGTGTGGGCGAAAACGCCGCCGTAAAAGTGCTGGCGCCGAACAAAGGCTCGGTTTATCAGCTGGCGGACGCCGGCGGCAAGCTGCTGGGCACGGCTGTTGAGGCGCTGAATGAGTCGGATGCGCTGACGCTGACACTGGACGGCAGCTTGGTGAAAACGACGGAAAGCATATTCCAAGTGCTTGAGATCAACACCAACAAATGTTCGGCTTTTGTAGCGGAACTCAAAATCAAGGGCCGGGCCCGTCCGGACAAAAAGCTTGCACTGGCAGTGGGTTCGCCGCTTTGCCTGGGCAATGAAAACCTGACGGCTGTCTTTACGATTCAGAAAACCGAAAAGGATATTACGTATCATATTGTATCTGACGATGCCAAACTGGACAATTTGAAATCCAAAGAAATATCGGGCAACGGCGGCGAACTGGATATTTCGTTCGCCTTGCCTGCCGGTTTGGCGGCCGGTGACTACACCTTCCGTTACAAGGCGGTCTATAATGGCAAATGCGGTGAGGTCTCTGAGAATACGGCTGTCCTGAAGCTGATTAGCTCAGATTTCCCGGAAAAAGCTGCTATTCCGGAAAAGATTTGCGAGAACGGCGAATTGGAGATTGTAGTTGAAAATGCCCGGAAAGGCATTGCTTACAAACTGTACGAAGGAGCGACGAATTTACTGGATAGTGTAATGAACAACGGTGCTTCTAAGATAACTCTGACCGTTGATGCGAACAAGCTGAGTAAACCGGAGGCGCTGCTTGTGGTAAAAGCACATAATCCGATATGCGATAACGAAAAGGAAATTGTATCAGGCAACATAACAGTTAACGCCATTCCGGACTTGAGCTTCAAATCAGAAGTGCATCCGTTCTGTGACGGAGAGCAGGCAAAAGTTAGGATTTCAGGTGCTTCGGCCGGTACGCTTTTCTCGCTGCTGTATGTTGGCGAAAATGGAAAAGAAACAGAGCTTAAGGCGGTGCCGGTGTCTGCAGAGATGGTTAAAGACGGTTTTGAGATTTCAGTGAAGCCAAAATATTTGGAGGACGGGATCAACAATTTTAATATTAAGGTAAAAAGCCAAAATAATTGCGGCGATCCGAAAACGACAGCGCTGCAGATACTGAAGGGAGAAGACGAGCCGAATAATGCTTTTGAGCTGATTCCTGAGAAAGCGGAGGTTTGCGAGCTGGAAGAAACCGTGAATCTAACGGTGAAACCTGCCCAGCTGGGTTATAATTACACTGTGGTGACTGAGAAGGGTAAGCTGTTGACCAATCCGATAAAGACGGAAAAAGAAGACAGTCTGGTGCTGCAAGTGCCTGTGGACTCGCTGCAGTACGGAGAAAATACCCTGGAGGTGCGCGTGCAGTATGAAGACGCTTGTTATAAGATGTCGAAAAAATCTGCTAAAGTTCGGGTGAATTCCAGAATTGCCAAAGCCGGTGAAGTGGTTGCCTTCCCTAATGCGCTATGCGAGGGAAGCATCGTGTTTATTAGTCTGGACAATAGGCAAAAAGACGCAGAATATTCACTGTGGAATATTACGCAAAACAAAGCGATTGACGCGGCGAAGCTGGTCGGAAAGAAAGATGTGAACTTCAGCTTCAAAGATTCTGAAATTGAGTCTGGAGATTCAATTCAGGTGCGGGCGGCTTCGGGTTGCGGCGACTGTGTAATAGCCAAGGCGCCGGTAGTGGTGAATCCTTCGGCTAACAATGACTGGAAAGCCGAGCAGCTGCCGGCCTGTGAAGGTGACGAGGCGAAAGTGAGAATCAGCAATCCGGAAGTTGGCGCCAAGTACCTTCTGCTTGACGAGACGGGAACAGTACAAGTGAGCGATATCGTTGAGGCTGTGGATGTGAGTGCCTTTAATTTGACGGTGCCTTCGGGCGTTGTCAAGCTGGAAGAAAAGGAATTCGTTCTTAAAGTGATCACTGCCCACGGCTGCGAGCTGACGAGAAAGCTGAAATTGAAAGCGAGCAAGCGGCCGAGAACGGATTTGAGCTACTCGATAAAGGAAATTTGTGACCCAGAGACTTCGACGATAGTGACTGTCTCCAATCCGGAGGCGGGCATGAATTATTATGTGATTGATTCAAAATCCGGGGCGGCGCTTTCCAAAGAAGTGAATGCGCCTGACGGCAAAGCACTGTCTTTCAGTATTAGCGTGGGCGCTTACAAAGCCGGAAAATACAAGCTGCGCCTGGTGGCGAGAGTGCCGGGAGCTTGTGAAAGCCATGCAGATGCCGAACAGACGCTTTGGGTCAAGCCGAATTTGAAAAAAGAAAACGAAGAAGTGGCTGAGACGGAGGTTTGTAAAGACGATGATGCTGTTGTGAAGGTGAAGAATACCCGCGCAGGTTTTTATTACGGCGCGTACCTTGATAAGATAGATGAACTGGTGCTGGTTAGCGGAGAGGTTAAGGGAACAGGAGGAACAATAGATCTGAATATTCCGGCGGCTCAGTTGATTTTTAATTCGCACAACGCAGTCAATGAGTTTATTGTGAAAGCGATTGACAAGGCGGCGCTCGAATGCAATGAAGCTGTGGTAGGCACGGCAAAAGTTAAAGTGATTGATCCGGAGCTTAATGAGGTTCAGCTTGGTGCTTCGGGTGCCTGCCAGGGTGAAGGCGGTGCAATAATAGTTCTGAATCCGGAAGAAGGGGTTGTATACGAAGTGCTGGATAAGGACGAAAATTCTGTTGCCGGCATAGACAAGCAAACGGCATCTTCTGACGAATCGTTCAGCTTTGCTCTTGGCGCAGATTTGCTTCCAAATTTAACGAACAGTTTCAAAGTTCGGGCTGTCAAGAAAACGAAGTGCGGTGATAAAGAGGTAGTTGCGAACGTGACAGTGACCATGCGTCCGAAGCCGAATGCGTCTATCGGACTCAGCGTATCGCAGCCGGAAGTCTGCAAGGAGCAGCAAAGCGTTGAATTTGTATTCTCCGGCACCGAGGCGGACCTTACCTACACCATTAAAGACAAAAGCAATAATAAGGAGCTGGCAGTCGTGAGCGGCACCGGAGAAAGACTTGCCTATGATTTGGATATCAGCGGTCTTTCGGTTGGTGCGCACGAGCTGGAAACAGTAGCCCGTTACGGGGCGAACTGTGAAACAGTGATGAGTGATGTTGTGAGCTTGACTATTTGGCCAATACCTGAGCTTGCTAACGAGACGCTTTATCTGCCGGAGGAAATCTGCATTAACGAAGCCTTCGAAATAAAAATTGCAGGTTCGCAGGCAGGCATGATTTACACGGCGCTTGACTATGCGGGAAATGTGCTGGGCAAACCTATGCAGGGACTGGGAACAGCCGATACCTTGCGGATCGGTGTGGCCGCGGTTGCGTTGCCGGCCGGCAAAAACGAGATCCGCGTGCAAACAGTTATGGATCCTGATAAAGGATGCACCCCGGCACAGTTGCCGATTGATTACATGCAGGTGAACGCCTTGCCGACGCTTGACGGACTGAAAATCGTTCCGGGCAAGGCCTGTCTTGGATACGATACAAGCGTGAAGCTGGAAAATGCTGTGAAGGGCTGGACGTATCAGCTGGTTCAGATAGCTTCCGGAGTCCAAACGCCTGTGGGCGATCCGAAAATTGCGGATTCGTCCGGAAAGCTGGAACTAGCAGTTGAAGGACAGTATATTACAGGAGAAAAACAGGACTTCCTGATTCGAGTGACCAACGGCTCGGGCTGCGGCTATGTCGGAACACGGCCTGTGACAGTGACGGGACTGCAGAAACCTGCCACGGATTTTGCCTTGCAGGCAATTCCGGTTTGCGAAGGCACGGAAGCTATAGTGCTGACGGTTCAGAAGGCGCAGCAAGGGATACAGTACCGCGTGCTGAGTAAAAAAGGAGATATGCCGCTTTCCGACTGGAAAGACGGATACGGCAAAGAGCTGCAGATCACGCTGACCAATCTTGGCGGCAAGCTTTGGGAGCCGGGGAACAGCCCGGGAAGCTATCCGGTTTATGTTGAAGCCCGATATCCTGAAGCCTGTACCGTACGTTCAGAAAAAACAGCTGACATTGTAGTTGAGCCTAACCCGGACAGAGACATTGCCTTTGAGCTGGATCAGGAAACCTGCGGTGCGGAGGATGCAGTGATTTTTATTGCTGAACCTCAGGAGGGTGTGACTTATGAAGTTTACAAGCAGGGGCAAGATCTGCCGGTGGTGTCTGCTGTGGCCAGTTATGAAAGTCTGGAGCTGAAGATTCCTGCCGAGAACTTCGCAGTTGAAAGCTTCTTTAAGATAAAAGCGAAAATGGGCGAGCAAAACTGCAGAGTTGATGTCTCGAAGTGGGTGTCAATCAGGCAAATTGCCGATGAAGAGGCGCCGACTTACACACAGAAGCCGATAGACCGGCATTTGGTGCTGGATGAAGGCGAGACGGAGATGTCCGTTAACTGGGCGGAGCCGATTTTTAAAGACAACTGCAGCGTGAAAGAAGTGGTTAAAACCCATGAGCCGGGCAGCAGCTTTAAACCTGGCGAGACTACAGTTACGTATACAGCCGCAGACTGGTCGGGCAATAAAGTCAGTCTTTCATTTGTAATCCACATTATCAAGGCAGGCGAACAAACCGGAGAGCCTCCGGTACTGCGCGACGATTTGGTTTCCGTTGTTTTGGGCAGAACCAAGACAATCTTCCCGCTGGCCAACGACTACGATATCGACAATGATTTGGACACCGCCTCATTCCGGATTTTGGAACGCGTGCCGCAGGGACGCATGGAGGTGGACTTGGAAAATCACAGTCTGATTTACGAAGCCAATCAGGAAGAGAAAGGAACGGTGATCATCCGTTACCAGCTTTGCGACAAGCAGGCGCACTGCGGCGAAGCAAAAGTGATTGTCAGAGTGCTGGAGGAAGGAGAAATTATCATTCCAAACACCTTTACGCCAAACGGTGACGGAACCAACGATTACTTCATTATCGACGGTATTCTGGAATTCCCAGACAATGTATTGAAGGTTTACAACCGCGGAGGGGTGAAAGTCTTCGAGGCCAAAGGATACAGAAATGACTGGGAGGGAACCAATGAAACCGGTATGGGCATTGGAAAAGACTTGCCGGGAGGAACTTATTTCTACATCATTGACAAAGGCAACGGAGATACACCGGAGACAGGTTACGTATATATCGAACGATAGTTCAGTGTGACAATAAAGCAGTTAAAGTGATGAAAGGGCGGCTCCGGCTTCGGGGCTCCCTTTTTTTGTGCGCTTTGTTGGCTCAACTTTACACCTTTCCTGTGGTTAAGGAACAAAAAAGTGATATGCTGCACCTCAAACCTCTGACTTCGTATTTGCCGCTGCTGGACCAGGAGAAAGTAGCTTTTGATCTGCGCTTCGGCGAGTGCAGACTGATCGACTCCGGCCAGCGAAAGGACTTTGTGCTGAACCGCCTGCATCAGGATCATATTGTCTGCAGGCATGTGCAGGAAGGTATAGTGGCTTCTGTACGCAAAAGCACATCTTCGCGCGAGCTCGTACTTTGGGTTCGGAACTGGGAAGACTACCGGGCTGTGGCTTGTTTGCTGGAAACAATTGGCTTTTTGTCACGGCATCCAAACTACCAGGGCGTAGTTCATGCGGTGTTCGGCGAATGGCCCGATGCCCGTGAATTTCGGTCGGGAGCGGTAATGGGTGTTATGGAAATCGGCTTTTGTTCGTCGGAATACATGCTTACGCTGCATGCGGCCAAGCTCTCCAAGGACATGCTTCTTTTTAAACATGCGGCGAAAATTGCCGAGACGCTCGTAGGACTGGCAGAGTTTCATGTCGGGGCCGACGAAGGTTTGCTTTGCATTCCTTTTTATCAGGAAAATGCGCTTCCTTATGTGCATCTTGAAATCGCTGAACATCTGCCCAACGCTGTGGTGAACAACGTCAAGGTTTTGGTTGCTCTTGTGCAGGTTGAGCTATCGGACTGGAATCTGTAGCATCATTGAAAATCGCTTCGCATAGGCTGGAATTGTTTATTTCAAGAGAGCCTTCTATCTTTGAGAAAAATCAGAATTATGAAGAAGACTAATCAGAATATCGTTTACAAATATTTTCAGAAGGAGTTCGGGGACTACAAAGTGCTGGTTCAGGTCAATCCTTACGACTATACGGGATTGGAGCTGATCGTTCATCCGGACGGCAAGCTGGAGAAAACCGAAATTGAGGCGGACGAAGATATTTATGAAGACTTGGCACATGACAAATTTGAGGAAACGAATGCCCTGACCTTTAATTTGGTACTGAAAGGATTGGTAAAGTAAACCGCAGCAATATATTCAAGCATTCAAAGGGCCTGCCACGGCTCTTTTTTTGTATTCAGGGGAAATGGCGCTGTATGCAGTTAAGCTTGTTTTTTCAGTTTTGGCAGCAATGTCTGGCATTCGCAGTATTGCACTCATCGTCAATTAACAGGTGCATTTATGTTTCAGCATAGGAAACAGTACAGACAGAAAACGCCGCGCAGCAATTCCCGTATGGGAAAGGCTCTTATGCCTGTTAGCATGCCTGTATCATCCCGTGAAACTTTAGCTTGCCATCATGAATTGGCCGGGCTTTGGAGCCCCGGCCGGCTGTTGCAGGCCAAGTTTCGACCAGTATTTTCTGACGTACTGCTGGATGTTTATCCTTTGGATTCTTCGGAAGGATTCGCTGTTCAGAAGCTTCCTCCTCAAGATTATTTTTTGCATGAACCCGAAGGCGGCCTGCCGGCCGGAGAAGAGCTGATCGGCTTGCCGCGCGGGCTTTTCAAAGCACGGGGAAGCTTTAAGGACGCACCGTGTCCGCCCGAATTCTTCGAAATGCTGGACTGGCTATACAGTTTGTGGGCGAACGTGCGGCCAGTGTTGCTGAGCGATCAGGAGCGAAGGTTGAGGCTGATGGCTGATTTGTATTCGCAGGGTATCAACAAGGAGGCGGTAAACAGCTCATTTCCGGTTGAGGTGTATTTAGAGGGGTTGAGTCAGGTGTTTATTGACTCTCCGGCTTTTATTAGGCTGTACTGGCAGGGAGAGTCAAAAATGTCATTCTTTGGCAGAGATTTTTTGAGACACACAGATGTGGAGAAAGCAAGAGAGGAGACTTTTCTTTTTATCAAAAACCATCAAAAAAAAGCGGGGCCTTCAATGGAGCGTTATGTCTACCGGATTTACTTAAATTCTTCTCCGAATTATTTTTTTCACCTTTTAAAATTCATGTTTGACCGGGTGCTTATGGAACAGGCATTTCCGCGTACTCATTTGTGCAAGATAACCAGCTATTCAGAACTGAATAGGCGCAGGGACAATTTGATTATATTCGTAGACACCCTCAGTGACAGTTATTCAATTCTGAGTTTGCTGAAGGATTATCAGCAGGCGTACAGCCATTATTTTGACGACGAAGTGCCGCTGATGACTGAAAAGAAAATGAGGGGCGTTGGGTTCGGGCAGTCTCCGCTGCGCAGCTACGAGCCTGTCCGGGAAACGGATTTTTTCGATTATGACAGCAGTCTGCTTGACGCATTTCTGAAAAGCATCACATCTTCTGAAGACAGCAAGGTTCAGCAGTTTGCCGTTTCGGAAGATGCTTCCGAAATACTGGAGAAAATGGCCCGGTTCAGACAGCCTTCTTTTGTGCCAGAAGGCCGGACCAGGGCAATAAGGCGAGAGGAAATGGAGTGGCTGGATTATGCGTACGCTCAATACACCGGATTGTCTTCTCAGGAATTGCGGGCGCTTGAGGAAAGCGCAAGTGAAACCCTTAGGCTGGGTACTTTTCTTTTCGATGGAAAAAAGAGCTCGTTTCAAGCAATTCGAACAAAATTGGTTGCTCAGGCTTTACTGGACACTATTCTGGAAACTTCCGATCCAAATGTATTCATTTGCAGGGTTTGGGATTATTTCCGCCAAGCTTTTATAGAGTTTTTCAAGCCATATAAGAACACAATATGATTGCTGTTTCGGCGGTGCGGGGCATTCATTTAGAAATGAAAAAATGCTCTCGTTTGCCAAAGAGCAGCCTGCGAACAGCAGGCGCTTCGGTAATTGATGAGCATTAGAGTTGGCAGGGCATTGTTTGTTTTATTTGTTTTTGATTTTGGAGCCGAAGGCTTTGCGGAACTTGTCCAGTTTTGGCTTTATGACCAGTCTGCAATACTGTTGGTCTTTGTTTTTGGCGTAGTAATCTTGGTGGCTGGTTTTGGCGGGGTAGAAGCTTCGGTATGGGGATATTTCGGTAACGACCGGTTTGCCGAAAGCGTTTTCACGGTTGAGTGCCTGCTTGTATTTTTCAGCCAGTGCTTTTTGCTCCTCGTTGTGGTAAAAAATAACCGAACGGTATTGAGAACCGATGTCGGCGCCCTGACGGTTGAGCGTTGTCGGGTTATGGGTTTTCCAGAAAACCTCAAGCAGCTCTTTGAAACTGACGGTTGCTGGGTTGTAAACAACATTGACCACTTCTGCATAGCCGGTCCGGCCTGTGCAGACTTCCCGATAAGTAGGATCGGGGGTGTTTCCTCCCGAGAATCCGGACTGCACTTCCTTTACGCCTTTCAATTCCTGAAAAATTGCTTCAACGCACCAATAGCATCCCGCACCGAAAGTAGCGGTGTCGAGCTGCGCTTTCTTTTTTTCCATGCTATAGCTAAACGACTGCGGGCTTGAAAAGATGCAGCAAACAAACAGCATTAAGCTGTGGCAGAAGATTTTTTTCATGTGTGCAATAGTTTTTTCGGAAGCTTACGAAAGAAGCGGGGTAAATGTTTTAGAGAAAAATGAAAGCATGTTTTCGTGTAAAAAGATGGTTTGTTTCTTATGAAATGTATAGGGGGGATAAAGAAAAAGCCTTCCGAAAATTCCGGAAGGCTCCCATCAACAATCAAACTTTAAATTATAAATGCCCCTATGCACTTATAAAAAAAATCTAATACAAACAATAACCACATAAACTACCACTATCACGAATTGCGATTGCTTTTCGTAACGATACAAAGGTAGATGGCTTAAAAAGATTATTACATGACCAATGTCAGTTTTATTGTTTTGTACTATTTTTCTTGTAAAAAAATAATTATTAACTAAAATAGTTAAGCTGGTAAAAATGTTTAGGGGTTCCTGTCTTCGTATTGTTTTATTCATGAAAGGTAACGGGCTGTTTTTTCCCGTTTTTCTTGAAAAAAAACCATTCTCCGATTCTTTTTCCCTTCCGATAATTTCCCTGATATTCCAATTTACCGCTGTTTCTGAAGAATCTCCACTCGCCTTCTTCCAGTCCGTTTTTGTATGCTCCTTCTTGCAGCATTACGCCTTTGCGGCTGAACAATTGCCAAGGTCCGTCCGGCAATCCCAGTTTGTAGCCCAGGCTTCTTTCCAGCTGGCCATTTTCGAAATAAAACTTCCACATTCCTTCGTAAAGCCCGTTTTCGTAGCGCCCTTTCTTTTTTATTTGGCCATTGGGGTAATAGTAAAATGCAGAATCGCTCAGCAGGTCTGCTTTCCAGTTTTCCTGCGAAATCAGTCTTCCGTCGAAGTCGTAGTTTTCGGCCTTTCCATGCAGCAGGTTGTTGCGGTAGTGCTCTCTGGCACTGATGGTTCCGTTCGGATAAAAGAACATCCAAAGTCCCTCTTTCCTGTTGCCGGGCAGGGTGTCGCCCTGGCTTTTCAGCTGCCCATCGGTATAGTGTTTTTTTGAATTTTGCGAAAAAGACAGCTGTGTCAAGAGCATTGACAGTATAAAAAGCATAGTGCGTTTTTCCATACAATATTGATTTGGATTGCAGTCGCTGTAAACGGTTGATAAGTTACGGGGAATGATAAAAAAAAGAAAGCCATGGACCTGGAACCTCACGAGAGGTGCGCGTGTTGGTCGGGAGCAGGAATGTCAAAAAGAAAGGCAGCCGGAGCACGGGATTAAAGGTTTAGCCCATCATGGTTTATTCTTTTAATATAAACAAAAGTCTTACAGTTTTTTTGTGAAAATTTCAATGTCATAAACGAAATTCATAACTTAGCCCGCATGCCTAATTACCACTGCTCATGAAAACAGCTGTTTATCGAAGAGCGAGATTCAATGCGGCGCATCGCTTGCACAATCCCGTTTTGTCTGATGAAGAGAATGCGAAACTTTTTGGAAAATGCAACAATGCCCATTATCATGGACACAATTATGTGTTGATTGTGAAAGTGGTAGGGGAGCTGGATCCTGTTACCGGCTTTGTGGTAGATCTTAAGTGGCTCAAGGAGCTCATTAAGGAGCATGTTACCGACCGGTTTGATCACAAAAATCTTAATTTGGATACGGAAGAATTTAAAGAAGTGAATCCAACTGCTGAAAATATTGCAAAAGTTTGTTATCAGATTTTGCGAAAACATGTTGGACAGGAGTTGGAATTACAAGTTAGATTATTTGAAACAGAGAATAATTATGTCGAATACCCCGCATAAAAAAGAAGAAGAGTCAAGATCGAGCATGGAAAGGTCGTCTGAGATTATTGGGGATCAGCACATAGGGACCTCTTACCAAACTCCCATGCGGGAGGATGCCTTTGATATGAGCGACGGTGAGAAGATTAAGAAGATTGAAAAGCACTTTAAGGGCATTATGGAAACCTTAGGGCTGGATCTGACAGACGAAAGTTTGAGCGGTACGCCTCATCGCGTGGCGAAAATGTATGTGAAGGAAATCTACAGCGGTTTGAATCCGGCGAACAAGCCCAAGTTGACGGTGTTTGAGAACAAGTTTGCCTACAGCGAAATGCTGGTAGAGAAGGATATTGCGTTCCACTCCAACTGCGAACACCATTTTGTGCCGATTTACGGAAAGGCGCATGTGGCGTACATGCCTAACGGCAAAGTGGTGGGGCTGTCCAAAATCAACCGTACGGTTCAGTACTATGCCAAGCGCCCGCAGGTGCAGGAGCGCATGACGATACAGATTGCTCAGGACCTGATGGACAGTCTGCATACGGAAAATGTGGCTATTGTTGTTGAAGCTGACCACATGTGCGTGTCTTCGCGTGGAGTAAATGATACGCACAGCTGGACGGTAACTTCTTTTTACGGAGGCAAGTTTAAAGAAGATCCGAGTGTGAAGAATGAGTTTTTGGAGCATATTCGCGCAAAAAAATAAGTGCTGAAAAAAATGAAATTATTATTCTAGAGCCAGAGCTGCTGAATGGCGGTATTGCAAAGGGTGAGCTATATGGCTTTCAAGAATTCACAAAAAGAAAAGACTGGCGATTTCGGCTGTCTTTTCTTTTTTTTTTTATGAAAGCGGAAAAGGATGTTGTCCTGTTAAAGGTAATTCTGCATGTGCCCAAGTTGGATTGCCGATAATTTGAAGGGGCTGTTTTTTTAAAATTAACTCAGCTGTTTTTAAAATAATTAATCTGTCCTCCGGCAAGCAGGACTTTCAGCTGGCGGCTGCTTAAGCTGTGTTTCACCGGGATTTTTTGCTGGTTTTTCTTGAGTGTGAGCTGAATGTTATTTCCATTTTCCAGTGCTTCACGTATGCCTTTAAGGATGATTTCGTCGTTCTGGCTGATTTCATCGTAGTCTTTCGGATTTTCAAATTCCAGAGGGAGAATGCCGAAGTTGACCATGTTCTGCCAGCCGATCCGGGCGTAGCTTTTAGCGATTACCGCCACTTGACCAAGAAACCGCGGAGCCAGCGCCGCATGCTCCCGGCTTGATCCCTGGGCATAATTATCGCCTGCCACGACAACAAACCCTTCATAATCTTGTCTGCATTTTTCTGAACGCGTATAAAAATTCCTGTCGATCATATAGTACGTCCATTTGCTGATTTCCGGTATGTTGCTTCGGAAAGGCAACACTTCCGCACCGGCGCGAAGGATCTCGTCTGTTGAGATGTTGTCGTCCATTTTCAGAAGCACGGGAACTTCGTAATCGGACTTCAGTGATTTCAGTTCAGGAAGCTCGCGGATATTCGGCCCTTTTTCCAGCGTTAGTCCGTCGTTTTTCAAGGGAGGAGAAAGCAGCATAGAGGTGTTGATGATTTCCTCATCGGGGCTGCTGAACCGAGGAAAAGATATGCCGTGTTCGGTTTCCAGTTTTTCAGGGCTGGTGATTTTTCCTGTTATGGCCGAGGCTATGGCCGTTTCCGGGCTGCATAAGTACACTTGGTCGTCAAGTGTGCCTGAGCGGCCCGGGAAATTCCTCGGCATGGTGCGCAGGCTGATTTTTCCCGTGGCGGGAGCCTGTCCCATTCCGATGCAACCCATGCACCCTGACTGGTGGAACCTTGCTCCGGCGTGGATCATCGGCAGGAAGCCTCCGAGCGCCGTAAGGTTTTCTATCAGTTGCCTGGAGGTTGGATTGATGTCCAGCGACACCTGTGGGTGCGCCGTCCGATCTTTGATGATTTGGCTTACCACCCAAAAATCCCTTAATCCAGGGTTGGCCGAAGAGCCGATCACGCACTGGTGTACGGGCATTCCTTCCACTTCTTTTACTTTCACGACATTGCCAGGGCTGCTCGGGCAGGCGATAAGTGGCTCCAGCCGGTTCAGGTCAATGGTTTCCAGCTTGTCGTAGGTGCAGCTGCTGTCAGCAGCAAGCGCAGCATAGTCTTCTTCTCTTCCCTGCGCTTTCAGAAATTTCCGCGTTTGTTCGTCGGAAGGGAACACTGTTGAGGTGGCGCCCATTTCCGTCCCCATATTTGCTATAACATGCCGGTCCATGGCGGTCAGATGTTTCATCCCTTCGCCGAAGTATTCAATCACAAAGCCGCGGCCTCCTTTTACGTTGTATCTTCGGAGCATTTCGAGCACCACGTCTTTTGCGCTTACCCAGTCGGGAAGCTGTCCTTTTAGCTCCACACCCAGAACTTTGGGCATTTTTACGTAATAGGGCTTTCCGGCCAGCGCCATGGCTACGTCAAGGCCTCCCGTGCCGATGGCCAGCATGCCCAGGCTTCCTCCTGCGCAGGTGTGGCTGTCGGAGCCCAGCAGGGTTTTGCCGGGCTTGCCGAAGCGCTCCATATGCACGGGGTGGCTTACGCCGTTTCCCGGTCGGCTGAACCATAGCCCGAATTTTTGAGCTCCGGATTTGAGAAACAGGTGATCGTCGGCGTTTTTGAAGTCGGTCTGCAGCAGGTTGTGGTCAACGTACTGAACCGCAACTTCAGTTTGAACCCTTTTCAGTCCCATTGCCTCGAGTTCGAGCATTACCAAGGTGCCTGTGGCGTCCTGAAGCAAAGCTTGGTCTATCTTGAGGCCTATTTCAGTTCCCGCCTTTAGTTCGCCTTCGAGCAAATGAGAGGAGATGAGTTTTTGCGTGACATTGAGAGGAGGCGCCATAGTGTTTTTTAGAGATTTATTTTGTAAAGAAAATACTGTTCTCTTTTGATCACGGGAATATGAATCTGGGAAGTCGTGAAATAGATTTCTCCGTCTTTTCCGGCGGCGAAAGAATCCGCCCAGGCTATGCGGTCGTCTTGTATCACCAGTTTGTAATTGCCCAGCGAATCCAGTTTGTAAATACTGTTTGATTCCAGTCCGCCCAGCAGCAGTTCGTTGTTTTCTGTGAAAAGCATGCCGTCGGTGGCTTTTACTTTGCCGACTTTTTCGACATGTTTGGCGGCGCTGCGGGGCCGGTTGACCAGTGACTCGACAGGCACTCTGTAAAGCGTATGTCCGGTCAGCGGAATGTAGTAGAGCCAGCGGTTGTCGGGCGAGAGCGCTATTCCGTCGGAGTGTACCCGGTTGCGCCAGACTGTGCCGTTCTCGAACTTCAGAGAGTCTGTTTCTGCCATTGCAGAAAAATGTCCGTCAAGCACCCTGTTGACTTCGCCGGTGATCAGGTTAAGCACCAGCAGTCCTCCCGTGCCGGAGTCGGTAATAAAGGCGTACTGGCGGCCGGTGTCAATGCGGACGTCATTGAGGTAGGAATTGGCGGAATAGCTTTTTTCGGGAAAACGGTAGCTTTTGACCAGCTTGTTTGTCGACAGATCGAAGCGGAACAGGCGCGGTCCGCGGCTGACGACGCCCCGGAATTCCGGGTTGGCGGGGTCAAGCACCCACAGCCGGTTTTCCCGGTCTACGTACACGCTCTGGACGGCCAGGAAATGCTTGTTGTCTTCCTGGTAGCGGTTCCATTCGGCGTTAGGGTAAGGGACCGGTTTTCCTCCGACAATTTCTGCAACAGAAACTGGCACATCGTCCGACCAGCGCGGAAAGTTAACGAAAATCCGGCCTTCTTTGCTTACTCCGACTCCCGTCCATTGGCGGGGGCTGGAGGCAATATCTTCCAGTGCCGGAAAATTATTCAGGATGTCTTTTTTCTTTTTTCCTCCGCAGGAGAGAAATAAAAAAAGCGTTATCACAGTGAAAACGCTTTTCCAGTTAGAGTATGTCATTTGAACATTTTTAAATTATACGTACGCTCCCGACGAATAAGTCAGCTCATAGCTGTGTGTGTAAATTTCAAAAACATTACCAAACGGGTCTTCCATATAGACCATTTTGTAGGGCTTTTCTCCAGGGTAATATTCGCGGATTGGCATGCGTTGTTTTCCGCCGGCCTCAACGACTTTTTCCACCAGTTCTTCAATTTTCGGATCCTGAATACAGAAGTGGAACAATCCTGTTTTATACGGATCGAAAACTCCTTTTGTCTTCGGGGTGTTCGGGAATTCGAAAATTTCAAAGCCGATGCTGTCTGAAGTGGACATGTGCGCAATGCGGAATTCTTTCCAGCCTTCGCCGAAAACATCAATGCACATCTGGCCGATGGCGGTTTCTTTTTCTTCGGTGATGGTTTCAGGGCCCATCAGCAGATACCAGCCGAAAACTTCGGAATAAAAAGAAATAGCTTTGTCTAAATCGGGAACGGTAATTCCGATATGGGAAAATGCTTTTGGATAAATTTGCTTTTTCATGTCTTTTGTTTTTTTATGTTTAAAATTATTCTTTGTAAGAAAGTTCTTTTTTATGAAAATCGGTTTTTCAAAACGTGAAATTTTGGTACAAAGGACATGTATTTGAAGGGCAGAGTCAAGAGCTTACCGGAATGTGATATAGTTACTCTTTGGTGTAAAATACTGATGCTCAGATAGTTGCATCTTTGAGAAAAGCGAAAAAAAAAACGATTGAAAAATCGTTTTTTTTATTTTTAAAAAGAAATAAGTCGGGGTGGCAGGATTCGAACCTGCGACCTCCTCGTCCCAAACGAGGCGCGATGACCGGGCTACGCTACACCCCGAAGCAGTAGAGAGTAGGGGATTCGAACCCCTGATACCCCGTGAAGGGTATGCCAGTTTAGCAAACTGGTGGTTTCAGCCACTCACCCAACTCTCTAAATACTTTTATCAATTTTCCGACAGTTTTTTGCCGAAAAGCGATGCAAACATACTAGAAGATTTTTAACTTGCCAAACCTTTGGATAAAAAAAACTTGAGGAAAAATGGAGCTCAATGACCTTCTGCGCAATAATTGGCTATAAATGAAGTGCTTATTTTCAGTAATTTTTTTTTAACTGTTTTTCACACTTTTTTTTTCGATAGTTGCGTTGGGTTTAGATGGAATTTTTGAAATTATTTGACTTAATTAAAGCTCATTTTTTTAGAGAAAAAAATATTCAATCCAGAAGGAAAAAAGTGACGGGATGAATTGGATCAACGAACTGCAGCTGAGTGACTATGTGCTCATCAGCTTTTTTATTGCGGCATACGCGGCCTTTATCGGAAGGACAATCTACGTGGCTCGGAAGCTACACACGTCTTTTTACAAAGTCTTCATCAAGGTGCTGCTGCGGAGCGCGTATTTTGTGCTTTTTCTGCTGGCGCTCAAGGGGCCGTCTTTCGGCAAGGTCAACAAGGAGGTTAAAAGCATCGGCAAGGATATTTATATTGCCGTTGATCTTTCGGGTTCTATGAATGCCCGGGATGTTAAGCCCTCGAGGCTTGACCGCGTGAAATTCAAACTCAAGGAGATTCTGAAAGAATTTGCCGGCGATCGCATAGGACTTATTATGTTTTCGTCAGAGGCCTATGTGCAATGTCCGCTGACTTATGACAAGAGCGCGCTGCGTTTGTTTGTCGAGTCGCTGAACACCGGTTTGGTTCCCAACGCCGGGACGGATTTCGGGCCGCCTTTAAGGATGGCTCTTGAGAAAATCACCAAGGAAGACGAGCCGAACGCCAGCAAGAAGTCGAAGGTGATTATTCTGATCAGCGACGGAGAAGACCACGGAACGCAGACCGAACAGGCGGCCAAGGCTGTTGAAGAGGCAGGCATCAAGCTGTTTACACTGGGCGTGGGCACGAAGCGCGGATCAAAAATTCCTGCCCGCAGAGGCTTTGTGTTAGACGATAAGGGAGTTCCTGTCGTTTCTAAGCTGAACGGCAAGTCGCTTAAGGAACTGGCGTCTGTTACGCATGGTAAGTATTTTCAGATCAGCGACAGAGTGGACGACACCGAGAGGCTCATTAACAGTATCCGCAAGATTAAGGGAAATCTGCGAGGCACGGCCAAACTGGATGTATCCACCAATAAGTATACGCTGTTTCTTGTGCTGGGGCTTTTGCTGCTTTGCCTAGATCAAATAATAAGTGTCCGAACCATTAAGTTGTAACTGTTCATGAAAACCGTAATTTGCCTAATTACAATCAGCGCCGCTCTTTTGGCGGATTTCGATTTTAACCGTATTGCGCGGGTGAATGCCAAAAAAGAAGAAGCCCGGAAGGCCATTGAAAAAAACGATTACGCCAAGGCGATTGAAAACTATCGTTTTTTGATCGATTCGCTGCAGGTGGATGACGAGGCTGTGCGCTTGAATTTGGCCAGTGCGTATTTTTTGAAACACGATACTGCGGCTGCGCAGATGACTTATTCCCAGCTGGCTGAAGCGAAGACACCGGAAATCCGCTCGCAGGCAAGTTTGCAGAGCGGAAATATTTTTTTCTCGAAAAGACAGCTGGAACAGGCGCTGGCATGTTACAAGCAGGCTTTGAAAGCCCAGCCTTCGAATGAGGAGGCTCGCTACAACTATGAGCTGACCAAGAAGCTTATAGATGAGCAGCAAAAGCAACAGCAGCAGAACAAGGATCAGAACAAGCAGGACCAGCAGAACAAGCAGGACCAGCAGAACAAGGATCAGAACAAGCAGGATCAGCAGAACAAGGATCAGAACAAGCAGGATCAGCAGAACAAGGATCAGAACAAGCAGGACCAGCAGAACAAGGATCAGAACAAGCAGGACCAGCAGAACAAGGATCAGAACAAGCAAGACCAGCAGAACAAGGATCAGAACAAGCAAGACCAGCAGAACAAGGACAAGCAAAATAAAGAACAGCAAAAGGAGGATCAGAGCAAGCAGGGACAAAAGGACCAGAAACAGCAGGAAAAAGAAAGACAGGAGCAGGCCGGCAAGCAACAGGAAGAGAAAGAGCGGCAAAAACAAGCAGCCCGCCAGCTTTCTGAGGAGAAGCTTCAGAAAATGAATCTGAGCAAAGAGAAAGCGAAGATGATTCTGGAGGCCATGCGCAACTCTGAAGCGCAGTATTTGCAGCAGAAGAAACGGAAAGCCACGAGGCCAAGGAAGAAAAATACACCACAGTGGTAAATGACAAACTCGTTCTTAGGAGCGAGTTTTTTTTGACCTGTATACAGCGAAGCTTTCTTCATGGGAGAGAGTTGGTTTGCATTGTTTTTTTGGGTATTTTATTTTTTATATAAAAACACTGAATAGTTGTTTTTTAATTGAATGCATTTTGAAATATACCTGACTCAACTCTCAAACAATAATCTTAACCGCTATGAAAAAAGTATGTATTGTCGCCGCTTCCCGGACGCCTATCGGCAGTTTTATGGGAGGGCTTTCTTCTCTTTCGGCTATAGAGCTGGGAACGGTCGCCATTCAGTCGCTTTTCGGAAAAGTTAATATTGAAAATATCTGCGATCGCATTGATGAAGTGTTTATGGGCAATGTCATTGCGGCGAATTTGGGACAGGCGCCTGCGCGGCAGACGGCTCTTGGAGCTGGAATTAGCCACAATACGCCCTGCACGCTTGTAAACAAAGTCTGCGCCTCCGGCATGAAGTCCGTTATGCTGGGAGCACAGTCTATTATGGCGGGGCAGAACGATATTGTGGTGGCGGGCGGCATGGAGAGCATGTCCAATATTCCTCATTACCTTCCGGCGGCGCGCAGAGGTTACAAATACGGCCACGGCAAACTGGTGGACGGGCTGTCCAGGGACGGTTTGCAGGAGGTTTACAATGACTTTCCGATGGGGAACTGCGCCGAAATAACCGCCCGAGAAATGAATATCACCAGGGAAATGCAGGATGCCCACGCCATAGAATCGTACAGACGGGCGGAAAAAAGCGCTGAGGCCGGAAAGTTTAAGAACGAAATCACTCCGATTACGGTAAGCACCCGCAAGGGGGAAATTATTGTAGAGGAAGACGAGGAATATAAGAACGTGAGCTATGAGAAGATTCCGTCTTTGCGTACTGTTTTTCAGAAAGACGGCACCGTTACGGCAGCCAATGCTTCGACGATAAATGACGGCGCGGCGGCGCTGCTTTTGATGAGCGAGGAGAAAGCGCAAGAGCTGGGACTGAAGCCGCTGGCCTGGATCCGGGGCATGGCAGATGCTGCCAAGGATCCTGTTTGGTTTACCACAGCTCCTTCGGAAGCTGTTCCCAAAGCTTTGAAGGATGCCAAAGTGAGAAAGGAAGAGGTGGATTATTACGAAATCAACGAAGCTTTCAGCGCAGTGTCTATTGCCAACAACCTGAGGCTGGGGCTGGATTCTGAGAAGGTGAATGTGTACGGAGGCGCCGTGTCTCTGGGGCATCCGCTGGGTTGTTCGGGAGCTCGCATACTGGTTACGCTGCTGAATGTGCTGCAAACCGAAGGCGGAAAAATTGGCGTGGCTGCTATTTGCAACGGCGGAGGCGGAGCTTCGGCAATGGTTCTTGAAAAAAATTAATGTCTTAGACGCATATCGTTTTTTCGAAAACAGTGTTCTGTAAGGATGCTGTTTTTTTGGCTTCAGCAATAAGCAGGCGCAAACGTTTTGAGCG
The DNA here is from genome assembly GCA_022360875.1 of Cytophagales bacterium. GTDB lineage: Bacteria > Bacteroidota > Bacteroidia > Cytophagales > Cyclobacteriaceae > JAKSBZ01. The sequence goes on along the minus strand of JAKSBZ010000020.1, from coordinate 18,979 downwards.
CGTTTTTTATTGCATTGTTACTAATCCGTTCATTCAGCTGTACCATTCCGAACACTTTCTTTTTTTGGCAAAATTGGGGTTGAAGGATATAGTGTTGCAGGACAGCGGTTTGTGTTTTGGGCTTCCGGCATGGCACGGCCTTCGTCTTTGAGAAGACGATTGATTAAACTTAAACAGAATATAAAATGAAGACTTTAAGATTCTCGCTCGTCCTTTTCCTTAGTTTGATGGCAGTCTACTCATTTGCTTCACCTGGCGTGAAGGTCCATCCCAAAGTATTAAAAGCTCAAAAAGCCGTAGAAAATGCCTCGCCTGACGACTGGTACACTTTAGCCAAGAGCGCCAGGGTTTGCATAACAATAGGGCAAAATCTGAAAGAGGCTTCCAAGTGGATTGACAGGTCGCTGAAGATCTACGAGAGCGACTACAACTGGGAGGTAAAAGGAGATTACTATTACCGCAGCAACATGCCTGAAAAGGCAATTGAATGTTATTCCCAAAGCATTAAGGTGGGGCTGAATAAAGTTCCTGGATTTAATGCCCGGAAGCTTCAGGAAAAGATCCTTGTTCTGAGATCGCCAAAGCATTTTTATAAGCAGCGAAGAGTTTTTTCTTATATCAAAAAATGATCAGTTGTCTGAGTTTGGAAGTATGAAATATGAAAGGAGGCCGAAAGGCCTTTTTTTTTAGTTGACTGCTGAAATTAAACACACCATGTGTCTGGATTTTGAACACTATACAAGCCATCGGTTTTTGCAACCCATTGGCCTGTAGGTAGTTCTTTTCTGGCATGTCCTTCGTAATCTGGTAAATGATTTTTTATTAAAAATGAAACTATTAGCATTATGAAAACGACCAAGTATTTACTAATCATCCTTTCAGTTTTTTTGTTTTCTGTCTCTTATGCTGCTGTGGAACCAGAGTTTTCACCTAAAGTGTTAAGAGCCAGGAAAGCCGTTGAAAAAACCGCCTCGGACGATTGGAAAACGCTGGCTAAGAGTGCAAGGATTTGCATTGAGCAGGGTGAGAATCTCGAGGAGGCTTCAGCGTGGCTTGACCGGTCTCTGGCTTTGCATGAGTGCTCAGAAAGCTGGGAAGCCAAAGGGGATTATTTTTACAGGATGGGTAATGCTGAACAGGCAGTCCGGAGCTATACTGAAAGCGTCGCCTGCGCTGTGCACGCTTATCCGAACACAGGCATTGAATCCGTACAGCTTAAGATACTTGTTCTTCTCAAACCGCAGCTTAAAAATAAATGCGCAGTTGTTTTCAAGAAGCTTCGGTGTCAGGAATCCGGAAAACAAAAGTAAGGATGGTTCTGTGCTTGAGTGAAACATGCGGACGTTTTGGGTGCATTGATTGTATCATTTCTGGCATAGGCGGTGCGTTTGGAAAATCATTCCAGTTTGTACTCCGGATCGTGAAACGACCAATATACACGCCTTCCCATTTCGCGCGATTTGTTGATCAGGGTGATTTTTTCTGCTCTGTCCGGATCTTTTGACAAAGCTTTTTCCCAGCTTGGATAGAAGAATCTGTTAATATATTCGATATCACTCGGGGAAGGAGCCAGACCGAATATCCCGAGGGCGCCGGTAAGAATTTCCACTTGCACCTCCAGCGATTCGCGCTTGAACTCTTCGTATGCTTGCATCGCCCGCTTCAGCTCTGGCAGTGTTTGACAGGCATTGACTGACTGGATGAGCTTAGGAGTCTGCTGTAAATATTTTCCGAAGAAAAGCTGAGGAATGCGGTCCAGTGTTTCGTTGCCGGTAAAAGCAGACACGGCGGCCTTTCTGGACGCTGCTCGTTTTTCTGATTCTTTGATGATGTCAAGGCATTTTTTCTGTGTAAGCTCAAAATCCATTCTTGTCCGGATAGTCATGGGGATGTGCTCTGTCAGTTCTTTCCTTTTCTCGAAGAAGGATTGCCGCGGCTCGCGCCCGTACATGCGCAGGTAAAACAGCTTGTTTTCCTCTGTGGCCAGCGCTTCGCTTAGGTCGTAAGCAGCCAAGTTTTCGACTTTCTTTTGCAGCTCGCCATGAAAGGCATTCATCTTCGACAAGCGGCAGAGGCATCTGCGCATGTTGTCGGCCCGCCGGATGTAGTTTATGCGGTCGCTGAGCACAAGAGGATTGAATGGGTTGTCCGGACTGGCAAGCAGTTCCTCGAGTACTTCGCGGAATTTTTCGTATTGGCAGTAAAAAGCTTTGAAGGTGTTAACCACTTCAAAATAGGGCGTTAGTTCCCTTACATGGTTTTCCAGAGTAATGTAGTCGATATCGGCTTTGGCAATTACTCCCGCGTTGTGCATGTTCCAGTTAACATGTTCGTAGGAAGTGGTTGAAGGGTCTTCCCAGTTTACCCGTTCGTTTTTCAGGTAGTCGCCGAAGGTCTGCGGCCGGGGAATCGCGGAAACTCTCAGGGGCAGTCCGCTGGAGTCGATGCCGAACATCCGGAAGCCTTCTCCAATTTCTGGATTGGCCCATTGGTTCATTCCCATCTTCTGAAAGTGCTGCTCCAGTTTTTCGGGCGACTTGTGCTGCATGGACAGGTATTGTTGCCAGAGGTAGGGAAGATCAATTTCGATCGAAAGCTTCATGTAATTTTTTAGCAAAGCCGGGTCCATGGATCGATAATTCAGAATAAAATCGGGAATGATGTTCTCGTAACCAAAGACGATCGGAACGGCTGTTTCTTCGGAAAGAGCATCGCTTTGGGCGTTTCCCATAATCGCGCTCCAGCAGGAGAGGAAGCCAAAGCCCAAAATGTTCTGAGCAAATTTGGCGCAGTCCGAAGCTTCTCCTATGCGGTCGGTTGTCCCTTTTATGCTGGGGCGCGTAAGGTAGAGCCTTTTCCACGTTTCGGTTTTTTCTTCACCCGGAAAATGGGGGACGCCGCACACAAGGAAATCCAGTGCCTGGGATTTGTCCTGAACCAGCTGCAGTTCGCTTCCGTTATTCTGAAGCGCCAGGTTGCTTTCCTGAACTCTCTCCGGTGTGGCAAAAAACACTTTGGGTTCGTTATCGGTGAGTTCAATTGCCAGGCTTGAATCCCAGGCTGTTTCGAAGAATATAGCAGGAAGTGATACTTTTTTAGTGTTCTCGGCGGGAGAGCCGTCAAGCATATGAAGCCATTCCTGGCTGATTTCGTCTTTTTTCAGGTGTATTTTTTTTAAACCGTAGTAGAATTTGTATTCGTTGTGAATAAGCTCTTGTGATTCCAATTCCACTCCGGCAGACGCAAGCCGCACTTCTTTTCCCATCTCCGACAAAAAGTAGCCCTGGATGGGCGGTTTTTTCTGAATGCCGCCTTTTTTTGGAAGGATTTTGCTTCTGTTTTTTACAAAACGCTTTGTTGCAGAACAGTACATGTCAGGCGGACTTCGATTTGATTTTTTTTTGCTAACTCGTTGAAAATGATTTTGGCAGCGGTTAAATTGATTATACAGTTTTTGCGCTAATTTTTGTCGGCTGTCACGCGTTTTTGTGAGGATTAAAAAAATCAATCCTCCCCTGTAGGAAATATTCCCAAACTCTGCAGATAAATATATTGGGATCTCTGGTAGTCAGAAGGCTGTCCAGCAGTGCCTGGGCAATAAGATGGGAGCGCAGGCTAAGTGTTGAGGTTACAGTCGAATGATGGATGAGTCCTGGCCCGAAAGTGTAGTCAGTGGTATCATTCAGTTCATCCAGTTCCTGTGACCTAACTCCAATATGCTTAAAGTATTTATAGCCCAGTTTATTTAGTTTTTCGAAACTAACAGCTTCCGCGCGTCCGCTTGGCAGCAGCGGATTGTTTTTTTTAAGCTTCATTTCATTTAGTATTTCTTTTATCTTTTTGGAATGAGAAAATTTTTTGACTGCACGGCTGTCTGAGGAGAAAATATGGTCTAAAAAGCAGTCCAGCTTCTGGCTGTCGTAGCTGAATAGGACGGATTGTTCGTTGATTTCATAAGTCCTTATAGGAGAGTGGGCAAACCCAATTCCACGGGCAATTTTTTGCGTCATAGTTGGCACTTCATCTTCGAAAATAAAGGGGTATTCGCTTTGGTAATCTTTCAGGCGTCTGATTAGCAGCGGCAGTTCGTCCAGTGAATCAAAGTAAAGAACAAGGTTGTCTTTTCGCTTCCCCAAGAAGTCATGGTTTGCAACTTTGAATAAGTATGTATGGGGCAAGTTATTGTCGAGAAGAATTTCATTAATGAGAAAAAGCGCTGAGGAATGAATATGCTCGGGGATAATATTGATGTAAAACCTGTAACTGATGTCATGGTGAGCGTGCTGTTTTTTGCTCTGGTTGATAATATGAAGAAACGGGCTGTCGCTTGAGTCAATATCCGGATGTTCTAATATGGTGCTTGCCGGAAAAGAAGAGTGTTCGATAAGCTGCCACTTTGCCCTAATATGGGGAGGGCTGTCTTCGAAAGCTTTGTTGAGACCCTTCAAAAAAGTCTTTCTTGAGAAATCGCACAGGCTGTTTCTGTTAAGGGTAAGGTCATATATAGTCGGTTGCAGCTGCAGCCGTTTTTCCTGGTCGCGCATAAGCTCGTCGTGCATTGTATCCCATAGTTCGTATAGAAAGTCAATCATATTGGTGAAGGATGACGGCGAAGGAATATCTTGAATCTGGCTCCGTGTTCGGAAAAGCCCGGGCGGCAACCCGATGATTCGTTCCCCGCTGGAGAATTCATGGTGGATCTCATGCAAAAAAAGGGTCATCGGGTCGATTTGCAATGTGGGGTTGGAGCGAGGATCCAAAGGATGGGCGACGATGGTTTCCGGGGAGCAGGCGGCTTTGAATTTGGGCTGAATAGGTTTTGCTTTTGAAAAAGCGTTTGTTTCCGTTTTTTGATGTTTAGTTTTGAACCGTGAAAGTTCTGTGAAGGAGCCAGGCCGAGCATGAAGTTTTGTGTTGGAGCGCTCTTTTTTTTGGGCTTTGGGAGAATACAGCATGTGTTTAACGGCCTTTCGGAAGTACGCAAATTGCAAAAAATAAGCCTGATTTTGAATCATAAAGGAGACAGGGGGAATTGCAGACGGACAGAGAAATGAAGAGAACAAATGCAAACCATGCCGTTTTGGCAAATGAAGCGCCTTGCTGCGGTTATTTTGGTTGAGGTGCTGTATAGAGCCGCTTGCCGCCGACGCCTTGGAGACACTTATTCCTCCAGATTGCCTTGGGGATTGAAGAAGCTGATTTTTCCCTGTCTGAAATAATTCCACACATGGCAGATAAACAGGTTTGGATCTTTGGAGGTCAGGAGGCAGTCCAGCAGCGCCTGGGCAATAAGATGTGAGCGCAGATAGAGAAAGGAAGTGAAGTCAGTTTGCTCTAAAACTCCTGGAGGACGGGTGAAGGTGAGGTCTTCTCTAAGCTGCTCCAGTTCCTGAAATTGGCTGCCGGTGCTGTCGAGGTATTTTTGGCCGAGTTTTTCCAATTTTTCCAGGCTGACAGCCTCTGAGCGGCCTTCAGGCAACAGTGATTTGGCTCTTTTCTGTTCCATTTCTGCCAGGATTTCTCTAGTGCCAGGTGACTGCACAAATTTTCTGATAGCAGGATCGGAAGATGCAGAGACTGAGCTCAGCAAGCTGTTAAGCTTTTGTGTGTCATAGTCGAAAGGAATGGCTTCAGGATTTAGGTTATAACCGAAAGGGGGAGTGAGGGCAAATCCAATTCCTTTGGCTGCTTTTTGGGTCAATGCCGGTACTTCGTCTTCAAAGACTGCAGGATGGATTTTTTGAAAATCCTGTAATATTTCCAAAATTTTGGATACCTCGCCCTCAGCGCATGAGTAAATGACAAGGTTGTCTTTTCGCGCGCCCAGATCGCTGTGGTTGGATATTTTGAAAGTATAAGTGCCAGGCAGTTCCTCGTTGAGGAGCACATAATCAACGAGAAATTTTGTCATGGAGTGGATATGTTCGGGAACTGTATTGAGGTACAGCCGGTATTTGGGTTGGGCAGAAACCGATTGCTTTTTGACGGGGTTGACAATGGATAGAAACGGGCTGTCGGGCATATCTGAATCCGGGTGTTTCAAAATGTCTCTTGCTGGAAAATTCGGACGCGTCGAGAATTGCCAGTTGCACAAAATGTGGGGCGGGTGGTTTTCGAAAGCATTGCTTAGCCCTTTTAGAAATGTGTTTCTCGAGAAGGAACACGGGCTGTTTCTTTTCAGAGCTAGATTATATATGGTCTCTTGCAGTTTCAGCCGTTTTTCTTGGTTGCTCATAAGTTCGCTGTGCAAGTTTTCCCATATTGAGTAAAGCCAGTTGAGCATGTCGTTGAATGTTTGTGAAGAGGCAGTTTCCACTATAGTGTTTCGGGTTCGGAAAATTCCGCGGGGCAAGCCGATGATATGCTCGCTGCTAGAGAGTTGTTGGTTTGCTTCATACAAAAAAAGAGTCATGGGGGCAATTTGCATTACCGGGTTGGAACGGGGTTCCAGGGGATGGGCGGTAATGTGCTCCCTGGAATGAGCTGCTTTGAACTTGAGCTGTACAGGTTGGGATTTCGGGAATGCAAGCCCGGCGGTTTTCTGCTGCGCTGTCTGGAAGGGAGAAAAGCCAAGGAATGATTGGCAATGCTCATTTTGTTTTGAGCAGGGGTGTTTTTTTCCTTTCACTTTGCGAGAATACAGCATGGGTTATGGCGCAGGCGAGTTGAAAGTGTGAAAATTGCAAAAAATGAGCCTGTTTAGATGTCTTGAGGGGAACGGGATAAAGGCAGGGGATATGGCAATGGAATAGTGGCAAGAGGAAAAAATCAATATCTGGATTACAGAGATTCTTTTTTTTCGGTTTTGTCAGCCTCAGACCAGAAAAGGGGGATTTGTTCTTGGTTTTTGTGAGGTTCAAAAAAGTCGGCTTTTCCCAGGTTAAAATATTTCCAGACTTTACAGATAAATAAATTCGGGTCTCTTGTGGACAAAAGACTGTCCAGCAGCGCCTGGGCAATAAGGTGGGAGCGCTGGTGGAGAAAAGAGTTGTAAGCGGGCTGACTTACCAAGGATCCTAGTGCTCGGGAGTGTCCGATGCTGCTTTGCAGTTGCGTCAGTTCCGGAAAGCTGCGGGTGACATGCCTGATATGTTTATAGAACAGCGCCGACATTTTTTCCTTGCCGATAGCTTCCGAACGTCCCGCAGGCAGCAGAGGATTGTTTTTTTTCTGTTCCATTTCATCGACAATTTCTCTTACATCCTGGAGCTTGGCAAACTCTTCCATTGCAGGTGTGGATGGCGAATTAATTGTTTCGAGCAAGCGGTCAAGCCTGTGGCTGTCATAGTCGAAGGCAATGGTACCGGAAGCCGGTTCATAGCCTAAGTTCGGTGTGTGGGCAAACCCCAGGCCTTTGGCAACTTTTTGCGTTAGTGCGGGAGTCTCGTTTTCAAAAAAAGCGGGATGCGATTGCTGAAAAACTTTTATCAGCTCGATGACCCTCGTTGTTTCAAACGGAGTGCCTGTATATAAGATTACATTGTCTTTTCGTCGGCTTAGCAGGCTGTGATTGGCTAGTTTGATAGTATAGCTGTGGGGAAAATCGTTGCTGAGAAGCACTTGGTTGATGAGAAAATGAACTACGGAGTGTATGTGCTTAGGCACTGAATTGATGTACAGCCGGTAATTGGTATGATAAGGCGAATACAGTTTTTTGGTTTGATTGGAAATATATAAGAACGGGCTTACTTCCAGGTCAAGTTCCGGGTGGCTTGACAGAAGCTTTGCCGGGAAAAAAGGATTCCGCGAGTTTTGCCACTTGCACTTGATGTGTGGCGGGCAGTCACTGAAAACACTGTACAGTCCTATCAGCAATGATTCTCTTGGAAACAGCAAGGGGCTGTTTTTTTCAAGAGCAGATGCATATATACTTGTTTGCAGATGAAGTCTTTCGTTCTGACTGCTCATAAGTGAGTCGTGCAGGCTGTCCCACAGGTTGTATAACCAGTTGATCATCTCGTCAAAGTGCTCTGAAGCGTTTGCGTCCTGTATGGCGTTTGCTGTGCGGAAAAGTCCGTTCGGCAGGCCGATGATTCGTTCGCCGCTGGAGAATTCGTGGTGAATGTCATGCAAAAAAAGGCTCATGGGAGGGATTGTAATGACAGGGTTTGTCCGGGGATTCAAAGGATGAGCGTTGATGATTTCGGTGGATTGGGCGGCTTTGAATTTGGGCTGGAGTGGTTTTGAATTGGAAAGTAAAAGCCTGATGGTTTTTTGCTGCATTTTTTGGAACGGCGACAGGCCTTTAAAGGAACTGCTGCAGGCAAGGCTTTTGTTGTAGGGTCGCTCTGCTTTTCTTGTTTTTGGCTTATGCAGCATGGATGTTAATTACAGGCATCTCGGAAGTGATAAAATTACAAAAAATAAGCCTGATAAGAAGCCTGATAAGAAGCCTGAAAAAAGCCATGGAGGAATAATGTGAGCAGTGGCACTGGAAATACAGGAAGGTAAAGAACAGTCCGCGCGCCAGTGAATAGAGCGAACGCGGACTGTCCGGAATGTTTTTGGGTGAGATTGTTTATTCTTCGGCGGTGAGCTCAACCAATTCGCCCAGTTCCCGGTCGTTTAGGTCGCCGATCCATTTTTCTCCTTGGGCAACCGTCAGGTCGGCAAGCTGCCGCTTGGATTTGATCATTTCGTCGATTTTTTCCTCAAACGTGCCTTCGCAGATCAGCCGGTGAACCATAACGTTGTTTTGCTGTCCGATGCGGTTGTCTTTGTCGTTGTCCTGGTGTTCCACGGCCGGGTTCCACCACAGGTCGTAGTGGACCACATGCGAGGCTTTGGTCAGGTTCAGGCCTGTTCCGCCGGCTTTTATGGACAGAATGAAGACTTTGCACATCGGGTTTTCCTGAAAACATTCAACCATTTGGTCGCGCTGCTTCCGGCTGGTGCCTCCGTGCAGAAACAAGGCTTCGTGTCCGTATCGTTCCTCTGCCCATCTTTTCAACAAGTCGCCTGCTTCTTTGTACTGCGTGAATATCAGCGTTTTTTCTCCGGCTTCGTGCGCTGTGTCGAGAATGGCCAACAATTGCTGGGCCTTGCCTGACAGGTCAGGGGACGTGTCACCTTTTTTGGCAAACTGCGCCGGGTGGTTGCAGATCTGTTTGAGCGCGGTGAGCATTTTGAGCACCAGGCCTTTTCGGTTGAAGCTGTCTTCCTCCTTTTGTATGGTTTCCAGGCTTTGGTTGATGATGTTTTGATAGAGCCCGGTTTGCTCCTTGCTAAGGTGGCAGAACAGATCGTGTTCGATTTTTTCCGGCAGGTCCGAAATAATGCTTTTGTCCGATTTCAGCCGGCGCATGATAAACGGTGCAGTGATGCGCTTGAACTGATCCAGTGCGGCCTGGCTTTGGTCGTTCTGTATGGGCTTGGCGATTTTGTCAGTGAATTTTTTGAGCGAGCCCAGGTAGCCCTTGTTGGCAAAATCCATCACGCTCCAGTATTCGGACAGGCGGTTTTCCACCGGAGTGCCGCTTAAGGCAATTTTTACGTCCGCTTTCACGGATTTCACGGCCTTTGTTTGTCCCGTCAATACATTCTTGATGTTCTGCGCTTCGTCAATGACCAGACAATACCATTTCATTTTTTTGAAGATCGACAGATCGGTGCGCAGCAGCCCGTAAGTGGTGAGCAGCAGGTCGAAATTTTCCGGCATTTTCCGCTTTGTGCCGTGGTAGATCTGCGCATCAAGCGAGGGAGCGAACTTTTCGATTTCTTTTTTCCAGTTAGTAAGCAGCGAAGTGGGAACAACAGCAAGCGCTTTCTTTTTCTGCAGCAAACCGTCTTCCTTGAATTTGCTCAGCACGGCAATGGTCTGCAGCGTTTTTCCAAGTCCCATGTCGTCGGCAAGCAGCGAGCCAAGCCCCAGACGGGCGTTTTTGTAAAGCCAGGAATAGCCGCTCTGCTGGTAAGGGCGCAACGTGGCCAGCAGGCCTTCCGGGCTTTCGACATCATAGGTTTTGGTGAATTCCTGTATGAGCGAGCGCACCTCGTCGGTGAGGTGCACAAGCGTTCCCTCGTATTTCTCCGACAGAGCGGCCTGCAGCACTTCGTTGGCGCCGGCCTTGGGTGGCTTTTCCAGTTTGCGCAGTATAGCGTTGATTTCCTCGGCGTTCAGGTGAACGTATTGGTTTTGGAATTTCACCAGCTTCTTGTTGCTCTGGACGAGCTTTCGGAATTCTCTTTCCGAGATATGCACGTCGCCCAGTGCGACCGTCCACTCGAAATCCAGCATGTCCGCGAGGCTCAGGTGGCTTTTGCCGGTCTCGTTTTCGTTTTTCTTGATGCTCATGGACAGGTTGGGAGCAATGAGCTTCCGCAGAGTTTTCGGGAGCACAACGCCGATGCCCAGCAGCTGCAGTGTCGGCAGCATGTCGAAGAGAATGGGCTCGAATTCATAGTCCTGATAAACGAGCTTGTCTTCCTCGAGCGTCAGAAGTTTGTTGAGGTCTCTGAAATGCTCGGCCAGCAGGTTGATGTCTTTGAGTACTTCGAATTTCTTTTTCCGAAAATCGGGATGGCGCAGGTATTCTGCTATCGGGTAGCTGGTTTCGGCGGTTTTTATTTCCATCGAAACCTCAAAACAGTCGCGTTTTCCTTCTTCAATTATCAGTACTGGCGTTGTGTCTTTCTGAGCGATATAAAGTTTGCGGAGCCACAGCTGCACCGCCTGCGGTATGGTTTCGTCCCATTCGCTGTCGAAGCGTGTGAATTTTTCTTCGAAAAAAAGCTCGAAGACTTTGGCGTCGGTTTTGGGAAGCTGAGAGCCCTTGAGCGCGAAGCAGGCTTCCGGAATCCAGATGTTGAGGAATATATGACAGAGCAAGTGCAGCTGTTCCTGCGGACTGAAATGCTTCAGGCCTTCTGGAGTTTGCACCGTAAGCAGGTCGTTGGGCAGGCTATCGGACAGCTGGCTGAAGAGCGCCTGGACTTTTTCGTCTAAAACAGCGGGAATCCACTGTGCCGAGTGCCCGTTCCCGGACTCGACCAGCCGGGGCATATAGGCTTTTTCCTGAGCCAGTTTATAAGCGAAGCGGGCGATTCTCCGGAAATGCCAAACCGACGGGTGGTGCAGATGTCGTTCTGCGCGGTCAAGCAGGAGCAGGTGGTGCGCCAGAGCCGGGAGTCCGCTGGCCTCTTTGATCAAAAGTTCATAGTCTCCGTGCGCCGTACCGAACAAGCCAACGAACTCCCAGTCCGAATCGATAACCAGCGACAGATCGTCCAGGGACTTGAGTTTTTTCGAGAAGTTTTCTTTCAGCTGTTCTTCGTCGGCCCAGCTTTTGGCGAGCTTGGCGGTGCTGTTGTAGGCTTTTTTCAGCAGTGTTTTGAAGTCTTTGCCGAAAAAAAGCGGTTTGTCGCTGAGCAGATGAAGCAGGCGCTCGCTCACGTTGGGAACCAGCGAGAGGTCAAGCGGTTTGTCGTCCGGCGAAGGAATGTGAGGGCTTTCCAGCAGGCAGTCACTTGTCTGCAGAATCGTTTCGGCGGTTTCCTCTGTCAGATCGAGTCCTTGTTTTTTCAGTTCCTCCAAAAGGTCCAGTCCTTTCATTTTCAGAATCAGGAAGGGGTTGCGGTCTATCTCTTCTGAGATTTTGTAAATGACAGCGGCCAAATGCTTGCAGGGCACAGCAAAGTCGGGGCATGAGCAGTGCATGCCGAAGCTTTTCCAGTTTTTCGGAAACAGGTGGATGCCGTGCGTTTCCAGCAAGTGCAGCAAATCGCCGGGAAGCTGGCTGTTGAGCAGTTCGGTGAGTATAAGGTCGTTGCCGACTGCCAGCTCGACGAGTTTGATCTTTTCTTGCAAAGTGAATTCGGGCACTTCGATGCTTATGCGGTAGCTGCTCTGGTACGAGCCAGCCACAGAAGCCTTGATTTCATTTTTCTTGAAACTCAGTTTCTGGACGGCGCCTTTGTTTGCGTAGGTTTTTCCCCTTGGCAGCCTGTTGCTGAAGTCGATGCCTTCCAGGGCGCGAAGCCATTGTTCTCCCCACCAGGTTTTGCCGAATGTTTGTCTTTTTGCCATGTATATTTGAGTACAGATTAGTGAGTGATGGAAAAGTAAAGCCAGCCGAAAAATTCCTTCATGAGCAAATCCCACTGATCAAGCGTATGCGGAGAGGGAAAGATGTAATCGAACCATTGCCGCGTGTGGTTTTTTCGTTGGTAGCCTCCAGCGTAAGGAGTTACCCGGAAACCGGCGTTTTCGAAGATTTTCTGGGCGCGGCGCATGTGGAAGGCGTCGGTGATAAGCAGGATGTCTTTGTCCATTCCTTTTTCTTTCATCAATTTCTCCGAGTAGATTGCATTTTCCGCTGTTGTACGGGCTTTTTCCTCCAGCACAATAGCTTCTGCCGGAATCCCCATAAAAACAAAGTATCTTTTGAGTTCCCTGGCTTCAAGCCCGCCGAAATTCAGGTTTCCGGCTGTGATAAGCAACCGGTCGAATTTTTTTGCTTTGTAAAGAGCCAGCGCGATGTTGAATCGCGGACGCGTATTGGTTTCGTGCTGAATGATGCTTTCCAGGTCTTCGGCCGGCGCCAGTCCGCCGCCGCCCAGCAGCACGGCGGTTTCGGTATGCGGCAACGATGCAAGCGTCGGCTGGGGCATTCGCCACCATCGGAAGCACTGCTCGTATAGTATGCCGTTCCCGAAAATAAAAATCCACAGAAGCGCTAGTCCAGCTGCTTTTTTTCTTTTTTTTCTGAAAATCAAAGAAATAAAAAGCAGGATGAGAATGTGGTTGAAGGGGTAAATGAAAAAAGTAATGATTTTTTTAAAATAAATAAGCATAAGTTGAGTGGGATAATAAAAGATCAAAGATAGGGGAATGGACAGAAAAATTCTATTCGTCTGAAAAAAGGCTTGATCACTTGGAATAAGAGAAGGATCAATTTAAGTTTGTTACTTATTTACTTTCATTCTAAAAAAGCGGGATTTTTGGCTGACCGCATGTTGCGGGGATGAAATGAAACATCCGTTGTCATTGGTTTAATGCACATGAAACATCCATGATTATCGGCCTTAACACACACGAGAGGCAAGATGGTTATGGTTGTTCCAACTGTCCATTGAAAAACCGCAAAAACCAGATAAAAGGTTGGCTGTAATGGATGTTCCGTCGGGTCATTGAAAGACCATTATAAATTGGTGAAAACGGATAGATTTGGAGAATTCTTTTAAGGAATATATTAAGACTGTTTGGCAAGCTGTGCGGACTGTGGCTTCGGGAATGCGTCTGACTTTCAGGCATTTTCTGGAAGCTCGAGAGGCCAGCAAAACCGAAGGAGTGGAGCAGCCGGGCTATTTCCGGCAGACCACAGGCGTGCAGACGCTGCAGTATCCCAAGCAGGTGCTTCCCGTGCCCGAAGTGGGGCGCTACAAGCTGGATATCGAGATGGATGACTGCATAGTGTGCGACAAATGCGCGAAGATCTGTCCGGTGGACTGTATTGACATCAAGGGAATTTTGTCTGCTTCTGAAATACGGAAGACTTCGGACGGCTCGCCGGTCCGGATACATGCCGAAAAGTTTGATATCGATATGGCCAAGTGCATGTTCTGCGGTCTGTGTACGACTGTTTGTCCTACGGAGTGCCTGACGATGACTCCCGAATATGCATATTCGGCTTACGATTTCAAAGAGCATAATTTTTCATTTTCAAAAATGACTCCTGTGGAGATTCTGAAAGCACAGCAGGAGCTGGAGGAGATGAAAAAGAAAAAACAGGAAGCCCGAAAGGCTAAAGAGAGTGCGGCGGCGAAACCGGTGCGTCCGGCGATAAAGAGAACCTCAGAAGAAAATGCCGGTCAGGAAACGTCTGAAAAACCCAAGCCTGCTTTTCGGCCGAGGGTGCGTCCTGTTCAGAAGCCGGCTGGCGATGAGCCGGGGAAAAAAGAACAGGCGGACAGTTCAAGGCCAAAGCCTGCGCGTCCGAAGGCGGTGCGTCCTGTGGTTCGAAAAACGGAAGAGCAGAAACCGGATAAGGAAAGCTCCGGCGAGCCAGCCGCAGAGTCCAAGCCGAAGCCGATACGGCCGAAAGCCGTGCGTCCGGTAATCCGGAAGGCGGAAGAGCAGAAACCGGATAAAGAAAGCTCCGGAGAGCCAGCCGCAGAGTCAAGGCCGAAACCGCTCCGTCTGAAAGCCGTGCGTCCGGTAATCCGGAAACCGGAAGAGCAGAAACCGGATAAGGAAAGCCCCGGCGAGTTTGCTGAACAAACAAGCTTGAATCCGTCGAAGCCGAAAAGGGTGAGGCCGGTGATTCGGAAAACAACGAAAGAAGAGGAGGCCGGAAAGCAGCCGGATGCGGTTCGTCCCAAACCGGTTCGTCCGAAGGCTCTAAGGCCGAAAATTCCAGGAAAAAAGAAAGGAGTTGACGATGAGTGAGCAACTGATAATTAGCATATTGTTTTATTTTTTTGCGGGAACCGCGGTGCTGGCTTCTCTGCTTATTCTTTTTAAGAAAAATATTATTCATTCCGCTTTTTTGCTTGTGCTGGTCTTCTTATGCGTAGCAGGTGTTTATGTGCTGATGCGTGCGGATTTTTTGGCTATAGCACAAATTATGATTTACATCGGCGGCATTCTGGTATTGATGATTTTCGGAATTATGCTTTCGAGCCGGTTGGACGGCAAACGGCTCTATACCCAAAGCCGCAACCGTTTTTTGGGAATTGCGGTAGCGGGCATGCTTTTTTATCTGATGGTGCGGGTTGTCCGTATTGCGGATTTTGCGAATGCGGACTGGATCCGCGAGGCACCTATTCGGTCCGGAGAGCTGATGAAGGATGGCTCTCTCCATGAAATCGGCAGGCTGCTGATGAGCGATTATGTGATGCCGTTTGAGCTGGCCGGGATCGTGCTGTTGGTGGCGCTTGTCGGCGCCAGTCTGATAGCCTCATTTTCTAAAAAGGAGGTTAAGTCATGAGCACTGTCTTTTTTTATTTGCCTTTCGTGCTTGTTTTTGCTTTGGCGGGCGTGTATGCCGAGCGGAAGGTGGCGGGTTTTATGCAGGACCGGCTTGGTCCGATGGAAGTCGGAAAATACGGCATACTGCAAACGCTTGCAGACATACTGAAGCTTATTCAAAAGGAAGATATCATTGCTTCGAACAACGATAGGTGGCTCTTCAAGCTGGCACCCCTGCTGGTGTTTACGGCGATAATAAGCGGTTTTGCGGTTCTTCCGCTGACATCAAGCTGGGCCGGATCGGCTGCTGAAACCGGAGCGTTCTATCTGCTGGCCATCATTTCGCTGGACATTATCGCCATTCTTATGGCGGGCTGGGGAAGCAACAGCAAGTTTTCTTTGCTCGGCGCTATGCGTTCGGTTTCGCAGATGATAAGTTACGAGGTGCCGCTTACATTAAGTCTTCTAGCTGCCGCTGCGGTGGCTCAAAGTCTGGACTTGCAGG
This sequence comes from Cytophagales bacterium, assembly GCA_022360875.1. Taxonomy (GTDB): domain Bacteria; phylum Bacteroidota; class Bacteroidia; order Cytophagales; family Cyclobacteriaceae; genus JAKSBZ01. The sequence goes on along the minus strand of JAKSBZ010000020.1, from coordinate 3,566 downwards.
AGATATCGTATCAGCAGGGCGCGTTCTGGAACCGGTTTTCGGAAGCAGAAGTGCATAATTACTTGCTGGGCATAAAGGCTTGGGGAATTGATACGACGGAGGTCGGCGGTTTTCTGACTTGGAATGTGTTTCGCTCGCCGGTGCTGCTTGTCGCATTCGTTATTTTCTTTATAGCCTCGCTGGCCGAGTCTAACCGGACGCCGTTCGATTTGCCGGAATCGGAGTCGGAGCTGATCGGGGGCTACAATACCGAGTATTCGGGAATCCGTTTTGCTTTTCTGATGCTTTCAGAATATTGCATGATGCTGCTGGTTTCGATACTGGCTGCTGTTTTGTTTTTGGGAAGCTGGAACAGTCCGCTGCCAAATATTGGAGAGGCAAGGCTGTTTGACTGGACTACCGGAGAGCCCGGAACTGTTGCGGGCGGTTTGTTGAGCGCTTTCTGGCTGCTGTCCAAAGCTTTTGCACTGGTTTTTGTGCAGATGTGGCTTCGCTGGACCTTGCCGCGCCTTCGGGTAGACCAGCTGATGACGCTTGGCTGGAAGTACCTGACTCCGCTGAGTTTGCTGGTGCTGATGCTTTCGTCTGTTTGGAGACTTTTAATGGTTATCTCATGACGCTTTCACTTGAACATTTTTTGTTTTTCGGAGCCAGCCTGTTTTGTATAGGTTTGGCTATCGTGCTTACCAAGCGCAATGCCATCGTCGTGCTGATGGGAATAGAACTTATTTTAAATGCTGCTAACATCAACCTTATCGCTTTCAGTCAGTACGATCCCGGTCTGGGGGGGCAAATGTTTGCCTTGTTTGTCATGATTCTGGCGGCGGCAGAAGTGGCAGTTGCTTTGGCCATCGTGCTGAATGTGTACAAGTATTTCCGCAGTTCAAATCTGGATGAAATTTCCTCGCTGGGCGACGAGGTCTAAAAAAGACTGAATTATGCTTTCGATAAATGAACTTACAAAGGCTCTTCAGCCTGTGGATCTGAGTGTTTGGGCAGGGGCGATGTGTTTGATGCCTTTATTATCTTTTCTCATAATATCCGTTTCCATCAAGCGTCTGAACCGGGGCGCGTCGATTATAGCGAACCACTTGATGGCTATCGCCACGATCATTTCCATATACTTGTTCAGTGAAGTTTGGGGAGGAGAAGCTGTACATGCGCGCTGGGAGTGGTTTTCGGTAGATTCCACTTCTTTTACTTTCGGATTAGTCCTGGACAGCGAGTCTGTTCTGCTGTTGTTCGTCGTAAGTGTCGTTTCGTGGCTGGTTCACCTTTTTTCGGTGAACTATATGCAGGAGGACCGGCACTATGCACGCTATTTTTCCTATTTGGGACTTTTTACTTTTGCCATGTTCGGCTTGGTGCTCAGCGACAATCTGCTCTTGCTTTTTGTTTTCTGGGAGATTGTCGGTTTTGCTTCTTATTTGCTGATCGGCTTTTGGTTTCAGCGGCAGGATGCATCGCTGGCGGCAAAAAAGGCATTTCTTACCAACCGGGTGGGCGACGTGGGTTTTCTGCTGGGTTTGGGGATTTTATTTTCGATGTTCGGCACACTGGATTTGAGTGCGCTGAAAGCCCTGATGCAGAGTTCTTCGGTGGAAGACGGGCAGTGGGTGGTCAGCTTCTTGAACCACGGAGCCGAAAGCGTGCACCGGATGCCCGAGCTCTGGCTGACAGTGGCTGGTCTCGGGTTATTTTGCGGGACCGTCGGCAAGTCAGCCCAGTTTCCTCTGCAGGTTTGGCTTCCCGGCGCCATGAAAGGTCCGACTCCGGTTTCGGCGCTGATCCACGCGGCGACGATGGTGGCCGCCGGCGTTTATTTGCTGGCGCGCGTATTTCCGCTGCTCACGGCTCCGGTCCTGACCGTCATTGCCTGTGTAGGTGCTTTGACGGCGATTTCGAGCGCTCTGGCCGCTTTGGCTCAGTACGACATCAAGAAGGTGCTGGCTTACTCGACGAGCTCACAGCTGGGTTATATGGTTATGGGAATGGGCGTGGGCGCTTACGACGCGGCATTCTTTCATCTGATTACACATGCGTTTTTTAAGGCCGGATTGTTTCTGTCGGCCGGAGCAATTATTAGGAGAATGCATGTGCTGGAGTATAAAATGCAGCGCCAGGATCCTTCGGTAATATTTGACGTGAATGACATGCGCCTGATGGGAGGCTTGCGGAAAAGGATTCCGTTTGTGTTCAGCACATATCTGATTACTTCGGCGGCGCTGATGGGAATTCCTTTTTTCTCGGGTTTTCTTTCCAAGGATGCAATCTTGAACAGCGCATGGGCCTGGGCCAGCCTGCATGAAGCAAGTTTGGGCATTGGCGTGTGGCTGGTGCCGTTTGTGGGTTTTGTGACCGTTTTTCTTACAGCGGCCTACATGGTGCGTCAGATCACTCTGATATTTTTTGGCGATTTTCGTTTGGGAAAATATTTTCCGGAGTTTGATTCACTGATAAATCAGCTTTCTTCGCCCCATTGGAAGAAAAAAGTGCCGCTTTTTATTCTGGCATTTATGTCGATAGGTTTTGTCTTTTCCGTCAACCCGTTTTTGGCCTCATCAAGCTGGCTTTACTCGCAGTTTGAAATTCCTGCCTCTCTGGTGCCTGTTTCTGTGCCGCTGTGGCATACGGACAGTTTGACTGTGGAGATGCTGGAGGAATCGGCACATCTTCCGGCAATGCTTTGTTCTCTTCTGTTGGTAGGCGCAGGATTGTTTGCGGGCATCCGGCGGTACCGCGCAAAACAGAAAGCGGGGACGGTCGATATGCCTTCTGAAGGTCTGGTGTACTCTCTTAGCTTCCGCAACTTTTATCTGGAAAGAGCGATTCAGTTGCTGGTTATTGCGCCGGCTCTAAAGTTCGCCGGTTTTGCCGCATGGTTTGACGCCAAAGCGGTAGACCGCCTGAACGACTTGGCCGCTGGCGGTGTTTTGCTTTTTTCGAAAGCGCTGAGGTTCGGTGACCGTGCACTGGACAAAGCTGTAAATTCGTTTGCCGTGCTGCAAGTGATTGTGGCCAAGCTTGTCGCCTTGTTCGACTATTGGGGAGTGGATAGTTTTGTGCGGTCTGTGGGATCTTTTGCATTGGCTGTTGGTAAATGCGGGAAAAGAATTCAGGGAAGAACGGTACAGCGCAGTGTTCTTTTGGCCGTTTTAGCGCTTCTTGTTATGATATTTTTCTTTTTTGGAATTTAGTCTTTGAGTTGCTTGTTTTTGCCTCTGAGCAAGGATTTCCTGGGGAAATCAATCGTAATCTTTAGACTTTAAGCTTTTTAAAAAAAGAAATAATTGATTGTTTATACATAATTTTTTGTAAAAATATGTATATTTAATGTGTAATTAAACACTATATACAAGTAAGTTTAGTTGGTCGTAGCCCCTGGTGGTTCGGGGGCTATTTTAGTATTTGGTAGGTATGTGCAGAAAAACAAAACCCGAAAATTTTAGACGATTTTTTCGGGTTTTGTTTTTTGTCAAAGCCTGTTCAGCTTTCTTGGTTTGTTTTGAGTTATGAATCCGCAGCCGCGAAGGTTTTAGTAAGCGCGCAGGTTGTCGTTGCCTTCG
>JAKSBZ010000366.1 GCA_022360875.1 Cytophagales bacterium | reverse complement strand
TTGGAAAACAAAACGCTTTTTTCTCAGCTGGCGGTTATATTTCTCATTTCCGTGTTGCTGCTTTACCTTATTTTGGCCGCGCAGTTCGAGTCGCTGCTGCAGCCGCTGATTGTGCTGATCGAGATTCCGATCGATATTGCCGGAACGCTGCTGCTGCTGTGGGTAACGGGCACCAGTCTGAATCTGATGTCGCTCATTGGCATGATCGTTATGTGCGGCATTATCATCAACGATTCGATATTGAAAATCGATACCATCAACAAGCTGTCGGTTTCGGGACGCCCGGTTATGGAAGCGATTCACATGGCGGGTAAGCGCCGGCTCAAGCCGATTCTGATGACCAGTTTGACGACTGTTCTCGCCATGATTCCTCTGCTGTTCGGCAACGACATGGGCTCTAGGCTGCAGCAGCCGCTGGCTGTCAGTATTATCGGCGGGATGATTTTCGGTACGGTGGTGAGTCTTTATTTTGTGCCTTTGTGTTATTATTTTTTCTATAAAAAAGGATTAGCTGGATAATGGGTAACGGGAAAAAATCATTGACTTTATTGCTGACGCTTCTTATTGGATTTTTATTTTGGCTCGGTCCGCTTTGGCTGGCGGTTTATGCGGTGCTTCTTGTCGTTATTTTTGGTTTAATCAAAAAAATTTCAGACAGAATTGCCACAGTTGCTTTGAGAAAAACCGTCAGGGGGTTGGCGCTGTTGTTTTTCGTGCTGCTGGTGTCTGTCAGTCTGCGCATATTCGTGATGGAAGTTTTCAGAATACCCTCAAATTCGATGGAGAATGCTCTGTATCCGGGTGACGTTATTGCTGTTAGCAAGCTGGAGATCGGACCGGCATTGCCCCGCACACCATTCAAAATTCCCTGGCTGAATATTGCGCTGTATTTCAATGACGAAGCAAGAGCACGGATAAAGGACAACTGGTGGCCTTACCGGCGGCTGCCGGGCACAGAGAAGGTTATGCGAGGAGACGTGTTGGTTTTCACAAAAGTTTTCGGAGGGAAAGAAACTCATTTGGTAAAGCGTTGCGTTGGTTTGCCCGGGGATGAGTTTCAGGTTAAGGCCGGAAAGCTTGTTGTAAACGGAGAATTGTACAGTCCGTCGGAGGAAGTTAAGAACGAATATTTGCTGTTTTCCGGTGATGCGGAAGTGCTTGCAAAAGTGAATAAGCAGTTTCCGCGGCTGAGGATGAACCGTACAAAAGAAAAGGAACAGGTTTTCCGCGCAGTAATGACTAATGCAGCAGCCGGTGCGCTGAAACGAAAAGGCCTTTTTGATTCGCTTAGGATTGTTTCTTCGCAAAGCCATTATGTGGCCCCAAGCGGAAAGCTCACTCCTTGGTCGAGGAATAATTACGGGAAGCTCCGAATTCCAAAAAAAGGGCTGTCAGTGCGTCTGACGCCGGTTTCGTATGTTTGCTACAAGGATATCATCCGGCAGGAGGAGCATGCGGCTATTCAGGAGAAAGACGGAAAGTACTGGCTGGACGGAAAGCCTGTTGAGAGTTACACGTTTAAGCAAAACTATTTTTTTATGATGGGCGACAACCGAACCAGCACGATTGATTCGCGGTGCTGGGGACCTGTGCCTGAAAGTCAGCTTGTCGGGAAAGTGAAAGCCGTGCTGTGGTCTACTTGCGGAGGAGCGTTCAATTGGAGGCGATTTTTGACAGGCGTAAGGTGAGCAGTTTTTCTGGGGGAAATGCTAATGAATTTTGGGTTGGAGTGAATTGAGAAGCATGTATGTTGCAAGGATTATTTTGCAGATTTTCAGCGCTTAATGCAGCCCTTTTGCATTAAGCTGTTTAGCTGGAACGTAATTCAAATTTTCATAAAAAAATCAGATTTCAAGTAAAAACAGAATAAGAAAATTTGAGATAAAGTGTTTTTTGAATGTCAAAGAAAAAGACTTGAAGCGCTGTTGAAAGACAAAATAGAGGACTGATTTTGAGGTAGGGAATAGGCGAAAATCGAAGATTTTTCAAAGAGGAAAGGCTTTACATTTACTGCGTTTTTCTTTTAAACATTACTGACAAAGCGCCGCATTTTAGTAGAGTTGTTTGTTCGGCTGTACTGTGTTTTGGATAGGAAATTGCCGCTTCTCGTTTCTATCAAATATTTTTTTGAACAGAGGGCTGAATGAACATTTATTTGCTGCTCAAGCCATGGAAAAAACACTTGCCAACGCTGCTCTGGTAACTAAGGATGAAATTGTAAAAGGACGTGTGGTTCGCGTTCGAAAAATCAGCAGGCACCTGATCTTTCTGGTGGTTAGCACATCGGGAAGGCTTGTCGAGTGCGTGTATGAACATCCTCCGAAAAAAATTAAGGCTGGGGATTTCATTACCGCAGAAGGACAGTGGAATCCTGAAGGCGGTCATTCGAAGAAGTTTGAAATAATCCGGCTTTCGGAGCAAAATTGTCCCGATGCCCGGTCCAAACAGAGACATAAAGCTGCCGAGCCAGGCCGGATCGAGGCGCAGTTCGTGCGCTCGGTTTTGGAAGCGCAGACGCATATTTACTTCACGCAGGAAGAATTCCGTTTGGTCAATACGCCTGTGCTTGTCGGCGACTGGGTGCTGGGACAGACCAAGTCTTTTGAAGTCAGCGTTTTCGGCAATCAGAGCTGTTATTTGACGATCAGTTCAATTTTGTACCACCAGGTGATCCAGTCGCAGGGCTATGACCGAATTTACGAAATAGCCAGGCTTTTCCGAAGGGAAAACGCTTCGTCCCGCCGAAAACTGGTTGAGTTTTCCAATGTGGTGGTGAGCATTTTCAGCGCGGATCTGCAGCCGCTGATGAAAATTTTTTCCGACTACATTCGATTTTTGCACCGGAAAATCTCCGAGCTGGATTTAAAGCATCTCAAGCTTCCTCCGGCTCCCGAGTTTGATACCGTTAGCTATCGGGATTTGCTGAAGGCCAGCGGTTTGGACCAGGCTTCCGGACACCAGCTTCCTTTGGCTGTAAGAGAGTACATGGACGCGGTTTATGAGGGTTTCGTGTGGGTTACAGAGTTTCCCCGGCATACCCGTCCTTTTTATGTGAAAGAGTCAGGCGGATGGTGCCGCGACTGCCAGCTGTGGTACAAAGGACGCAATTATTTGGCAACCGGAGGGTTGATTGAAACCGATTTGGACAAGATTGCTCGGGGCATTGAATGCGAGGGAAAGGAGCTTAGCCGGTTTGAATTTTACACAGATGCGTTGGCTATGGGCGTTCCTTCTATTGCCAATATGGATGCGGGACTAGAGCGGCTGTTGGGCACGTGGTTTGAGGATAGTTCTAACTCCGAATTTACATTTTTTCCCCGTTTCAAAGGAAATATTACATAATCGCCATGATACTCACAGGAAAGGAGATAGAGGAGAATATTCGGAAAGGGACCATAACGGTCTCTCCCTTTAATCCGGAAAGCATCAACCCGAACAGCATTAATTACCACCTTGAAGATTCTTACATAGAGCTTTCTACGGATGAAACCATCGATTCGAGAAGCCCAGACCTTTCCTATAAACGAAAGAAAATTCCACAAGAGGGACTTTTGCTGCAGCCTGGCCGGCTGTATTTGTGCAACACCCGCGAAGTGATCGGCAGCAAGCACTTTGTGACTTCTCTGATCGGCCGGAGCTCCATCGGACGCTTGGGGATTTTTCTTCAGGTCTCCGCCGATCTCGGGCATCAGGACGAGATCCATCAGTGGACCCTCGAGATCAAGTGCGTGAAGCCGGTTGTTATTTATCCTTTTATGACGATCGGACAGGTGACTTTTTGGCTGCCTCAGGGCAATCATTACCCCAAGCAGGGTTTTTACAAGCATTTCGATTTACCCACGACTTCAAAAGGCGTTTTATGATATTAACCGGAAGCGAAATCAGCGCAAACGTAGAGCAGGGCAGAATCAATATTTCCCCTTTCCGTTCCGAACAGCTCAATCCGAACAGCTATGATCTGCGGCTTGGCAAAACCTTGCTCGTCTACACCGGAGAGCATCTCGATTCTCTTCAGCCCAATCCTTATGAGCTTGTTCCCATTCCCGAGGAAGGCACCGTGCTTCAGAAGGGCGCGTTTTATTTAGGCGCTTCGGAAGAAATTGTAGGGAGCGATTATTTTGTCCCGATGCTGCACTGCAAGTCGGGCATTGCGAGGCTGGGACTTTTTATACACATTACTTCTGACTTGATTGACATCGGTTCGCACGGCAATTTGACCTTTCAGCTGCATCCCACGCTGAATATCCGGGTGTATCCAGGCATGCGCCTGGGCCAGGTTTCTTTCTGGAAACCGCTTGGCGACATTACGCTTTACGAAGGGAAGTATCAGAATTCGAAGGGCCCGATAGCTTCTAAAAACTATTTCAGCTAAAAATCTGAAAGCAAAATTCTCTACAGCTATGATAAAAACAACAAACAAAGTCACACCGAAGGAGGACCAATGGCAGGCGATAGCCGAAAACTATGTGGCCGAGCGGGACAGGCTTTCGTTTCCGGCTTTGCTTATTGACGAATTGATAGTGAATGCAGTGTCGGAAATCTCTCCTTTGCCTCGGACCGTTTTGGATTATGGCGCGGGCTTGGGAACGCTTTCGCACCTTGTCAAACGGCCGGACAATAGAGTGTTTGCTTATGAGCCGATGGCGCCCATGAGAAAAGAGCTGGAGCGGATTAACCGGGAAAAAGGCGGCGGACTGGAAGTGCTTGATTCGTCTGATCAGGTGGAAAACTTGCGGCAGCTGGACGCTGCGCTTTGTGTGAATGTTTTTGACCATTTGAAGGATATCCCTAAGGTTATGGATATCTTTTACCGCATTCTTCGTCCTGGAGGCCGGCTGATTCTTTCTATACCCCATCCGATTAAAAATCTGGGCCAGTGGGTCAAGGAAAAGAAGGAGGACCAGTGGGAATACTGCTATTATCGCCTCGACGATTATCTGAGCGAGGGAGAAGTCAGCCGCAGCCGGGAGGATGTAGACGGCAATGTAATTATCAGGCGGGTGGTCAGCCAGCACCGAACTATGTCAACTTACTATAATTGTGTGGTCGACAGCGGTTTTTGTGTTCAGAAAATGCATGAGCCCGCGCCTCAGGAAAAACACGCCAGCGAATTTCCTGTGCTCTATACTCAGAGCATTCGTATTCCGTATTTCTGGATTCTTGACTGCCGGAAACCGGATTGAGCGATTAAAGAAAAACAGATATGATTTTAATAAAGCTTGGCGGTGTTGTCTTTAGTTTTTCAACGGAGAAAAAATTATTGAGGAAATGGGGTTAAAACGCTGTAAACAAGTGCTGCCGGCAATTTAGCTTATGTTATTAGTCAGCTAAATCGTTGGCTGAAAAACATAACTGAAAATAAATAAAAAGACGGAGTGTTTACTATTGATAAATCCCGTTTTCCGGTTTTAGCATTCGGGAGAGATAACTCAAACTGAAGCAATGTCTTTTATAACAGGCCTTAACGTTTGTGTGAGCAGTGATTAGAGAAAGCACATTGTCCGGCCGCAAAAAATATTTTAACAAATGAGAATAGTAGGATTGAATTCCGGGCTCGACAGCTTAATGAAGCCCATTTCCGGTGGTTCTGTTGCCTGTGTCTGTGACGGAAAAATCGAGTTTGCTATGGCTGAAGACAGGGCGTCAAGAAAAAAGTATGACGGGGGATATGCGCACTCGCTTCGGATGATGTATGATTATTTGGAAATCGGTGTGAAGGATGTTGACTTTTTTGTTATCAGTTTTTACGGCCATCCGCTTATTCCCCGGAAAGACATTCTGGCTCATCATCTCAAAGATCTGGGGCTGGAGAAAATTCCTGAGAAATTGGTGGTTATTCCTTCCCATCACCTTTCGCATGCTTATGCGGCCTATTTTCTATCGCCTTTCGAAGAGTCGCTGATAATGATTGCTGACAATGAGGGAAGTCTTCTTTTCTCGAAAGACGCTGAGCAGAAGGGAACCCATTCCAATTATTGCGAGCGCAACAGCTACTACTGGGCCCGTGGAAATGAGATTGTGCTCATAGGCAGGGATTTCGAGACGCCGGGCAATGCGGGATTCGGGAAAGTCTACAACAAATTCACGCGCTATATTGGATTCGGGAATTATCACAACGCGGGAAAAACAATGGGGCTCAGCTCTTATGGACGTTTTCCGGAAAGCTGGAGGAGCGTGGATCTTTGGGCAATGGATGCTGAGGGCAGTTTGCAGTCAACGCTCAGAGACACCTGGAGCACGGTTCCGGACATGGAGAATTTTTTGAAAAACAACAAAATGGAATTCAGCCTGTCACAGGCGCCGGACAGGTATCTGGAACAGGCAGGAAAAGATCTTGCGCAGTATGTGCAGGGCCAGCTGAATAAATGGAGTTTACGAAAGGTTGGTCACCTGCTTGAGAAGACCGGAGTGAAAAATGTCTGCATCGCAGGCGGCGTGGGCCTCAACGGCGTAATGAACACTTACATTGAGCAGAAGACCGGACAGTCCGTGTTTGTGCCGCCGTTCCCGAGCGATCAAGGCCAGGCTTTGGGCAACGCTATTTGGGGAAGCCATTATCTGGAAGGCGTCGCCCACCGTCCTCAGCTTCCAAAGCGGGGCTCTTCGGATTATGTATATTTGGGAACGGATTACACCAACGAGGAGATTTTGTCGTGCTGCGAAGCCTTAACCGGTTTGGGAATCCGGTTTTCACTTGAAAAGGACATTTGCGAAACAGCCGCCCGTTTGCTTAGCGAGAATAAAGTTCTGGGGTGGTTTCAGGGCCGCAGCGAATACGGGGCCCGGGCATTGGGCAACCGAAGCATGCTTGCCAGTCCGCATTCGGCACAGCTGCGCGACCGCGTCAACACGCTGAAGAGACGCGAGCTTTTCCGCCCGCTCGCGCCTTCTGTTCTAAGCGACCGCGCGAAAGAGTATTTCAACACTGAGGAATCCCTGCTTGATCCGCTTATGCTGGGCGTGGTGCAGGCGAAAGAAAATCGCCGGAAAAAAATTGAAGGCGTGGTGCATGTTGACAACTCTTCCCGCGTTCAGTGTGTCAGCTCGTTTCAGAATCCCAAGTACCACAGGCTGCTGACTGCTTTTTACGAGCTTACGGGGATTCCGCTGGTCATCAACACTTCCTTCAACAAGGCGGGCGAACCGATTGTGGAAACGCCCGAAGATGCTGTGCGTGCGGCGGCATCGATGAATCTCGATGCACTGGTCTGCAACGATGTGCTGATTCGCTTTTCTGATAAAGTTGAAGCAAATACTAAAGGAATAAACAAACAGAAGCAATATCAATAATATACACGGTAATAGGCCTTAACACATGCGATAGGCTCATTTATCTCAGATATTCCATCTGGCCATTGAAAATTCATTAAAAATGAAAGACACGATATTTCAAAAAGTCCAAACTCCGGCCAATTTTGAATTCAACCAGTCGGTAGCCGATGTCTTCGATGATATGCTGGACCGGAGCGTTCCTTTTTACCAGCAAGTGCAAAAGCAGCTCTGCGAGCTGGCCGCCCTTTATGCGAAGCCGGGCACGAATATTTACGATTTGGGATCGTCGCTGGGAAGCACTTGCTTCAGGCTTTCGGATCATCTTCAGAATCCCGAAGTGCGTATTGTGGGCATCGACAATTCTGAAAGCATGGTTAAGAAAGCTCATAGCCGTCTCAGCGAGCGAAATGCCCGGAACGTGTCGTTCCGCTGCGCTGATATGACGGAGGTTGAGTTTGAAAACGCCAGTGTTGTGATTGTCAGCCTGACTTTGCAGTTTCTAAGACCAGCGAAAAGAGTGCGGATGCTTGAAAAAATATATGAGGCGCTGAATCCCGGCGGGGCATTGCTGCTGTTTGAGAAAGTCATTTGTCCGGATTCATCGCTCAATCAAATTTTTATTAAAAATTATTATCATTTTAAGGAAGCCAACGGATACTCTCAGACTGAAATAGCCGAAAAGCGAAAAGCGCTGGAAAATGTGCTGATACCCTATAGTTACGAAGAAAACTGTGAGTTGGTAAGTAATGCAGGTTTTAGTATTTTTGAGTGTTTTTTCAGATGGTATAATTTTATGTGCCTTTTGGCTATAAAAAAATAACGAATACATGGGTATTTTAACGACGCCCCCAAAGGGCATGAGAGAGTTTACGGCAGAACAGGTCGAGCTTAGAAAGTACGTCTACAATACAATCCTGCAGACTTATGCCAAGTTTGGCTTCAGGGAAATTGAGACTCCTTGCATAGAAAACATTAATTTGCTCAGCAGCGGTGAAGGCGGCGAGAACGAGAAGCTGATGTTTAAAATTTTAAAGCGGGGTGACAAGCTGAAGCATGGGGCTGCTGAGGATTTGGCAGATTTGGGGCTTCGTTTTGACTTGACGGTTCCATTGTCGCGCTTTTATGCCAACAATCATGGCAAGTTGCCTAAGATATCCAAGTTTATTCAGATCGGAAATGTGTGGAGAGCCGAACGGCCGCAGAAGGGGCGTTATCGGCAGCTTACCCAGTGTGATATAGATATGATCGGCGAGTCGTCGGTGCTGGCCGAGCTGGAGCTGATCAATGCTACCACAACGACCTTGAATCAGTTCGGGCTTTCCGACTTTACTTTGAAGATCAACGACCGCAGACTGCTGCAGTCCGTTGTACAGTATTGCGGTTTTGCCGAGCAAGATGCTTCCAAAGTGTTCATTATCCTCGACAAGCTGGATAAAATCGGCATTTCGGGCGTGCAGGAGGAATTGCTAAAAACCGGCTACGAACAGCAGCATGTCGATAAGCTTATTGATCTGCTGGCAAGTTTTGAAAATAAAAGTTTTGAAGAATTTGCCGCTGAAAACGAGCAGAAAGGATTTGTGGAGAAAGAAATTCTTGAGGACTTGATATTTGTCATGAATGAGGCGCGAAGCCAGTCTTCCGGCGATCTTCGCATCGAGTTCGACCTTTCTCTGGTTCGCGGAATGGGTTATTACACGGGGTTGATTTTTGAAATAAAAACACCTAATTACAGCTGGTCGATTGCCGGCGGGGGACGCTACGATAAGATGGTGGGCAAGCTGATGAAAGGCAAGCCAAGTGTTCCTGCCTGCGGGTTTTCTATCGGGTTTGAGCGCATAGTGCTTATTCTGGAAGAGCAGGGTTTCCAGGTGCCGGCACAGGCTGAGAAGATTTTGCTTATCGGCGACAAAAACAAAGAAGGAATGTCCCGTTTGCTGACTGAAGCGAATAAATTCCGAGCGGAGGGAAAACTGGTGACTACAGATAAAAAATGGAAAAATGTTTCCAAACAAATTGACAGTTACAAGGCCCAGGGTTTCACTTCTTTTGCCATATTGCGGGAAGACCAGCCGGTAGAGCTGAAGGAGATCTAATTTTTATTTTTTAGATAAAGAAAAAACGGACAAGCTGAGGTTTGCCCGTTTTTTTTGCCATTAAACAAGTTTGTATCAGAATTTTACGTTCAACCGGGCAAAATAGAATGCGCCGTTGAATCCGAACTGGGTCATTCGTCGGGAGTAGATGAAGCGCCCGTCGCTGGTGTTTGACTGGTGCGTGTGTTTATCCGGATATACATCGAACAGGTTGTTGGCTCCGGCGGTAACCGTTAGGTTGTCGGTTAGTTCGTAGCTCAGCGACAGGTCGGTTACGAATTTGGCTCCGAAAGTCTGGTCGCGCGTCTCAGTTTGTTCCGTGAACTTATTGTGCGCCTTGCTGGATTCGAAATCGGCCGACGGATAGTGGTATTCGATCGATCCGAAGCGAACGACGCGGAGCATGGTGCTGAAGCGGTTCCAGGAGAAATTGTTTGTCCAGCTTATTTTGCTGGCTGGTGTTCCGGTTTCGTAAACGGCCCGTTGTTCACGGTCAAAGTAGATGTTTTCTTTTCCTTTAAGAAGTTCGGAAGTGTTGATGTCGTCGCCTACTTCCGTTTCGTTGAAGTTGGCGGCCAGCACGGATTTCAGGTAGCCTTGGCCGATGCGGAAATTGAATGTGTTGATAATGTCCAGTCCCATGGTTTCGGTATTGATAGCATTGGAAAAGAACTGGGCTCTGCCTGCTCCTGCTTTTTGAAGCAGCCGGGCTATTTCCTGGTTTTGCGGCGTGTCGCTGCCCCCAGAAAAACGGCCTGTCAGCACTACGCGGTCGTCAATCTCTATGCGGTAACCGTCGATGGTCAGGTTCCAGAAATCAGTTATCGCCGCCGTCATTCCCAGGCTCAGGTTGAACGAGGTTTCTTCCTTCAATTCAGGTATGCCCAGCAGTTTAGCCGCGCGGCTGTCGTTGGTGAATGTTCCGACTTCATACGGAATGCCTCCGACAAATTGAGTACCGACGGTGTTGAAGTATTTTTGGTGAAGCGACGGCGCCCTGAATCCGGTGCTCGCCGCGGCCCGGACAGCAATGGATTTCGTGACTTTCAGCCTTGTGCTCAGCTTTCCGGTCAGCGTGTTTCCGAAGTCGCTGTAGTTTTCGAACCGAACGGCTCCTCCGACCATCAGTTGCTTGGTCAGGTCCGCCTCCATGTCCAGGTAAAGGGCTGTGTTGGTTCTGAATTTGTCAAGTGCTGCTTCAGGCCGGAAACCAGGAAACACTTGCGCGCCAGCTGCTTTTCCAAGCACATCCACAACTTTTTCGTTCTTGATGATGACTTCTCCGGTAGGAAGGGTTTCCGTTTCGAACACTGTCCGAAGGCCATAGTTTTTCCATGAGGCTTCTTCGCCCGCTTCAATTTCATAATTCTCCACGCGGAATTCGGCACCGAAGGCCAGGTTGAAACCGTCAAGAAAATTGTCAAAGTAGCGGTTGACGTCCAGGTTGGTTGTGTTCTGCATAAATGAAAATCCTCCGGCATCGAAGCTGGTCGGCGAGCTTGCGCCCATCGAGGCGTTGTTGGTGTTTTCGATTTGGTAGCGGAAGCTGTTGTTCCCGTATGTGTTGCTGAAATCCACATTCCATCCGTTGATTTTTCCTTTCAGCCCTATCCCGATCGATTTGTCCAGAATATAGGAATGGATTTCGGGCAGAAAGCCGTTGGGATAAATCTCGAAAACAACGCGGTCCATTTGCGCCGGTCTTCGGTAGAATCCCGCCGCTTCGCCGTTGCGGTAATTCAATCCTCCGAAGGCATAAAGCTCGGCATTGCCGGCAATAGGATGAGAAGCGTTGAACATAAGCGCTGTGTTGAGCACCGCCGAGTTGCCCACCCGCATATTAAAGTCTGAGCGGTCCAGTCCTCGCATTTGCATCAGCTGTTCCTGAGTAGCTGCTCCTTCCACGTTGAGGGTAGGATCGCTCAGGTATTCCTCGCTGAAAATCGTTCCCGTGTATTCTTCCATGCGGTTGGTGTAGTCTCTGTCGCTGAATTCTCCCGAAAGGTTGAAAAAACCGCTTTTGCCCAGTTTGAATCCGTAGTTCGTGCTGAAGGTTATCCGCTCTCCGTCGCCCTCTTTGTAGATGCCGGAGCTCAGAGAAGCGTTGAACTGGTCCACCTGGTCTTTCAAAACGATGTTGATTACGCCTGCAATCGCATCCGACCCGTACTGGGCGGCGGCTCCGTCGCGAAGAATCTCTATTCGCTTTATCGATGAGGCCGGGATGCTGTTCAGATCCGTGCCGACATTGCCCCGGCCGACGGTTCCGTTTACATTTACCAGGGAGGTGGTGTGGCGCCGTTTGCCGTTGACGAGCACGAGGAGCTGATCAGGTCCGAGCCCGCGGAGTGAGGCCGGATCAATATGATCGGTGCCGTCGGAAATGGTTTGGCGGTTGGATGTGAACGACGGAGCAGCGTAGTTCAGCAGCTCATTGATGTCCACCTGAGGCATTGAAGGCAGGGCTTCGTCAAGCGAGATAACGTCGATAGGAACCGGAGTGTCCAGCACGGTGCGGTTTTCGTTTCGAGAACCCACCAAAACCACGGCGTCAAGACTCATCATGTCCACTTCTACGCGGAGAGCCCCAAGGTCCAGAACACCGCCGGTCAGTTGCACCTGGCGCCGCAGGCTTTTGTACCCAACAGAAGAAGCGACGAGCAAGAACTCGCCCTGAGCATCGGTGATGAAGCTGAAATTGCCCTCAGCGTCCGAGATGGTTCCGTTTTGTGTACCCTCCAAATACACATTGACGCCGACAATCCCCTCACCTGACTGCGCATCCTGCAGCTTCCCCTTAACCGTTGTTTGCGAAATAGCTTCACCGAGAGTCCAAAAGAGCAGAGTAAGAATTAGAATAGCTTTTCTCATAAATAATTATTTTAGTTGAAAATTGGATAAAAACATTTTTTAATATAAAATATTTACTAACCAATTTTCTGCTCAATTTCTGAGAGCTGCTACTTTGTATGAAAAATCTTTTAATAAATTAAACAGTGGAAGGGGTTCTACTTTATTGTTGTTATATTATTTTACATAATATTCAAAGGGAAAAATTAATCAAGCTTAAGAGCTTAATTAAAAGAATTTAGATATGCTGTATTCAAACAAATCAAGGAATGCATGCAAAAAAACAGGTATTTCCCTGCAGAATCTTGTCTGTTTGGAGAAATGTCTGTTTGCGGCTGGTTGGGAGACGAGGAATTTTTGAATTCTTTTTTGGACAGATGCCGTTAGCCTACTACAATGGTTTTGATGTTCATAAACTCTTTGATTCCGTAGTGGGACATTTCCCGGCCATATCCCGATTTTTTGATGCCTCCAAAAGGAAGCGCCGGGATGGACTGCGTAAATGAGTTGATGAAAACGGAGCCGCTTTCAATTCTGCGGGACAGCTGGATTCCCCGTTCGATGTCCTGTGTCCATATGTTTCCTCCCAGACCGTAGTCGGAGTCGTTGGCCAGCCGGACAGCCTCATCTTCATCGGCAATCTTGGTGATGGCCATTATAGGGCCGAAGGTTTCCTCCCGGAACACCGGCATGTCGGGGGTCACATCCCGAAGAATTGTTGGCGCATAGTAGCATCCTTGCCGGTTTATCCGGTGCCCTCCGTATACGATCCGGGCGCCCATTCGCACGGACTCCTGCACTTGTCTGTCGATTTCCTGCAGTGCTTTTTCACTTACCATCGGTCCGTAGGTTGTGGTTTTTTCTGACGGATCGCCGATAATTTGCTGCTCGGCCAGTCTTTTCTGAAGCTGAATAAACTCTTCCAGTTTTTCTTCATGCACCAGAAACCGCTTGGCCGATATGCACACCTGCCCGCAGTTGGCAAAGCGAGCCTGGAATGCCTTCGGGGCGCATGCTTGCATATCGGCATCTTCCAGTACGATGAAGGCATCCGATCCGCCGAGCTCCAGCACCGATTTTTTGAGCGACTTGCCGGCGGCCATAGCGACTCGGCTTCCCGCCTGTTCGCTTCCCGTAATTGTAACGCCTTTGACCAGCGGATGACTGATGAGCGGTTCTGTTTCGGCACCCTGCAGCAAAACCGACTGAAACACATGCTGCGGGAAACCGGCGTCCAGAAAAGCTTTTTCCAGGGCCAGGCTGCAGCCCGTAACGTTTGAGGCATGCTTTAGCAGCACGGTGTTTCCTGCTATTATGGCTGGTATGGCAAAGCGCATGGCCTGCCAGAATGGAACATTCCAGGGCATAATGGCCAGAAGCACGCCGAGGGCTTCAAAACTTATCTGAGCGTGAGAGACCTGTTCCAGAGACACTTTTTCGTCTGCCAGAATGCGCGGGGCTTCGCGGGCATAAAAGCGGCAGTACATTGCCACTTTGTCTATTTCCCCGATTGCCTCGCTGTAAATTTTTCCCATTTCCAGGGTTATCAGCCGGGCATATTCTTCCCGTTTTTTTACCAGTACTTTTTCCAGACTGAGCATGTGCTCACACCTGCTTGCCAGCGGCAGGTCTTTCCAGTTTTTCCATGCGCTGTGGGCTTGCTGTACTATTAGGTCTGTTTCTTTGGGGCTGTGGGTTCGGTAGCTTTCGATTTTTTGTCCAGTTGCCGGATTAAAGGTCTTAATGGTGTTTCTCATAGCCAAAATATAGTACAATAAGCATTAAGCTTTTGATTTCTAAACAAATAATAAGAGTAAAAATTAAATAAAGTGAAACTTGTTCTTGATTTATTATGGGGCTAAAAATCATTGTCAAAGCCATTGTACCTTGCTTTTTTTTTAGCTCATTCATTTTTGGCGGCTTTGCTCAAGACAGCGGGCAAGCGGAAAAGCAGTCGGCAATAGAACTGGATTTGCAGGAAGTGATTCGTTTTACTGTTGAAAAAAACTGGGACATCCTGATTTCTCAGCAGAACATTCAGCATAACAAATCGCAGCTCACTCAGGCTTTCGGGAAGATTTACCCCAGTCTTTTGTTCAGCTCAAATTTCACGCAGCAGATTGATCCCGAAACAGTTACCTTGGCTCCGTTTACGCGCGACAATCCCACTGCACAGTCTTTTACTTATCAGGTATTCCCCGAAAGGAGTTTCTGGGGAACGGTACAGGCCAGCCAAGTGGTTTTAGATCTGCAGGCTTTTTCGGCTTTAAAGCGATTCAAGACGCAGCTCAGCGCTTCACGTACAGACTTGTTGCTTCAGGTGCGACAGAGTATAAGAGACGCTTCGGTTGCGTATTATCAGGTGTTATTGAACCGGCTTCTGTGGAAATCAAATGAGGAAAACGCAGCATTTGCCCGAAAGAATCTGGAAGACGTGAATAATCAGTTTCGGGCGGGAACAAGCTCTCGATACGATTTGCTGCGGGCTAAAGTCTCCTTGTCCAACAGTCTGGCTCAGGAATTATCCAGTAAAATAAATTTGGAGAATGCGGTCAGAGAATTGAAAGTTGCCGCAGGAATTCCTTTGGAGCAAGGCGTGACCGTTTCCGGAAAGCTTGATGAAAAGATTCCCAAGCGCCTTGAGCTGAATGAAGCGGGAGAATTGGTTGGCAATTCGCTAAGCCTTCGGCGCATTGATTGGCAGCGCAAACTCGCCATGCAGGATTTGAAGATTTCCTTTGCTTCGCTGTATCCGACATTGAGCAGTTTGCTGAGTTTTGAGCGCAAATTCGATAAAACCAGCCAGGAAACGGGAGGGCTTCCGGCAGGGGTGAAATACAATTTTTATGTGGGAATATCGCTGAATTATACTCTGTTCAACGGTTTTCAGCGAAGAGAGGAAATTCGGCAAGCTAAAATAATGATTAAGCAGGCCGAGCTGCAGCTGAAGGCCCAGACTCAGAGTTTGGGCAACGAGCTTCGGAAGGCGGTGCTGGCGGTCAACCGGGGTGTAGACCAGATTGAAACGCAGCAGGAGTCGCTCGATCTTGCTGAGCAGGCTTTGCAGATCGCACGGGAAAGGTACAGAGCCGGAACAGGCACTTTGCTTGAGATTCTGGACACACAGAGCGCGCTTTTGCTGACGCGCACACAATATGCTCAGGCTTATTTTCAATATCTTTCGGCCAGGGCGACTTACGAGTTTATTACCGCGACCAATTGACTTATGTACCGATATTTGACTACAAGCTTGCTGTTTCTTTTAGTTCTGTTTTCGTGTAAAAAAAAGGAGACAAAAAGCTATGGAATCAAATTGACGGCCGACACTGTTCCGGTGTCAGTTGTCAGCGCCGATACGGTAACTTTTTTCTACAAACGCAGCTATACGGGAAAAGTCAGCGGCATTCATCAGCTGACTTTGCTTTCCAAGGTAAACGATCTTGTCGATCGTGTGCTGGTGGGAGTGGAAGACAAGGTAAATAAAGGCGACTTGCTTGTGAGAATGGACGAATACGGCACTTCTTCCAGCCTGCGGCAGTCACGCGCCCAGTTTGAGCTGGCTGAGAAAAATTTTGAACGCATGCAGGAGCTCTACAATGACGGGGCGATTTCCAGGCAGCAGTTTGATATTGCAAGAAATGATTTTCTGGTAAGCCGAGCCAATTATATTGAAAGCGCGGCGGCTATCAGTGTTTTTTCACCGCTGGAAGGCGTGGTTACAGCTATTTACATTTCCGAAGGCCAGCTTCTGGGAGTCGGCGATCCGCTGCTGCTCATCAGCAAGAGCGACAGCTTGGAGATACTGAGTTATGTGAACAGCAGAGACGTGCTGGGAGTGAAGCTGGGCGACACGGTGCAAATTCAGTCGGATAATGTTCCAAATGTCAGGCAGCGGGGAAAGGTGGTTGAAATATTTCGGTCTGCCGACAACGCGAATACTTTTCAGGTGAAAATTCACCGAAGCAACACGAAACCGGAGGCTTTCCTGCCCAACAGTTTCTGCAAGGTGATCTTTAATTTCCATTCGCCTCCCCAGGCTTTGGCCGTTCCCAGCCATGCGATTTTTGAAGAACAGGCTTACAAGGCTGTTTATGTGGCGGACGGCGGGCGAGCGAAAATTGTCAGGGTGAAAACAGGAGCATCCAACGATTCTTTAACCGCTGTTACCCAGGGATTGAAGGCCGGCGACCGTATTGTCGTAAAAGGAATCTCCAGCTTGCGGGCCAATAGTTTCGTCAAAATCGTCAACTCCGATTCTTTATGAGCCTGACAAAGATCTCCATTAAAGAACCGGTTTTTATCACAATGATCATTTTGGCGATCAATGTCATAGGCTTTTTCGCTTCCGCAAATCTGCAGATTGCGCTGGCGCCCGTTATAAACTCTCCGTTTGTGCTGGTGACTACTGAACTGGACGGAGCTTCTCCGGAGGTCATCAACGAGGAAATCACCAAGAAGATTGAGGATGCCGTTAATGTTATTCCCGGAATCAAGCATATACACTCGACTTCCAAGCAGGATATTTCGACCGTATTCGTAGAGTTTGAGATTGACACGGATCCGCTGGTTGACGAAGAGAAAGTAAGAAATTTTGTGGAAGCCATTATCGACGAATTGCCTCAGGACACAAAAAAGCCTGTGGTGAGGCAAATTGATTTTAATGATATTCCGGTAATGAATCTGGTGGTTTCGGGCAAAGGCACGGCTAAGGACATTACGGAGATTGCGAAGAATCTCATTCAGAGGCAGCTGGAGAGTGTGGAAGGCGTAGGCAGGGTGGATTTGATTGGCGGATCGGAAAGGCAGATTCGGGTTTTGTGCGATCCTGTAAAGCTCGATGCTTACAGTCTGACGTTGAATGACGTGATGCAGGCAGTGCAAACGGGCAGTGTGGAAGTTCCTGCAGGGACGCTTGACCAGGGTTTTAACGAGGCGGCTGTAACTACAAAGGCAAAAATCAGCGATGTTAAAGATTTTGAAAAGCTGGTGGTGAAAGCTTTCGGCTCCAGCGTGGTCTATTTGTCGGACCTGGCCCAGATAATTGACGGAACAAAAAAGCCTGTCAGTATCAGCCGCGTGAATCTCCGCAATGCGATCGGTCTGAATATTATCCAGCAGTCGCAGGCCAATACCGTTGAAGTGGCCCGGCAGGCCAAGCGCAAGATTGCTCAGCTCCAAAAGCAGCTGGGCGAGGATATTCAGATTTCGGTTATTATTGACACCAGCGACTTTATTAAAAGCGAGGATGATGCAGTAATTCACGATATTGTTACTGGCATTTTGCTTACCGTGCTGGTGGTTTTCTTTTTTTTTGAACAGCCTTCGGGCCACTGCCATCAGCACTTTTTCGCTTACTACTTCCATTATTTCCAGTTTTGCGCTCATGTACGTGCTGGGCTACACCATAAACTATATGACCTTGCTGGCCCTTACGCTCTCGGTGGGTTTGCTAATCGACGACGCCATTGTGATTATCGAAAACATTTACCGAAAACTGGGAAAGGGCGAGAAAAAAAACAGGAAAAAGGCTGTGGAAAAGGCGTCTGATGAAATCAGTTTGGCGGTGACAGCCACTACATTGACAATTGTAGCCGTTTTTTTGCCTGTGGCGTTCATGCCGGGAATTATCGGCCAGTATTTTCTGCAGTTTGGCATAACTGTGAGCTTTGCCGTGCTGGTTTCGCTCTTTGTTGCGTTTACCTACACGCCCATGATGGCAAGCCGTTGGTTAAAGCCCCAGCCGAAAAGCTTGAAGGAAAGCAGGATGCTGAACAGGCTTGCCTGGAAATTCAATCATGGATTTAAATTTTTTACAAAAGGATACTTGCGTGTGCTGGAGTGGGCTTTGTTTCACAAAAAAATAATGATGCTTTTGGCCGGTGGAATAATGGCGCTGACGCTGTATTTTTTTAAACAGCTGGGCAGTGAGTTTGCTCCGATAACTGATGTAGGGCAGTTCATTATGAGAGTCAGCTTGGATCCTGGCGCTTCGCTGGAGGAAACTTCGGCGACGGTCTGGAAAATAGAGCAGGATATTGCCAGAAATCCGCAGGTTAAAAAAATATTTACTTCTGTCGGAGGCGGTGACCATCCGGTTACCCATGCGGAAATTACCGTCATTATGGTGGATAAAAGCGAGCGCGAAAAGAGCATCAGGGAAATCGAAAACGAATATCGTCAAAAGTTTAAGGATCTGCCGGGAGTGCAACTGAGCTTTTTGGGAGGAATAGGCTCCAATGACGAACAGAAGCCGATAGAGTACCACATTAAAGGAGAGAATATCGACACGCTTGAGCGAATAGCCAACGAGTTCATCCTTCGGCTGAAGCAGATTGACGGCATAGTCGATTTGCACAAAGACGTGCAGAACTCGCAGCCTGAATACCGGGTCTTTGTTGACCGCGACAAAGCTTCCATTTTCGGTCTTAGTCCCTTTGGTGTCGGATCAGCTATTCGGACGGCGCTCAGCGGGACTGTCGCCGCGGAGTTTGATGTGAAAGACGAGCGTATTGATGTGCTCGTGCAGGTGGATCCCGCATTGGCTCAGAATATGGACGAGCTGCTCAGGGTGAAGACGCGCGCTGGTGTGCCAGACAAGTCGGGGAATTTTCCGCTTATTCCGCTGAGCGAACTGACAAAGGTCGAGAAAGCGTTTACTTTGAGTCAGATCAATCGCTACGATCACCAGAATTCCATTGAAGTGAGCGCCAATTTGTACGGCTTGTTGTCGGGAGATGCATTGGCGCTTATAAAGGAGCAGATTCCTTTGCTCAATCTTCCCCAAGGCTATGAAATCACAGTGGGCGGACAAACCGAAAGCCAGGAACAGTCCATGGTTGCCTTTGTTGCTGTCATGCTGTTTTCTATTTTGTTCGTATACATGATTCTTGCTTCTCTTTTTAGGTCCTATTCACAGCCATTTATTATTATGTTTTCTTTGCCGCTCGCGCTGCTTGGCGCCTGCCTGGGGCTTATTATCGCCGGAAGTTCGCTTTCCATAATGGCTATGATCGGTTTGGTGATGCTTCTGGGGTTGGTGACCAAGAATGCCATCCTGCTTGTCAACTACGCCAACCAGATGCAGCGGAAGGAAAACAAATCGTGTCTGGAGGCTTTGCTGCTGGCTGGAAAAGTCCGTTTGAAGCCGATTATGATGACCTCCTTGGCTATGATTTTCGGAATGATCCCGATTGCGTTTTCTGTCAGTGAAGGTTCATCGTTCCGCGCGCCTATGGGCCAGGCGGTGATGGGCGGGCTGATAAGCTCAACGATTTTTACTCTGTTGTTTATTCCTGTGCTGTATATGATGCTGGACAATTTTTTGAACAGAAAAAAACAAAAAGCGGACAGGCAGTAATTCAGCTTTCCGCTTTTTTTTAAATCGAGTTTTTTGCTCAGGAATTTGATTAGATCGTTCCTTCTGCCGGTACCTCTTCAAGTGCCTGCAGAAATGTCTCCGGATCCTGAGCGCCCTGAATCAGAAACTGATTGTTTATAATGAACGAAGGAACTGTTTCTATTCCCGCTTCCCGGTACTGCAATTCTTCGTATTGCACTTCTTCCAGTCCTTCGTCGCTGTTCAGGAATTTGCTGATCAGTGCTTCACTGATGCCTGTCTCTTTTGCGATTTCTGCCAGAGTTTGTTTGCAGCTCAGGTCTTTCCCTTTGGTGAAATAGCTTTCAAAAAGCGCTTCGGACAGAGCGTTCTGAAGATCTTCCCGGTTGGCCAGGAGCATGAGCCGGTGCGCTTCCAGAGTATTCGGCATTCGCTTGATCAAGTCGAACCGGAAATCAAGTTCTTCTTTTTTTGCGCTTTCCGATGCCTGAAGACACATTTCTTCGGCCTGCTGGCTGGATCCGTGTCGGTCTTGCATGAATTCGGCAAAGCCGCTCCCTTCTTCGGGAAGCTCTGGGTATAACTGGAAAGGCTTCCAGTTTACTTCGAGCTCGTATTTGTCGGGCTCGAGGGCCAGTGCACGCTCCAGACGGGCTTTCCCGATATAACACCAAGGGCAGGCAAGGTCAGAAACAATGTCTATGACTATTCTCTTTTTCTCCATGCGGCAAAGATAATGCATTTGGCTTTAATAGCGCTTCATCCGGCGATATTTCAGGTTTGGAAAAAATGAGCAGCCTTGTTTGACAGTACTGAATAAACGTTTTTCATTTTTTTCCCGAAGCCAGTTTGCGGCTTTAGTTTCACCTTTTATCTTTCTTCACAGCAGTGCTTGAATTTTTTGCCGCTGCCGCATGGGCAAAGATCATTTCTGCCGACTTTCTGTTTTACATCGGCCGAAAAATTCCGTGTCTCTGCCAAATCCTGATGAAAAATCTGCATCAGATCATCGTAAAGGGCAGGATGTTTCTTTCGCAGCTGTCTGGGTTGTTCAAAGAAGTATTCTCCGGCAACTGCGAAAAACTCTTCTTTGTTGGCGCCGGCATAATCGCGTATGTCTTTGGCCTGATCGTTTCGCACTTTCACTAGTTTGTGGTGTACGTGGTCAATCCACGGCAAAGCATATTTTTTTTCCATCAGCACGGCAGGAAGCCCGTCAATTACGCCGTCCTCCTTGTCCACCAAATGAAGAAATTCGTGAATTCCCACGTTCTGCTTGTCGCCTTCGTTGGCAAAGCCCTGGTGAAGCGCTGGTTTTGAAAACAGAATTTTCTTGTCGTAAATGCCCGAGCCCACCAGTCCTTCGATGGCGCTGACACCATTTTCCTCCTTGTATTTTGCCAGCGAGTCCGGATACAGCAGCACTTCTTTCAGCGTATGATAGCGCCATTTGGGAAAGGCAAAGATCGGTATCAGAGCGCTGGAGGCCACTAAAATTTTGTCTTTGTAGTCAATTTCCGTGTCAATGCCCGTGATCACTGTTTCGTTGAGAAAGGCAACCATTCGTTCTTCAAACTCCGCTTTTTTCTCCTTGTCCAGATTTTTGTAGAACAGAACATTTTCAGACAGGAATTTTCGCCATTCATCAGGAATTTTCCAATTGATTGTTTTTTTAGGCGAGACTTTGTCTTTTTGGGTGAAATACCAGACGGCGATAAGAATGATGGTAACCGATATGAATAAGAAAACATATAGATCCTGTTGCATGGCGGTGGATTTTAAATTGAAAAATTAAGGAATGTAATTGCTATCGCAGCTTCTTTAAGTTAAAAAAATAATGTTTTTATTCAAAATAAGACTTAAGCAGCTTGATCTCTGGGTATGATTGAGGTTTGGTTATTGGCTTTTTTCAGGCAGAAATATTTCGGCGATCATGCACCGGACACTTCCGCCGCCTATTGCTTCAATTGTCGGAACGGCTATGGGAACCAGCTCGCAGCATGATGCCAGAAGCGTTGTCTGGTTGGGATTTAGGCAATCGTAAGCAGTTTGAGAAAGCACGAGCAACGGATCCCCCTGTTTGTTTTCCAGCTCAAGCATGTTTCCGGCAAAAGAGCACATTTGGCTTTTGCTGATATCCAGAATTATTCTTTGGGATTTTTGTAGCTGCCGGCAGACACTTGTTCTTTCCGAATCATCGGCAATGGAGTCCAGACATACTGTTGCGAACTTTTTTCCTATGGCCATCATTACATTGGTGTGGTAAACTGCCTGACCGTTGGAGCCATAGGCATGGAAAGGAACTGCCTTGTATTCAAGTTTTCGGCAGAGCAGCCGGAAAAGACTTAGGTCAGTTCTGGGCGATAGGCAAGCGTAAGCGATTCGGTGAATATGGTCGAAAACAACGCTGCCAGTTCCTTCCAAAAACCGGTTGTTGTTTTCGTGATCGCTTAAGTCAATGCATTGTTTGAGATCGAATATTTCTTTTAGCGCTTCCAGAATTTCAGGTCGCCGTTCGGCTCGGCGGTTTGCCGCTTGCATGGGGTAGAGTACTGCGGTTCCGTTTTCATGAAGGGTAATCCAGTTGTTGGGAAAAACAGCGTCCGGCTTTTCGGGGATTTCCGTGTCCCCGAATACTGTAACGTTTACTTCTTTTTCCCTTAATGTATTAGCGAAGCGGTTAAATTCTTCCAGTGCCTTTCGGTGAGCGGTGTTTACAAGACTTTTTTCTTGGTGTTGAAAAGCATTAGTGGTTGCTGTTTCGCTGTTGAAACCAAACCGGGAGGGTTTTACAATAAAGATGTTTCGGGCAGTCTGTTTCATGAAAGTAGATAAATAAAATAATAAAAAAATACAAATTTAAACATCGAAAAGTGTAGTCTCCGTTAATAAGGTTACAGAAAACGGGCTTATTCTCTTAAGCAGATGAAGTGTTTATAATCTAAGAAATAAAATAATTGCTTTATATGAATAGACGTCAGTCTATTCCAAGTGAAGAGAATCTTAAGACCGAGCGCTAGCTATGTGTTTTTTCTGCAGTATGAATAGTTTGAATTCCGCAATCGTTTGCAATATGATTTTGGTTAGGGTTGCTGTTATTTGGCGAAAGTTCTTGCTATTTTGGCAATAGAATTTTTTTCATACAATAAATGAAAGATGGCCGCGCGGAAATTTTTTCTGCACAGAAAAAGAGTATTATCCGCAGCCAGTTTTACAAATCATCAAAACAGATTGCAGTCTTCGGATAAATCTGCCTTGGCGTACTCAAGAGGCATGATTTGGAAGGAGATGAGGTCTAATCATTGAACAATTATTAAAACAGATGAAAAGGCTAATTAAGAAGTTGTGTGTGGTGTCCCTGCTGCTGACGGGATGCTCAAAAGGGGAGAAAACCTTGTATCATTCCAAGGATTTCTCTTTGTTCCAGGACCGGGTTGTTCAGGGGAAATTTGAGGCAAAGGCGATTTCGGACCGGGAGATAGTTTCGAACTATAAGAGTCCGGCCAACGACCAACTGTCGCCGCTGGTGCTTTTTAAATTCAGCATTAACGGAAAAGACAATGAGTTTGAGCCGGGCAAAGACCATAGAATGTTTGCCGGAAAATCGTTGCCTTTGTATGCTTTCGGCGAGATTAATCCGCAGGAGAGCAAGTGGAAAGTGAAAAAAGAGACACTGAAGCCCAACACCAAGGTTACTTTGAAAATGGACGGGCGCAAGGTCCTTGAATCGTTTAAAAAGCAGGGATTTTACGTAACTCCTACGGGCGCAAAGATTTATAAGCAGGATTTTAAAGGTTTCTATGTAGCGGGATCTCAGGATCCGCTGAACTGGGATTTTGACAATCTGAGCGGAAATAAATCGATGGAGATGACCGACTCGGACGGCGACGGTATTTATACGCTTGACCTGGTGATGAATCCTTACAATCCGAACAATTTCGTTTCTCAGGAGTGGAAGCTGAACAATGACGTTTCGGCGTATCCGCAGTATCAGTCAGGGCAGCTGTTGGTTGACGCGCTTTACAACATGTCGCTTGACGAAACAGTGATGAACATCGAGAAAGACGGCACGTTCAGAACCGGCGCCAAATGGCCTGGCGTTTGGACGCGCGATGTGAGCTACAGTATTCTGCTTGCTTATGCGATGATTGAGCCTGAAGTGGCTAAGACTTCGCTGCTTCGCAAGGTGAAACGCAACAGAATTATTCAGGACACCGGCACGGGAGGAGCATGGCCGGTTTCTTCGGACCGCACAACCTGGGCGCTGGCGGCTTACGAAGTTTACAAGGCAACAGGCGACAAAGAGTGGCTGAAACAGGCATTTGAGATCATCCGCAATTCGGTGCGCGATGATGAGAAAACGATTTTGGACGAACAGACTGGTTTGCGCAAAGGAGAATCGTCGTTCTTGGACTGGAGAAAGCAAGAGTATCCGCTTTGGGCAAACAATGTAGATATTTATGATTCGGAATGTTTGGGAACCAACGCTGTGCATTTCCGCGCTTATGATATTCTGGCTGAAATGGCTGAATTGCTGGGCGAGGATGCGGCTCCTTACCGTCAGGGAGCTGAGCAAATCAAATCCGGTTTGAATAAATACTTGTGGCAGGCTGACAAAGGTTACTACGGCATGTACTTGTATGGAAGAGAGTATTTGAACTTGGATCAGCGTCCGGAAATGCTGGGTGGAGCGTTTACCGTGCTTTTCGGCATTGCTGACGCAAAACAGGCCGGGGAGCTGATCGCGAAAACTCCGGTGGTTCCTTTCGGCACGCCATGTTTCTATCCTCAGATTCCGGGAATTCTGCCTTACCACAACAATGGCATCTGGCCGTTTGTGCAGGCGTATTGGAACTGGGCTTCGGCCAAAACAGGCAACTACAAGTCATTGAATCACGGTCTGGCTTCGCTGTACCGCGCGGCGGGCTTGTTCCTGACCAATAAGGAGAACATGGTGGCGCAAAACGGAGACTTCCGCGACACGCAGATCAACTCCGACCGTCAGCTGTGGAGCGTAGCGGGCAATTTAGCAATGGTGTACCGCGTGTTCTTCGGCATGGAGATGACACCGAACAGCTTGAAGTTTGCGCCGGTAGTACCGGAAGAATATGCTGGAAAGCGCAGCCTGAAAAATTTCCGATACAGAAAAGCAGTGCTTAACATAAGCATGGAAGGTTTCGGAAACCAGATTGAGTCGTTTAAGCTTGACGGAAAAGAGCTGGAGAATGCTGAAATTCCTGCAAATCTAGAAGGAGCGCATACAGTGGAAATTGTGCTGAAAAGCGTGATCAAGGATCAGGGAAGCCTGAATGTGCAACCGAGCCGTTTTACACTGGAAACGCCTAAGGTGGAGTTGGACAACGGAAAGCTGGAAGTTGTGAACTTTGATCCGAAGGCGTCTTACGAGCTGTGGGTAAACGGCAAGCGAGTTCAAAAGAGCAAAAAGAAAACATTTGACCTGAAGAAAACAGGGCAGTATGCGGAATACCAAATAACGGCCGTAGATGCTCATGGTTATCGTTCTTTCTACAGCGAGCCGGTGGTTATCGTTCCGAAGGGCGATGAGAGAATCTACCAAATGGAAACATTTGCGCCTAAAGCAAGACTTCCTTACAAGGGGTATCATGGCAGAGGTTTCGTGGAGATTACCAAAAAGAAGAACTTGAATATCAAAATGCCGGTTGCAGTAAAAGAATCCGGTTTGTATGCTATTTCTTTCCGCTATGCAAACGGAAGCGGCCCGTACAATACTGACAACAAGTGTGCAATCCGCTCGCTGCTGGTGGACAAGCAGTTCAAAGGGACAGTTGTAATGTCTCAGCTGGCCAAGGATGAATGGTCGCTGTGGTCGCAGAGCAATTCCGTGGTTGCGGAACTGAGCAAAGGCAAGCATATGCTGGAGCTTAAGTTTTTGCCGTTCAATGAAAACATGAATGTTGAAGTGAACCGAGCAATGCTTGATCAGATGAGAATTGTGAAAATAAAATAAGCAGAATATCTGCAGGCATGCTATTGTTTAGGTTCCGGGTTGGTCCCGGCGCTGAACATGGCTGCCTGAACATTGATATTTTGCGGAATGTGCCGCAGCTTATGGCTGCTGTACTCTGAAAATTCATAAACAAGCGCGGGCAGTGAATGAAAAGCTGGCCGCGCTTTTTTTGTAAATTTTTTACTATTAAATATTTGAAAATTTTATTAATAACTGATTTGTAATTATATTAAACACAGAGGGAAAGCTTTTTTTGTAATAAAATTTGAATGGAATTCTGAATGAAGGGAGCTTTTCTGCTTGCGGATTTGAATGAGCATTTCTTTGCAGTTATGTTCAGTTTTCTTGTTTTTTTAATCTGTGAATGAATCCTGTTATGGAAGAAAAGAAAGAAACCGAAACTGCTGATCGGATGTCTTTGTCCTCGGCTTTGCTTGCGCCTATTAACTCCATTTTTGAGGCCCAGATCCATGCTGCGCGCGCGTTCCTGAATTTTATTTTGCAAATGGGGTTTCGGCACCAGCCCACCGATGAAGACCGGGCGGAGCAGCCCCCTGAGGCCGATATGGAAAAACCGGAGCTTGCCGAATTGAACGCGCTGGAGGAGAAGAGAAAGACCGACGAGCTGTCGGACCAGGAGGTTAGCCGGCTGAAGGCGCTGAAGGCGCAGCATGGCGAGCTGTATTATCAGTTTTTCGAGTACATAGACAATTCAGGCAAAAAAGTTTCGGTGAGCATTCCCAATCTGGCTTTGCTGCCTGTAAAGCCTTTGGCTGTTACAGAAGCAAATTTTTCTTATCAGTTCGGCGTTGAAACCCAGTCCAAGAAATACAGGCAGATGGGAACTGAAAGCAAAAAGTTCGGCGGCAAAGAGCCCAACCGGCCCTGGTATCTTATCACCGATCCGCGCTCGCTTCAGGGAACGTTTTGCGAGCCGGGAGAAGGCACAAAAGCTAGAGCAATAAAAGTGGACATCAAGGTCGGAAGTACCGAGATACCTTACGGTTTGGAGAAACTGATGGTGCATCTGACAAACAATATTGAGGTGATAGACGATCCGGAGAGCTGAAACATTCTTTTCATTAGTGTTTTATTCATTATAAAAAAATACATCAGACTATGGCCGCCGACAACAAACAAATCACAGTTACTCCCGCGGAATTTGCCGAAATTCCATTGGACTTTATCATATCTACTCCTTTGCTGAATACTATCCGCGCGCATCAGCTTGCCGCGGAAAGCACACTGAATTTTATTAAAACGTTTAACGGCAAACAGGAGGTCTTTACCAGCAAGGTGGTGAACCAGAATGGCAAACAGCAGCAGGTCACTTTTGAGGTTCCGACGCTTTCGATTGTAAAAATTCCCAACCTTAAGTTCGAATCCATGAGCGTGAGCTTCAATTACAACATCTCGCAGGTGATTCAGGAAGAGGCAAACAATACGGCCCAGGCTAACCTGAATGTGGAGACTAAGGGGATTTTGTCCCGTTTTCTGAATGCCAAGCTCACAGGAAGCATTGAACACACGAGCAAGCGTGAAAATACGGCTAACCGGGGAGGAACCTTGGAAGTGAAGGTTAATCTTTGCGAGGGAGAAACTCCGGCAGGGCTTCAGAAGATAATCAATGCGCTGGTGGAAAGCGTTCATGCGGTTCCGGTTCCCGAAGGAAAGTAGAGTCGGCGAGTTTTATTAGTAAAAGATTTTTTATGGAATCGGTTGAATCCGGAAACGGAGATTTTTTTCAGGAGCTTGCA
The DNA here is from genome assembly GCA_022360875.1 of Cytophagales bacterium. GTDB lineage: Bacteria > Bacteroidota > Bacteroidia > Cytophagales > Cyclobacteriaceae > JAKSBZ01. The sequence continues at coordinate 12,383 of JAKSBZ010000366.1, read as the reverse complement.
CAGCAGGTTGCTCAGGCTGATCTTACCATGCATGCCTGGCAAAAAGAGGCGTGGCTGCAGCTGTACCGGAATCCGCCGCGCGGCGAACGGATTCCGGACGACTTGCTGAAGGGCTTTGCCGAAAATCGATATCTTGCTGTGGATGAAATATGTATGGAGCTTCATTTTAAGAAAAAAAGCACCATGGGATTTTGGAATCGGCTCAAACTGGGCTTTCGCTTTATTTTTACCAAACCGAATCTGTTTACTCCGTTTGTTGTAGAAGTGTGCTCTCCCCGCAGCAGAGACGCTCAGCATATGAAGGTCCGGGTAAAGCGCCAGGGCCCTGGAAAAATGTCTGTGCAGACGCAGCCGATTTCCCGAGAAACAGACGGTTAAGATTTGGCGGGGAACCGGCTGTGTCTGCATTTTTTTTCAAAGTGTTTTTTAGGAAGTCTTTTTCCTTTTCACACCGCGCACGGCTTCGGCTTCCAGCGGATTGTTGGGCCATGAGTGCTTGGGATATCTTCGTTTGAGTTCCTTTTTCACTTCAAAATAGGCGGCGTTCCAGAAGCTTTTTAGATCGGTTGTTACCTGCACGGGCTTGAAACCGGGCGACAGCAGGTGCAGAAGCAGCGGCGTTTGGTTTTGGTTGATGCGGGGCGTGTCCAGCCAGCCGAAAACTTCTTGCAGTCTAACGGAAAGGACCGGAGGTTCGCCGCCGGCTTGGTATTCAATGCGGATTCTGGAGCCGCTCGGCACCTGTATGGTTTCCGGCGTTCTTTCTTCCAGGAGCTGTTGCTGCTCCCAGCTGAGGCTGTGCAACAGGATTTGGTGCAGGTCAAGCTTATGAAGCTGACTGGTTTTTCTGATGCCGCTCAGGTACGGACTGAGCCACTTTGGAGCTTCTTCAAGCAGGTATTCCGTATTCATGTTTGGCCATTCTTCCTCTGGATGCCATGTCTTCATGCACTGGATCCGGTTTTGCAGCTGGGTTGTTTTTGGATTGAAATCCAGCAGCTGCCGTCCTTCTTTTTTTACGGCTTCAAGAACAGCCTGAATTACTTTTTCAGGATCAGGATTGGTGAGCGGCGTGCTTTTCAAAGCAATGCTTCCAATGCCTAAGGTTTTCGATGCAACAATTCCTCCTTCTTCCGAATCCCAAAGAATCTGTTCCTTCTCTTTAACCATTGGGGCGAGATCCTTTGGGTTAAGCGGCGAAGCCATGAAAATTTTTCCCATTCCGGACCGCGCATCGATTTGCGCCACCGAGAGCCAGGATTCGTGGGCTAGATCATCGCGGTGGTCCAGTCTGGCAATTTTTCCGTTTGCCAGTTGAAACTGTGCGCTGTTTCCGGGGCGGGCGCAGGCGATGCGCTCCGGAAAGGCGTAGGCAAGCAGCAAGCCGGTTTCGAATTCGTCGAAAAGCCCGTTGTCTTCTTCTGCTTGCAGCAGTCGTCGGTAAGATGCGGCGATTTTTTCGATGTGCGCCAATCGTTTGTGTTTTTGGTTTTCCCTTCGGAATCTGCGCATCGCTTCAATTCTTAAATTGATGTCCGTTCCTGTGTCTTTGGGCAACGGGTCTCTCGATTCGAGCATTGCGGCCAGATCGGCAGCCAGACCGACAAGATTCATTTTCTTAGCTTTCAGGAGCATATGCGCAATGCGCGGATGGCAGGGCAGCTTATGAATGCTTCGTCCTTCTTCAGTGATTTTTCCTTCTTCCAGCGCCTCAAGCTGTTCCAGCGTGTTTTTTGCTTGTTCCAGGGCGCCATTGGGCGGAGGTGTCAGCCAGAATAAATCGTATGCGTTTTCGATGCCCCAGGCCGAAAGCTCCAGCACGAGCGAGCTCAGATCTGTTTGTTCGATTTCCGGCTGCCGGTGTTCAAACAGCCTTTCCCGCGTGCCTCTTGTCCAGAGGCGGTAGCAGTTCCCGGCTTCAAGCCTGCCGGCTCTTCCAGCCCGCTGTTCGGCAGCGTCCTGTGTAATCCGTATGGTTTCGAGCCTGCTGAGTCCAGAGCATGGATCAAAAAGCGAAACACGTCCGTAGCCGGAGTCCACCACAACTGTAACGCCCTGGATCGTTAGGCTGGTTTCGGCAATGGAAGTGGCCAGAACGATTTTTCGTTTTCCCGCTTTGTTGGGCACAATGGCGGCGAACTGTTTTTGGGGCGGCAGCTGGCCGTATAGCGGATGGATTGCGCAGTCTGGAAGCTGCTTCTTGAGCAGCCCCTCGCAGGCCTTGATTTCTCCTTGTCCGGGCAGGAAAACCAGAACGTCTCCCTGATGGGCTTTTGTTGCTTTGACAACTGTCGAGCAAACCAGTTCAGGCAATAGAAAAGGATCCGCGTCACCTTCGTAATGGACAGCAACAGGATACTGTTTTCCTTTGCTTTCCAAGATTGGCGCATGCAGCTTTTGGGAAAGTTCGGGAAGCGAGAGGGTTGCGGACATGATAAGGATGCGGAGGTCATCCCGCAGAATCTGCTGGCTTTCGCGGCAAAGCGCCAGGGCCAGGTCGGCATGCAGGCTTCTTTCGTGAAATTCGTCAAAGAGCACAATTCCGGCATCTTCAAGCGAATTGTCCTGATGCAGCATGCGGGTCAGAATCCCTTCAGTGAGCACTTCAATCCGGGTATTTGGGCCTACACGACTTTCGAAGCGGATTCGGTAACCGACGGTCTGTCCGGCTTCTTCTCCCAAAAGAGAAGCCATGCGCATGGCAATGGTTTTTGCCGCCAGCCGGCGCGGCTCGAGCATATATATTTTTTTGCCCTGAAGCCATTCCTCTTCCAGCAGGGCCAGAGGGAGCAGGGTGCTTTTTCCGGCGCCGGGGGGAGCTTTGAGCACCAGCGTTGCGTGTTGCCGAAGTGTTTCCAGAACTTGCGGCACTGCCTTTACAATGGGCAGGTCCACCGATTGAATATTGAAAGCCATTTACATCTCGTGTCGTTAACGGCGCAAGATACGAGCTTTTCGGGGATAAAGGGAGGGGAGGAGAAGCAAAAAAGTGCCCGAAGGCACTTGGCTTAGTTCAGTACCAGTTTTTGGCACGTAAAATATTCTTTAGTCCGGTAATAGACCAGATAGTTACCTTGGATGAATTCGTGAGTGAGAGGAAAGTCGCTCTCAACATTGTAATGGACAGCAATTGAAGGATTGGACAGGGACTGGATGACCAGCTCATTCTCGGGATTGACAGGCCTGTTTCGCAGCGAGAGCGTGTTGTTTTCGCAAAAGATTTTCATCTCCGGGTTGGAGCTTTGGGATCGCTCTGCTGTGAGCAGTGATGTACGGTTCTCCGAGTTTTGTTCATGAGTATCCATAAGCATATTATTATATTGGTGTAAAGAAGTCGAAGGGGATGTTGCAGCGGCCTGTTTGGTGCTGCACGGGATGAATTTGCAGGATATGAGCAGTATTTGCTTTCATGAGCTGCAATATGTTGGGCCGCACAAACTGTTCCCGTATTTATAACAGGGAAAAGGAGTGCGGTGAACAATTCTGGATTGGAGTCGGGTTTCCTGCAAAAACGAAGTTTTTTTAGTCCCATTTGCCTTTTCCTTTGCTTATTGAATATTTTCCGGCTCCTGTAAGGCAAAGCGCCAGGCTCCCTGCCAAGAACAGCAGATTGAGCTCTGCGGCAAGTCCGCCGTATTTATTGATCTCAAATGTGCCGGCGCCATAGGCGATATACAGGGACATAAGCATGGTAAAGGCCTGAAGCGCGCCGCCGATGCGAGTTTTGTATCCCAGGATAATAAGCAACGGAGCCAGAACTTCTCCCGCAGGCACGCCGTAGGCGAGGAGTTCGGGGAGATTATTCTGGCTAAGCATTTTTTTGATGGGCTGCAGTCCGTGCTGCAGTTTGTGGATGCCGTGAAAAAGCATAAGGCCGCCCACGCCTAACCGAAGAACGAGCAACCCGAGATGGCTCATGTTTGGATTCATAAAAAAATCGGTTTGTAGTTAGAATCTAATCTTATGTATAGCATTAAGCACAGCCGCATTGGAGGATGCGGATAAATCGTTAGAGCCCTTTTTCTTTCTTTAGAAGAAATTAATACTGAATACTGTTTGCAGGTTTTGTGTTTTCACCTGTTTGATTCATGCTGGTTTTCCTTTTTAATATAAGGAAAATATTTAAAAAACAATAAAATAATTTCAGGTAGATTTTTTCAAAATTCGGTTTTCGTGTTGTCCAGTGCGGACAGAGCCGGCGAAATTATTTTGCTGTGTGCTGCCATCGGCGATTTTTCTGGCGCGGCTCGTGGAAATAAGCTCAATGAGCAGTCTTGGATTTGTTTTCATTTGAAAATTCAATAATTTAGCTCGGAAGGAGAGCGTAATTGCAAAGCGGGATATCGCGGCGCAGTTGAACCTAAGTGAGTTGCCGGAAAACGGGTTAACTTGCATTGAGCCCTTTTTCTTTTTTAAAGGACATACAGCACCCTGTGCTTTTTTCAATAAAAATTCAAAAAATATGAGAGATAGAATTGTCAAGCGGTTTTTGAAATACGTTAGCTTTCATACCACTTCCGAATTCGGGAAGGAAAACATACCGAGCACTACAAGGCAGTTTGATATGGCCAAGTACTTAGTTGAGGAGCTGAAGGGGCTGGGGCTTGAGGACGTTAGTCTGGACGAGAATGGTTATGTAATGGCTACGCTGCCGTCCAATACAGAGCGTGAGGTGCCTACGATAGGATTTGTGGCTCATATGGATACATCGCCTGATTTTTCGGGTGAGAATGTCAATCCTCAGTTTCATGAAAACTACGCAGGCCAGCCTATTTTGCTGAATAAAGACGAGAAAATAGTCTTGGATCCTGAGGAGTTTCCTGAAATGCTTCTTTATAAGGGACAGACTCTTATAACGACGGACGGAACAACTTTGCTGGGAGCTGATGACAAAGCCGGAGTGACTGAAATCGTGTCGGCAATGGAGTACATGCTGGAGCATCCGGAGATCGAGCACGGAAAAATCCGGGTTTGTATAACGCCGGATGAGGAAGTAGGCCGTGGCGCTGACAAATTTGACGTGGATAAATTCGGGGCGGAATGGGCTTATACTATAGACGGAGGCCGCGTAGGTGAGCTGGAGTATGAGAGTTTCAATGCTGCTTATGCAAAACTTTCTTTTGCCGGTAAGATGGTTCATCCGGGCGAGGCTAAGAACAAAATGAGAAATTCAATGCTGGTTGCATCAAGCTTTATCAAGGCGCTTCCGGCGGATGAAATTCCGGAAAGAACCGACGAGCGTCAAGGGTTTTTCCATTTGACAAGCATGGAGGGAGGCGTCGAAAAGACTACGCTGGAATACATTGTGCGCGATCACGACAGAAATATATTCAATGAAAGAAAAGAGTTTCTGGAGAAAACGGTAAAACGATTCAACGAACAGTACGGAGAGGGAACAGTAGAGCTGCGTATGTTCGATCAGTACTACAACATGGGCGAGAAGATCAAACCGGTTTTCCACGTAGTGGAAACTGTCGAGGAAGTAATGAAGGATATGGGAATCACGCCGATTGTTAAGCCGATCCGCGGAGGCACTGACGGTTCGCGTCTGTCGTTTATGGGATTGCCTTGTCCGAATATCTTTGCCGGAGGGCACAACTTTCACGGGCGTTACGAGTATGTGGCGGTTGAGTCCATGGAACTGGCGACGGATCTGATATGCAAGGTGGCAGTGAAAACCATGGATAAGTTCGGCAAGTAACAAAATACGATTTAACTGAAAAGACAGGCTTAGCCTGTCTTTTTTTTGAGTCAGGTGTTTAACATAATGCTATTTGTGCGATGCCGAACACACTCTTCTTTTTGAATTTGGTCCACAGTATTTTTTGAATAATGAAATTTTTGTAAACAAAGGCTTAGGCAATGCAGGGGAGGAATAGATATGTGCGGCTTACGCGGCATAATAAAAGGCTGCCAGCATAATCAAAAGACGCTCTGAGACTTCTCTTCTGGATTTTTTTCTGGAGGTCTGAAAATAAGCCTTAAGGTGGATATCTCTTCTTTCCAGCTCGTTCAGAAGGAAGTGAAGCACTTGAGAAATATGTTTTTCTACGGTTTTTACGCTAATATTCAGCTCCTCAGCAATTTCAGCGTATTTCATGTTCATAGTTCGGCTCATTTCGAAAATTTCGCGGCTTTTTAAGGGCACGTGGTCAAGAAGATCTTCAAGTATGGTAAACTCATCTTGAATAATAAGTCTTTGCTCGGCAGAAAGCACATCTGACAGACTGCAGGCGGGGTTGATTTTTCCGGTCATTTTGCTTAAATGCCGAAAAGCGCTGCTTTTCACAATTTTGAAAAGATATGCCTTATGATTCGATATGTCTGTTCGAGATTTGTTTTCCCAAACGGTGACGAAGGCTTCCTGAACAATGTCTTTTGCCGTGTCTTCGTTTTTCACAAAGTGAAAGGCGTAAAGACACAAGTCGTTAAAGTATTGGGTAAAGAGCTTTTTAAATAATACCGGATTCATAAATTACTCGAACTAATCGGAAACAAGCCTTAAAAAAGTTTTGAAAGTAGAAGGGCAGAACCTATTAATCAAAAATAATATTAAATGTATATTAAAAAAATGTTTTATAGTTTAATAGTTTCAGTCATTTAATAGTTAATAAATATCGCAAAGTGAAACAATTTAATTTTTTCGGCTATGATTAGTGTTTTATCATGATCATGTGTTTTGCTGCAGCAGAAGGAAAAAGGGAGTTTTTGTGTTCGCCCTAACTGCTTGGGAAGAACGCATAGTCAATATTGCCTCTGTGTCTGTGTTAAGTGGCTGAAGAACAGACGTTTTTCGGTACTCTGTGGATTGTTGTGTTAGAAATTTGATGAAGGTAATCTTCAGTATTAATATTTCTCTTGAAAATTTTTAATTTTTAAATTAATGTAATTCGAGGCTTTTAATAAGGTCTGTTTTTATATTTTTCGCAAATATTGAAAAATATCGTAGGGTCCTTTTTATTTTTTTGCTCTTGGTTATGTAAGTGGAATGAAAGCGTGTTCGCAAAATTATTAAAAGTAAATGGAGATCGGAGATAAAGAGATACTGAAGAGGTTGAAATGGTCCAATATTAGGAAAAAAGAACAGCTTTTTGACTTGGAAACGTCATGGAAAAGCGTTAGCCGACTGTGTGGAATCAAGGATGAACCGACTGCTTTCATGGGGATTGAATACCGCATATGGAAGCTGGGCCTTGCGGCTTGTTTCAGCCTTGCTATTCTATGGACAGCAGTTCTTTACCGGAGCCAAACACCTGTGAGCAAGGAAGAAGAAAACCTTGCTTGGAATATGCAATATGTGCAAGGTGAAACGAACCTTTCTTTCAAAAACGGGAAATCGTACACTCTATCTGCTGTGGAAGAAGATTCTGCTCTTGCTCCGTTAGTGCATATCTGCAAGGATAAAAAACGGCTTGTTTTTAAGGACGTTTCAAGCCAGTGTACCGTAAAGCTCTCGGTAGGAGTGGGAGAAATAAGAGAAGTTGTTTTGCCTGACAGAAGTGTTGTCAGTTTGAACGCTGGAAGTGTTTTGACCTTTTCATATCCTTTTGAAAAGAAAACAAGGCGACTTTTTATGAATGGCGAAGGGTTGTTTAGAGTTCAGAAAAATAAATATAAACCGTTTGTTGTGAAATCTCCTTTTTCGGAGGTGAAAGTGCTTGGCACTACGTTTAACCTGATGGATTATCAGAAGGATTCGATTTCGGTTACCAGTCTTGTAGAAGGGCTGGTAGAAGTGAATCTTAATGCCGGGAAAAAGGTAAACAAAACATTGAATCCCAAACAGCAAATAGTTTTTTTACCCAAAAAGACGGGAGAAAAACGCATAAATCTTCGGCCATTCGAGCCAGAAACAGTCACTACCTGGACGAGGCACAGGCTTTTGCTTCAGGGGCAGCCGCTTAAGAAAATTCTGACGAAAATAGAGCGGTTTTATGGATTCCGAATAAAATGCAAAGACGAAGGCTGCTTGAATGCCCGTATTAACGGAATGTTCAAGCGCGATGAGATGGAGGAATTTCTGGAAACACTAAGAATTATGAAGGGCTGGACGATTGATGTCAGCGATAATGATGTAATAATCGATTATTCACAAAAACTATAGCCTATGTAAAAATAAATACATGAAAAACAGGCTTGCTTTGGTAGAGCATGCATGATCGGAAACTGTTTCAGAAACAGTCACTCCTATCTTTTTTACCAAAAAGAAGAAGCACAACGGAATTATGAATTTGGCAAAGTGATAATTCCGCCGGAACTCCTTCTTTTCTGAAGTAATAATTATTCAATTTTTCGAAGTTATGAAAAAAAAATTATACTGTCATTTTTCCTGTAGGAATATAGGAATAAGCTTTGTATTTGTTCTTTTTTTTATATTGTCAGGGACTGCTGTAGCTAATAACAATTGGCTGAAGGAGAGATCTCTCACTTACAAGGAGCTTTTCAAATTTATTGAGAAAAAAACCGGATTGGCCGTTGTTTTTGACAGCGAAGATGTTGATTTGGACGTGAAGGTAAAATTCGACGATGAGTATAAGACTTTGGACGAACTTTTAAAAGGTATTTTTACAAGTCATTCTAGTCTGGAATATGCCATTTATAATCAGCAGCTTATTGTTAAAAAGAAAAAAGCGAAAAGCAAAAATGCAAAAGCAGTTTTAAAAAATAAGGCACAGCAGGTTACCGTTCGCGGAGTGGTTAAGGATTCTGATGGGTTTCCGCTGGTTGGCGTCAGTGTTTCGGAAAAAAACACAACTAACGGAACAATTACTAATGTGGACGGAGAATTCTCATTGAAGGTAAAGCCAGAGAGCGTGCTTATTTTCAGTTATGTTGGCTATGCAAGCCGGGAGATTGATTACAGCGGGCAGACCGATTTGGAAGTTGTGCTGTTGCCGGATGTAAAAAAGCTCGAGGAGATAGTGGTTGTGGGTTACGGAACCATGAAAAAAGAAGAAGTGACCAGCAGTGTTGCCAAAGTGAACAGCGATCAGTTTGTGCAGGGATCAGTGGGCAGTCCGCTGCAGGTTATCCAGGGTAAAGTAGCCGGGCTGGCAATTACCAAAAGCAGCGGAGATCCTAATGCGGGACTGAACATTCTTATTCGCGGGATCTCAACACTAAAAGGAAACGCTTCGCCGCTTATCGTAATAGACGGAGTGCCGGGAGGAGATATCAACACACTTCGTCCTGAAGACATCGAATCGATAGACGTGCTGAAAGACGGGTCGGCAGCGGCGATTTACGGAACTAGGGGCACCGCCGGGGTTATTCTGGTGACTACAAAATCTTCCAAAGGAATGGTTAATCCCGAGGTAAGTTATTCTGCTTATGCAACGGTGGAAAGAATGGTGGAATTTCCGGATATGCTGTCGGCCGGTGACTGGAGAAACTACATGGAAAGCCAAAAGGAAGCTGGTTACCCGAACGAAAAGGCAAAGTCGATGAAAGATTACGCGGGCAGCACTGATTGGTTTGATGAACTGACCCGAACGGCATTCACGCACTCTCATGCATTGCAATACAAAGGGGGTACAAAGAAAAGCTCTTATTTGGCCTCGGTAAATTACCGCAATGCGGAAGGGATAATGATCAGCAATGACCGTGAAGAATTTTCGGTTCGTTTAAGTGCTAATCATTGGGCAATGGACGATAAGCTGCAGTTGACGCTTAATTTGCAAAACCGTTCGGCAATAAGCACTCCGTCCAATACAGGCACGCTTAATCAGGCGCAGATACGGAATCCTACTCTGCCGGTATATGATTTGGACGGAAATTTTTTTGAAATAGACGGATGGGATTATTACAATCCGGTAGCTTTCATCAAACAAAAAAGCGCTGAAAATAGGGGCAACAATTTTTTAGGAAGTCTGCGGGCTCAGCTGGAAGTTGTAGAAGGTCTTAAAGCCACAGGAATGGTGGCTTACCAGTCGTATAAAGGAAACCACGGCTCATATATAGAAAAAGATCATTACTCCAGTGTTAACGGAGGATGGGGTGGCCGTGCCAACAGGTCAGCCAGGTGGTCAACGGACAAGACGGCTGAATTCACTTTGGATTATGACAATAATTTTGGCGACCACAATATTAACCTGATGGCGGGGTACTCGTTTCAGGAAGCTGAAGGTGACGGATTCAGTGCGAATAACAGCAGCTTTTTGAATGATGACTTTGGCTGGAACAACATCGGCGCGGGGAATTATTTGAAGGAGGGGAAAGCCGGTCTTTCCAGCAATCACTGGAAGGCGAATTTGATCGGTTTTTTTGGCCGTGTGAATTACAATTATGACGGGCGATACATGGTGTCAGCCAGTTTGCGCCGCGAAGGGTCTTCGAAATTTGGAGAAAACAACAAATGGGGACTGTTTCCGGCAGTTTCAGCCGGCTGGCTGATATCGGACGAAGCATTTATGGAAAATGTTGAGCTGTTCGAAATGCTGAAGCTGCGCATAGGCTATGGCGTAACGGGCACTTCGCCAATCAATGCCTATGAATCAATACCCCGCTTAAAATACGGAGGACGAATGTTTTATAACAACAGATGGATTGTGGGCGTGGTTCCTGCCAGCAACGCCAATCCGGACCTTAAGTGGGAGACAAAATCAGAATTGAACGTAGGGCTGGAATTCAGCTTGCTTGAGGGGCTTATTGGCGGTTCGGTTGAATACTACAACCGTGTGTCCACCGATCTTCTTTGGAACTACAGCGTTCCTGTTCCGCCGAATTTGTACGGAAATATGCTGACCAACGTTGGAGAAATAACCAACCGAGGACTGGAAATCAGCTTGAACGCTGTGCCGATAAAAACAAAAGATTTCAATTGGAACCTGTCCTTTAATCTGGCTCACAATACCAATAAAGTGAATTCTTTGTCGAATGAGTATTATTCAAAGGAATGGTTTACTCAAGGAAAAATAGGCAACCCTGGTGTAAACACCTATTCGCACAGAGTGGAAGAAGGAGAGCCGCTGGGCAATTTTTATGGATGGCAATACGAAGGCCTTACCGAAGACGGAAAGTGGATCTTTAAAGACCGTGACGGGTCAGGAAATATTTCCGAAGAAGACAAGACAATAATCGGAAACGGTATGCCGAAGCTTTATGCGGGCCTAACCAGCCAGATGAATTACAAAGAGTGGGATTTGACTATTCAGATGCGGGGGGCATTCTTCTATGACGTGCTGAACGAACGCCGGTTGTTTTATGAAAACAAGTACATGTTCCCTCTGAATGTATACAAGGATGCGCTGGACTCTAAACTGTATGATGATCCGAAGTATTCAGATTATTATCTGGAAAAAGGAGACCACGTGAAAATTGACAACATTACTGTGGGATACACCGCCAATATAAAAAGCAAGTATCTGCAGAAAATCCGCTTTTATGCCACAGGAGCTAATTTGCTTACCTTGACCGGCTACAAAGGACTGGATCCGGAAGTGCCGGCCGCAGGACTTACGCCAGGAGTAGAAGGACGAGGACTGTATCCTCGCACACGTCAGTTTACAGTCGGGCTGAACGCTACTTTTTAATTTGTGATCATCTTTAAAAGTGTGAAAATGAAAAAGATATCTATATTATTCGGATGGTTCTTGCTCTTATTATCAGGTTGTGTAAACCTTGATGAAGAGATTTATGACAAGCACAGAGCTGAGGGATTCATAAAATCCCCGGAAGATGCATTGGCTGTTTTGGCTCCTGCATACGGGAGTTTGAGGGCAAGGGGAGTTGTTTTTGATTTTATGTGGGAGGCCGTTGAACTTACCAGCGGAACGATGGTAACGCCTACCAGAGGACAGCACTGGTACGAAGGCGGGCGCTTTCAGCGTGCTCACCTACAGAAATTTGATTATCAGGACGGAATCTCAAGCGGTCCGTGGGGGAGTTGTTTTTCTGGAATTTCTACATGCAACAGAATCCTTTTTCAGCTCAAAAATCAGGAATTCGAGGACAAGGATATGTTCCTGGGCGAAGTCCGCATGATCAGAGCGTACTATCTGTTCCAGCTAATGTCGCTGTATGGCAATATACCATATGTGGACCGGTTTGATGTGGAAGAAGGCTTCTTGCCAGAGCAGTACACACAGGACGAGGTGTATGACATTCTGATTAAAGAACTTAACGAGGTGATCCCGTTGTTGAGCAAGGAAGTGGACGGTTCCACCTATAGCCGATGGACTTACTGGGCAGGATTGGCATTGAGAGCCCGCGTGTATTTGAATGCCCACATGTTCAAAAGCAAGTCAACCGATCCGGCTTCCTGGGGAACAAATGAATTTGATAAATGTATGGCCGACTGCGACAAAATAATTAATTCAGGCAAATTTTCAATTGAGCCGGATTTTAAAGCGAATTTTAAAGCCGATAACCATGTGTCAAAGGAA
>JAKSBZ010000392.1 GCA_022360875.1 Cytophagales bacterium | reverse complement strand
GCGAAGATCATGCGCGAGGACATGGCCGCCTATGATGCGGACCCGGCCAACTACACCCAGTCGCTGGGCTGCTGGCACGGCTTTATCGGCCAGCAGAAGATGATCTCCATCAAGAAGCATTTCGGCTCCACCAAGCGCCGCTATCTCTATCTTTCGGGCTGGATGGTCGCCGCGCTGCGCTCCGAGTTCGGCCCGCTGCCGGACCAGTCCATGCACGAAAAGACCTCCGTGCCGGCGTTGATCGAGGAGCTTTACACCTTCCTGCGCCAGGCCGACGCCCGCGAACTGGGCGGCCTGTTCCGCGAGTTCGACAAGGCCCGCGACGCCGGTGACGAGGTCACAGCCGCCGCCGTCCAGAAGAAGATCGACGGCTACGAGACCCATGTCGTGCCGATCATCGCCGACATCGATGCGGGCTTCGGCAATGAGGAGGCGACTTACCTGCTCGCCAAGAAGATGATCGAGGCCGGCGCCTGCGCGCTGCAGATCGAAAACCAGGTCTCCGACGAGAAGCAGTGCGGCCACCAGGACGGTAAAGTTACCGTTCCCCATGAAGATTTCCTGGCCAAGATCCGTGCAGTTCGCTACGCCTTCCTGGAACTGGGCGTTGACGATGGTGTTATTGTTGCCCGTACCGACTCTCTCGGCGCAGGCCTGACCAAACAGATCGCCGTTACCAAAGAGCCTGGTGACCTCGGTGACCAGTACAACAGCTTCCTCGATGGTGAATACATCGATAATGCCGCTGATATCGCTAACGGTGATGTTGTGATCAAGGCCAATGGCAAACTGCTCAAGCCCAAGCGCCTGCCTTCCAACCTGTTCCAGTTCCGTAAAGGAAGTGGCGAAGATCGCGTGGTGCTTGATTGCATCACCTCTTTGCAGAACGGTGCCGACCTGCTCTGGATCGAAACCGAGAAGCCCCATGTTGGCCAGATCGGTGGCATGGTTGAGCGTATCCGCAAAGTAATTCCGAATGCCAAGCTGGTCTACAACAATAGCCCATCCTTTAACTGGACCCTGAACTTCCGCCAGCAGGTATTTGATGCCTGGGCGGAGGAAGGCAAGGATGTATCCGTCTACAACCGTGCCAGCCTGATGAGTGCTGAATATGATGATACCGAGCTGTCCAGGGAAGCTGACGACAAGATC
>JAKSBZ010000389.1 GCA_022360875.1 Cytophagales bacterium | reverse complement strand
AAAAGATATTGGCTGTATTTATCCCATTACCTCGCCTGACCATCCCGTAAGACTGTACAACAGAAAAACAGTTTCTTATAAAAATTCGCAGCTTGTGCACGAAAGCCTGTCAGGATACCATAGTCTAGGAAAAATCAAAGGAGACTTGAAGCATTTCACCTTTGAAACAAAAGAAGAACTGAAAAGAAAAGTGCAATTCTATACAGATATTGCAGCTCAGGATTTAATCTTAAAAAGAAAAAAAATCAATTTATTCAAAATTATATTCAGTCCGATTGCAGCTTTCATCAAATGGTACTTTATAAAAAAAGGATACAAAGACGGTTTCACGGGCCTGCTCTTGGGAAAATATGCTCATGACTATACACGATTAAAATATGTGAAAGGAAAACAATTATTGAAGAAACCGCATGGTTGCCCAAAGCAATAATCACATTTTCCAAACAAAACAGAAACATCCGCATATCACACAAAGCTTCCCATAAAAGGAAGCTTTGATTTTTCCATCATGCTTCAATCTTCGCGTTCTCCCGAAAAGAAAACCCAAAATCAAACCTCTGCGGCTGTAAAGCACATTGCATCCATTTTTTATCTAACAAAAATAAGATCTCAAAAAATAACATTTTTTTAGATTATGGAATTGTCATATATTGTTTCTTTGATTAATTATTAACCAGCTGTTCCGTAAGGAATCGCTGCATTAAAATTGAGAAAACCTAAACATCAAATCAAATGAAAAAATTAATCTTAGCTTTGGCCTTTTTATGCCTGGGACTTGCTGAAGCAAGCGCACAACGGTATGAATACAAAGTAGTGACCACAGTAGAATCAATTATTCCAGGCGGTCTGGGGCGCTCCCGAATCATCGAAAACACACAGGGCGTAAACGTAAAGGATTTCACAACAAAACGATCTTCGGGCAAAGACTCTAAGCAGGGACACGTGAGACGTAGAGATGCCAAAATCAAAAAGCTTAAAGAAACCAAACTTCTGAATTTCTACAGCTTAGTGGGGATCAATTTTCAAAACATCGCTTCAAACGATGCATTGATCACGTCGAAAATGAATGAAATAGCTAATGATGGCTGGGAGCTTGCTTTTATTGCCAGCGGTGTTGAAAGCGACGCAGGCGATAAAGACAACCAAGGAATCTTTATCACTCGCTTTGTATTCAAGAAACTGGTGAATTAACTGTTCCCGTATGATGTTTAAAATATGTCTTCCATCGATGATGGAAAATGCTAAAGTCATTTGATTCAAAACAACCTCCAGACCTATGTTCCGGAGGTTGTTTTTTTTGGCGCATGCCGTTTATAATGCAATTTTTGTCCTTGCCAAACAGCGCAAACAAAACTGCAAAATTGTTCTAGTTCAAAACATTATTTTTCACTGATCCCCCCAGTAAGACGAAGCAGTTCGGCATGTACCGTGATAAGCCTGTAAATGGCGTTCAACTTGTTGTTCGACGCATTTTGAAATGCAATTTCTACATCCCTGAGATTGAATGAATTGATACTTCCCGATTTGTAACGCTGCTCTGAAAGCTTTAGATTGAGCTCTGCTGCCTTCAACTGCTCTTCTGCAAGTTCCATAACTTCCCGCTGCACAGTGAAGTTGTCGAATGTCTGTGCAAGCTGATTGCCCAAACTGTGCTTTAGCTGATCGGTTTCAATGTCTCCTATCTCTTGGTTTATCTTCGCAATCTGGACCGCGCGCCTGCGGTTGCCACCGCTGAAAATGCTGTAACTGAGCTTCAATCCTAAATCGGCGTTCAATGTCTTTGTCTGCGCCGGCTGATCTCCTCTTCCCACGGCATTGGGAGTAAAAACCCTCGAAGCACCGCCCGTTATCTGCAACTGCGGCATATATGCCGCCTTGGCAAGCTTGATCTGATATTCTTTCAGCTTCTGATTTATATACTGGTTCTTCAGCGAGCTGTTATTATTCATCAGCCTGTCCTTCAGGGCTTCCAGTCTGTACTCTGGCGACTGAAATTCAAAAGGTTCCGTCAGAACAAAAGACTTGTCATCAGACAATCCCAACAAAAAATTAAGCTTGCGAAGCGCATTTTTGAAATCAACTTGCTGGCGAAGGTAATTGCTCTTATCCTGAAGCCAGGCAGTCTTTGCTTGAAGCAAATCGTAGGTCACCATAGTTCCCAATTCTTTCTGGCGCTCGGTATAGCGGAAGCGGTCCCCGGAAAGCTTAGCCAACCGCTCGGAAACAGCGCTTTTTTCCTGCTCCAAAAGAGCTTGATAATACACCGAAATGATGTCCTTTACCGTATTCTCGACCACAAGCTGCACATTGCCCTGCGAAAGACTCTCCAACTCCTCAAAGCGCGACTTGTTGATACGCACAGAAAAGCCATTAAAGAGTGTCCAGTTCATGCGAACGCCCGGATCAATGCGTTCCATACGACTTTCCAGCTCTTCACCGCTCCAGTTTTCCGAATAATTCGCCTGAAAGTTAAACGTAGGAAACAGGCCTGCCTGCCCCCAGCTGTTTTCAACGTGCGAAATATTCCTTCTCTGTCCGCTTATGCGTATATCATAATTCTTTTCCAGTCCAATTTTCACCGCATCAGACAGGCTCAGGGCCTCCTGAGCCCTAAGCTGTCCGCCGATAAATAAGAACAGAACCGCTATTGTTATTCGTTTCATGCTTCTACCTCCATTTCTGCTTTAATGTCCTCGTAAGCCGCTTCGACTTGCTCCTGTGTGTATTCCTTGTCGGAAATCAAATTGTAGATCCCCCGTTTGATGTCGTTAACCACGGAAATAAACACCGGAAGTATAGTCAGAATAAAGAACGTACCGATAAAAATTCCATAAGCTAAAGCTATGGCCATTGGAATAAGGAATTTAGCCTGCATGCTTGTGCCCAGAATCAGCGGATAAAGTCCTGCGGTTGTCGTAATAGTCGTCAGCATAATCGGACGAAAGCGCGAACGCCCGGCGTCAATAAGCGCATCATGAAATATCAATCCTTCCTTAATATTCTGATTGAACTTCGATATAAACACTACTGCGTCATTAATGATGGTTCCCGAAAGAGCAATCATTCCCAAATAACTAAGCATAGAAATAGGATGTCCTTCAAGACCGTGCCCCCACATTGCACCCATAATGCCCAGCGGAATCATACTCACAATCATTCCCGCCTGAAGGAACGAGCGGAAATAAATAATAAGAATCATGATAATAACAAGAAGCGCCAAAGAGAAATACTTCACCATTTGCTCTCCGTCTTCTCCAGAACGCTTTTCCTGTCCCTGATGCATGTAATTCACATCCGGGAATTTCTGTTTCAGCAATGGAAGAATCGTTTCGTTGATGTCTTCAATCACCGGTTTCACCGGATTAAGCGGATTCGCCATGTAGGCTTCAACTCTGATTTCTTTCTTGCCATTGTAGCGGTTAATGGCCACCGGGCCCCGCTCTTTTCTGAATTCCACCAGTTCATTCAGCGGAAAGGTCCCCCGTGAAGTGCGAATACGCATTTTGTCAAGCTGCCCCAGATACTGACGGCCTTTTTTCGGATAACGAACATATATCCGTATTTCATCTTTCCCGTTTTGCAGACGCTGAGCTTCGGCGCCGAAAAACGCCCCGCGAACCTGACTCATAAGCGCGTTTTGATTCAGTCCTAGCGTATAGGCTTTTGGTTTAAGATGAATCTGAATCTCCTGGCTGCCTAGCTGATTGTTGTCCAGAATATTCGACAAGGCTGACAATTTCGCCAATTCATCCTTAAGGAACTGACTGGCCGCCTCCAGTTTTTTGGAATCCCTTCCCAGCAAACTGATAGACACCGGCGCTCCCCAACGGTTGCTTGCGCCCACAGCCAGTTTATAAGCTTCCGGAACAGTACCGATCAGCTCGGCCACACGTTTTTTCACGTCGTTGGTCGTAATCGGCATCCCCTCCATATCCTTAAAGAAAACAAACAGCTTTCCGGCATTCGGGCCACTTTCCCTGCCGTTGAATGAACTCCCCACCTGCAAGATAGACGACTTCACATATGGAATTGAGTCATTGTGTTTTTCCATAAACTCCCGATTGGCCTGCCAAACTTTTTTCTCAAATTCCTGCAGAAAAGATTCTGTAAATTTCTCGTTTGTGCCCGGCTTCAAAGCCAAATCGATCGTGAAATAGTCCGGCGGAACATTCGGAAAACTAGTCAGTCCAATGAATTCACCTTTGATCAGTCCGATGGTAACGGCTATGAAAAACATCGGAATAAACATGCCTGCCCACCGAAAACGAACCAGCAATTTAAGCAAAGGAATATAGGTTTTGTCTCTGAGGTAAAAAATAATCCGGTCAAGCTTTGTACGGAAGCTGTTAAACTTCGATTCTGTCTTTCTTCTTCTCAAAATCCGAGGATTTCCGATATGGCTCGGCAGTGCAAACATGCCCTCCACCAACGAAAAAGCAAGACAGAAAATCACAATCAGGGACATTTCCCCTACGATTTCCAAGCCCGATTTCATGAAAAGAAACGGCATAAAAGCAATGATGGTCGTCGAAACAGAAGTGAAAACCGCCGGCAGCACTTCCATCGTTCCGTCAACAGCTGCCTGCTTCGGGCTTTTTCCTTTCTCAAAATGAGTGTAAATGTTCTCGGCTATCACAATTCCGTCATCAACCAAGATTCCGATAATCAAAATCATTCCGAACAGCGACAACATGTTAATCGTAATGCCAACTAGATTTGCCACGATAAACATGCCCAGAAACGACGCAGGAATTCCCCAGGCCACCCAAAGCGACAGGCGAAAACTCAGGAAGAACGAAAGCGCAATAACAACCAGTATGATACCCATGATACCGTTTTGGTACAGTGTGTCCAAGCGGGAGAGCAGCATGTTGTAGAAATCGAATGAATTGCTGAGCTTTGCGTCAACGTGCGTCCTGTTGAATTCCTCTACATACTTGTTCAGGTATTTGGAAATCTCCTCCAAATCCTCCGTATTCAGTTTTCTGACCTGAATAGATATATTGCGCTTGCCGTCTATCCATGCGGCGTTTGGCGTATCCTGAAACATTAATCTAACATTCGCCAAATCGCTTACCTTCACCACCTGACCGTTGTCTTTGGCGAAAACAACTATATTGCGGATGTCATCTTCGTCTACTGACCGCTGCCGAGAAAGCACTTTCAATTCTTCGCGCTGATGTTTCACTGTACCGCCCGTGATATCCAAGTTGTTGCTCCGAATTGCCGACCGAATCTGATCGATTGAAATGCCGTAGCGCTGCAGCTGGTCTTCTTTCACTTCCACCGAAATTTCCAGTGAAGGGTACCCGTAAATCTGCACCTGCGAAATAATGCCCGAAGCAAGAAAATCATCCTCAATTTGCTGTGCATATTTTTTCAGCTTCATCAGGCTGGCGTCTCCGTACAGATCCATGAATGTCGCCATACTGGTAGCACGCCGTTTGGATACCTGCGGCTTCTCAGCCCCCGCCGGAAAATTCGAAATTCCGTCAACGGCATTTTTTACTTCGTAAAGCACTTTGTCGGTGTTATACTCCGGCAAAGTGGTAATCGTAATATTTGCACTGTTTTCGGCAGAAACCGAATTCATTTCCTTAATCCCCGGAATGCCCCGCAAGGCATTTTCCACCAGGGAAGTTACGCCTTCCTCCATTTCCTTAGGCGAAGCGCCTCGGTAAAACACCGAAACGTTGATTGTCCGAGACGGCAAGAGCGGAAAAGAGGACTTCTTCATCTCGTTCAGGGAAAACCCGCCCAACACGAAAAGCAAAAAGACGATGACCTTACCGTAAAACGGATAGTTAACAAATTTGCTGATTATTCTTCTCATTCCTGCTTACTTCAAAAGATTCACTTTCAGACCATCCTTGGCATTCACCAGCGATTCATTCACAACCCACTCATCGGGTGTAAGTCCCCGTACTAAATAATAGTCATCCAGTTTTTTCACAATTTCCACTTGGTGCTTTTTCAGCTGGCCGTCTTTTACCAAATACACCCTGTTTTGCTCAAACAGCGCTTCACGGTTGAGCTTGAACACCTGCTCGTAAGGCTTGTTGCGGAAAGTAAGCTCCACAAATTGTCCGTCCATTACCGGAGCTTTCGTACGCACATAGATTTTTACAGTCTGCGTTTCAGCATCGACAAACAAGGCCTTTCTAATAACTTTCGCAGGAAAAGTTTCGCCATAGCTGCTTATTTCCACCAAATCATTGGACTGAATCCATTTGGCGTCTTCAGGAAGCACCTCTGTTACAATGTCCAGCTGGTCGGTTCGAATAATTCTTGCCAGCGTCTGGCCCGAGCGAGCCTGCGCTCCAGCTTCCTGACTAACACTCTGATACACTCCGTCAAAAGGCGCATAAATCCTGTAGCGGCTAAGTTTGATTTCCTGCTGCTTGATGTTATAGTAACTCGATAGAATTTTTCGGCTGGCCAAGAAGACCTTTTCCTGATCGGAATGGATTGCCGGCAGCTCAGGTAAATTTTTGTTCAAGTCAACTGCTTTGAAAAAGCTCTGCCATTTGCCAAGCTCCGCTGTGTAATCCACTTCCACATCCGGAAGGATTTTCGCCAAATCAGTTAAAAAATTGCTTTTACTGGCCTTCAGCGTCGCTTCAAAATCCTTAGAATAAATATTGACAAGCAACTGTCCTCTGCGGAACGGCTGGCCTTCCTTCAAAGGCACTTCTCCTTGCTTAATAAGCCCGGAAACTTCTGCGGCTAGATTCACTATTTCTGACGAGCGCACGCGCCCGTGGTACTGAATCGGCAGCTGAAGATCCTCGTAAACGCTTTTTACTGCTCGAACACTCAAAATATGCTCGCGCTGTTTGGTATGAACCGGCTTAGGTTTCTGATCGGCCAGAACTTTGGCTATGGCCAATCCGCCAAAAACCAATAGCAGTATAGCTGCAAGACTAATAAAAATGTTGTTGGTACTTTTTGCCATGTGATATATGTGTTTCCAGTTTTTCAGGTTCAAAGGAAAACAATAAATTCAAAAACAAATAATGTATTCAACCAAAAGGCCGATTTACTAAACAAAAGGTAAAATTTAGCCCATAATGAGTTTTCTTGAGTTTTTATTGCCGTAAGTAGATGAAACCATTTGTTTTGTTGAGTAATATTTTTCCCGTCCGGAAGGAGTGGTAAATTCGCATTATGATAAGTCTTCAAAAAAGCACTGACGCGGCAAAAAAAGGAATCTCAAAATACCTGATGGTGTTTGTGTGGCTCGGCGTATCGGTCTTCATATTTAGCGGCATGCTGTGGCTGGGGTGGAAATATTCGCTGGCACGAACGCTTTTCCTTTTGCTGGTTTTGCTTGTCTTTTCATATGTAAACACAAAATGGCTTATTCCGAAATTTCTGCTGGTCAAAAAGAAAAAAATACTGTACATAGTCGTTGTGCTGGCGCTGTACGGTGTAACTATATACCTAAGCCTGATTTTCGACCGCTGGATTTGGCAATTTGTTACCGAAGAGGCCATTCACGAAATACTGAGCTACCGGCATCCCTCCGAATTCCTGAAAGCCAACCCCGAACTCGTTTATACGCCGATTTACGCTTTCGCCTTCGAGTCGATATATATTTTCATTACACTTTTTGTAAGCTCGAGCATCAAGCTCTCCCGGGTAAACAAGCTGCGCAAAGAAAAAGCCGACCTCCTGCGAATAGAGAAAACAGACGCAGAACTCCGTTTCCTGAAATCGCAGATCAACCCGCACTTCCTGTTCAACGCGCTCAACGATATTTACACCATGAGCTACATGAAAATGGACCAAGCGCCGGAAACGGTGGCAAAGCTTTCGGACATGCTGCGGTATCTGCTCTACGACTGCTCGGAAGACCAGGTAGAACTTCAAAAAGAAATCGAGTACATAAAAAACTATATCGATTTTAAAAACCTGAAAGCTCCGCACGAAAACCACCTGGAGCTGCAGCTCAAAATAAAAAATCCCAAAATCCATATAGCCCCGATGCTGTTTGAGCCTTTCATTGAAAACGCCTACAAATTCAGCCAAATTGATGAATCAACAGACGGCTTTGTCCATATCGTTATAGAACAAAAGGACAAGCGGCTGCTCTTTCTGGTAATAAACAGCATTGCCGATAAACAGAGCCGGACAAATGTCGGCGGCATCGGAATCAAAAATGTAAAAAAACGGCTGGTACTCACTTATCCCGAAAAGCACAAACTCACATACGGAAAAAAAGGCCAGGAGTTTTTCGTCAAGCTAGAACTAGAACTGAACCATGGAAACGAATAAATTAAAAACAGTAATAATTGACGACGAGCACTTAGCCCGAACCTTGCTCGCAGATTATGTTTCGAAGCTGCCCCAGCTGGAATTGACGGCTATGTGCAAAAACGGATTGGAAGCCATGCAGTTCCTGCGGGAAAATCCAGTGGACTTAGTTCTGCTCGACATACAAATGCCCAACCTCACCGGCATAGAACTGCTTGAAACACTGAACTATCAGGCAATAAAATTTATGGAGCGCCCTTTGGTCGTTTTTACAACTGCCTACTCGGAATATGCGCTGAAAGCCTATGACCTGGAAGTGTTCGGCTATTTGCTGAAACCGATTACTTTCCCCCGGTTTTTGAAATTGATGAACAAGGTTCTTTCGTGCCACCAGCATAAAGTGGTGTTCAGCGAGCGAACCTCCGAAATAGAAACACCCGCTGAGTCAACAGTGCAGGCCAAACAAAACTACCTTTCAGTAAAAGCTGAGCACAAACTGTTTAAAGTCAATTACGACGAACTCGTGTATATTGAGGGCCAGCGCGAATATGTCACTTTCCATACTGCCAAACGCAAAATTATGGCTTTGGCTTCTCTGAAAAAACTGGAAGAAGAGCTTCCTGCCGAGCAGTTTATCCGCATCCATAAATCCTACATCGTTTCCAAAGATTATATCGAAATAATGGACGGCAATATGCTGGAGGTCGGCGGACAGCAGCTTCCGGTCGGACAGAGTTACCGAGCTAAAGTACTGCAGGTGTTCGATTAAGATCAGCCGATCCTAAGACGCACCCTGGAAATAATATTGGATTTAAAAGCTGTTTTTGTTGTAATATCGATATAAAATTTAGACTTTTTGCAAAAACACATCCACTGTACAATCATACCTCATGAAGCAATTTTTTTTCTACGCCTTCGCCCGTTTGTTCAACGGAATCTCCATGTGCCTAATCGGGCTGCTACATTTTTACTGGGCCGGCGGCGGCAAATGGGCAATAAGCGCCGCACTGCCGACAAACTCCCTGGGAGACAAACAGCTGGCTCCCACTCCGTTTGTTACATTTATCGCAGGACTTATATTCTTAAGCATCGGTCTCAGCTTTCTCTTTTTTTCTAAAAATGAAAAACGCAAACGCACATTGTTTTTCAACCGAAAAAATCTTTTTCTGATTTTCAGCCTGGGCTTTTTGCTGCGGGCTATTGGCGATTTTCATTTTTCCGGATTTTTCAAAACAACCACAGGCACTTTATTCGCCCACTGGGACACCCTGCTGTTCAGTCCGCTGTGTCTTTTGCTGTCAGTCAACAGCTTCATCATTTACTTCATCTTGAAGAAAAGCATCAAGCAAACATCCTAAATGTATTCCGGCAAAAAACGGAAACTGTCTTCCCGCCTTTAACACTCGGAGAAATAAATTTGGGTGCTGCCATAAAGAATGGTTAAAAAAAAGAGACCATGAACAACGCAACCCGAACTCACAGTCTCCTTTATCTCACTTTCTTGTTATTTTCTTGACCCCGAATACAGTTCGTATTCAAGCAAACGGCACTCAATGCGTGCATTGTAGAATGTCAGACGCTTGCTGGTGCGCAGTCCCACCTTTTTTGCCAGCCTCATGTTACCGGTAAAAATATAGCCCGTGTAGCCTTCGCAGTCCAGTTTAAAGAAATCACCGATATTTCTGTATGTTTCCTCCAGCTCCTTTTCTTCTCCCAGCCTTGCTCCGTATTCCGGGTTCAGCACAACCACGCCGGTCATGCGCGGCACAAAAGTGTCTTCGAAATCGCACCGCTTAAACTCAATCAAGTGATCCACACCGGCACTCTTGGCGTTCTGACGGGCAGCTGCCATCGCCTCCGGCGAGTGGTCTGTAGCAATTATCCGCACGTTCTCCGGCTGGCGCACTACTTCCGAAGCCGCTTTGCGGCGAAACTGATTCCAAAGATCCGCATCAAAACACTTAAGATGCATAAACGAGAAGTTCTTGCGAAGCAGTCCGGGAGCTTTGTTCATAGCCAGAAGCGCCGCTTCAATAGCCAGTGTGCCGGAACCGCACATCGGATTCACAAACGGACTCTTCCGGTCCCAGCATGTGTTCAGAATAGCGGCGGAAGCTAGCGCCTCCAGCATAGGCGCGGCAAAAGGCATGGCACGGTAACCGTGCTTGGAAAGCGTATCGCCCGAGGTGTCGTAATAAAGTTTGACTTTGGTGTCCTGCCAATGAAAAAACAAGCACACTTCATCGGTCTCTTTTCCGGAATCCGGGCGCTGCCCCAGCTTCTCCATAAACCGGTCGGCAACAGCATCCTTGGCCTTTAGGTTGGCAAAACGCGTGTCGCGTATCGTGTCGTTCTTAGTGTACGAAGCCACGCTGAAATGCTTGTCCAGGCCAAAATATTCTTCCCACGGAATCTGTTTGATCTTCCGGTACAAGCGGTTAGCATCGTATGCAGAAAATTCGTCAATAAGCAAAAGTACTTTGTTGGCCGTGCGCAGATGCAAGTTCAGCAACATGGCTTCCGCCAATCCGCCCTTCACAGTCACACTCATAGAATCGGACGCCACAACAGGCAGACACAGTTCTTTAATCTCTTTGGTCAGTGTCTCGCTCAAATGAGGCAGACAAGTCACCACTATATTGCTTTGAAAAAGCATATTATTTTCTATTAGAGGATTTTCAATAACAATCAAGGACTTCGTCCTTGTTATGCTTCACTCATAAACAGCCCGAAACTGCCATGAAAAGCACTGATTTTGTTTTCCCAGGAATTTAAAAAAGGATTCCTGCTTTGCGGGAATCCTTTATCAATTCAATTTCTTGCACAGCTTACTGAAGCAAAAGCGCATCTTCTCTTGATGCCTTGAATTTCAGTTCAAAAACCAGCACCGCATCAGCAGGAAGCGTATTCAACTCTCCCTTATTCATTAAATAATCGCGGAGACCGGCAGGCAGAAAAGTTGCCCCAATTCTATTTCCCGAAGCGCCGTAAGCCTTGGACGAAGGAATAATAATTACGGCTTCTTCTCCAACATGCATGGTTTCAATGGCGATATTCCATCCCTGAATAACTCCCGAGCCTAATTTAAAAACAATAGGCTTCTGAACATCATCCTCCTTGCTTTCGGTTCCCTTGTCATCCAGCGAAGAGTCAAACTCTGCGCCGCCAAGCAAAGTACCTCGGTATTCAAAAGCCACAGTCTCCCCTTTCTTAGGAATTTCTCCTGTGCCTTCCTTCAGCGTAATCTTGCGGACACCGCCCATCAGGTTTTCCACATCGGTCCAGCCTTTTGTCTGAATGTACTGTTTGATTGCGGTGTCTTCCAGCTTCAGCAGCTCGCTGTCGTCCACTTTGCTGACGATTTTCACCTCAGTTATTACCGGCATGTTGCTGATGATGTTGTTCTCCCACTCTATGGTGTTATAGGCGTACGCCGCAGCGCTGTAAACCACTACGCTGTCGCCAATATTCTGGCCGGAAAATGCATTGTCAATACAAGCAGGCACAACAGAACCCGGGGAAGTGTTGCTGCGCAGAACTACCGGTGAGCCGTCAGAAGCATTGTGAGAACCGATAATTCGCCCGTTAAGATCTTTAATAGTATAATAAACCGCAATCCGATCATTTAAATTCACTTTCAGCTTTTCTTTCTCTTCGGTGGACAACCCTTCGGTCGGGGCAGCATAAACCACCCTTTTGTACAGCCCCAATGTAATCGGCTCAGCATTCTCTATGCTTTGTGCGGAAAAATATTCTTTAATAGCCTCGTCGTTGCTGTTCAAAGTATCTTCGTACTCACTGGTGGTGTTTGTATTACAAGCCCAAACCAAGGAAATCAGGCTTAAAAGGAAAAGACTTCTTTTTGTTTTTCTCATATATATCGGGAACTAAATGCCATAATGGTTATTCTGCTTTTCTGTAAACGAACCAAAAATACGATTTCGTATGCGAAAAAAAAATCCGGCACCTGCAAAGTACCGGATTTCCGGGAAGAAATGTCCCGCTGTTATTTTGACTCTTCTTTTCTCTTCGCTTTGTCAACTTTCACGATTTCCACATCAAACACCAACACTTCGTTCGGTCCAATACCCGGTCCCATATTGCGGTTTCCGTAAGCCAATGTAGATGGAATGATAAAAGTCGCCTTGTCTCCCTCTTTCAACAATGCCAAACCTTCGTCCCATCCGGCAATTACTTGTCCAGCTCCAACAGTCAATTTCAGAGGCTTGTAATCGCGACCTTCCTGCACTTTGTCATTTTTTTCAGCTATAGACTTAATGCTAGTGTCGAACAACTCGTCTTTCATGTTCTTGCCAGCGTAATGAACGTGCACCACATCGCCCGGCTCAATCTTCTTGCCGTCTTTAGACTCGGCAATGATGTAGCGCAAGCCCGACTCTGTTTTTTCAGCCTTCAGATTATTTGAAGAAATGTACTCAACGATTTTCTGGTCGTCAACTGCCAGCTGCTCAGCTTTTCTTTTTTCTTCTTCACGCATTCTTTCTTCCTGAAGCTTCTCATAGTGCTTGCGCTGCGCTTCCATAAGCTTCGGTCTAAGCTCTTCAGCATATTCCTTCATCTCTTCAGGTGTCAGCACTTTGTCGATGCCGATAGAGAATGAAAGCATATCCCCTGGCTTCAAGCCAGTCTGAGGAGGAATAGGCTGCCCTTTGAACAAGCTGTCCGCTACAATCCGGAATTCCACGCTGTCTCCTTTGCGCAGCTGAGCCACTGACTGAGCTATAGGATCTTTAATATTTTTAAGCTGCGCGGTATCCACAGGCATCGAAAACGGAGGCGTATAATCTTTTGTCCCGAACTCCTGAATTACCGAATCCTTAGCAATGTTCTTTAATACTGCTGTCCCCAACAAAATATTGCCGTTGACAATCTCCCGGTCTTTGGCTTTCTTGAAGTAATGAACATCCAATCCGTATTCATTCTTCTCAAACTTCGGTCCGCACGAGGTCAGGGCGATTGCTCCTAGGCAAAGCGCCGAAAAAATGTTTTTCATTTGCATGATGGTGCTTCCTTTAACAGAAATTTAGTTTACGTTATTCAATTGTTTTAAATAGAGCGGAAGAACAGACTCGAATTTTTCTACCG
Source organism: Cytophagales bacterium (assembly GCA_022360875.1). Taxonomy (GTDB): domain Bacteria; phylum Bacteroidota; class Bacteroidia; order Cytophagales; family Cyclobacteriaceae; genus JAKSBZ01. The sequence goes on along the minus strand of JAKSBZ010000389.1, from coordinate 3,449 downwards.
TGGCCTTCAGATCAAGCTCGGACCTGCCGCCTGCTGCGTTTCGGTGACCGCCGCCGCTGAAATGGTCCCTTGCAACTTCATTGGCACTAAAGCTGCCCTTGGAGCGCAGCGAGAGCTTTACTCCGTCTTCCCGCTCGGTGATCAGAGCCGCAAAGACAACGCCCTTTAGCGAAAGCGCATAATTCACCAGCCCCTCGGTGTCGCCCGTTTGCGTATGGAATGAAAGCAGCTCCTCCTTGCTAAGCGAGAGGTAAGCGGTTTTGTAGCGCTTCAGCACAACCAGTTTTTTGCTCAGCGCATAGCCCATCAGCTTCAGCCTGCTCAATGAGTTCGTGTCGTAGATAAGATTGCCCACTTTAGACGTGTCGGCTCCAAGGTCGATCAGTTCGGCCACAACCAGATGAACATTCTTGGTTGTGTTGGAATGCTTAAACGAGCCCGTATCGGTGTTTATGCCGGCATACAGGCACTCGGCGATGTCTTTGTCAATCAGCCCGCGGTCTCCCATTTGGACGGTCAGTTCATACACCAGCTCCGCCGTTGCGGCCGCCTGAGTGCTCCAAAACAGATAATCCGCAAAACCTTCCGGCTCCAGGTGGTGGTCAATAATAACTTTCACGGCTTCGGAAGCCTCTACCATTTTGCCCAGCTCGCCGATGCGTCCCAAGCCCGAGAAATCCACACAGAACAGCAAATCCGCCTCCTGCACCTGACGTTCAATCTGAAGACGCCTCTCCTCCTGGAACACAAGCACCTCATCTTCCCCTTTCATCCACTTCAAAAAAATCGGATAATCAGTCGGAGAAATTACCTGCACATGGTGTCCCTTCTTCTTCAAGATGCCAGCCCATCCCAAACACGAGCCAAGAGCATCGGCATCGGGTTTGTAATGAGGAATGACAACAATCTTCTTAGGCGAACTCAGGAGTTCTTTAAAAGCCTCTACGTTTTGCATAAGAGTTGTTTTGTTTCGCTCTTTAAACGACAAATTTGGTTATAAAAAAGCATAAAATCAAAAAATGGCCTCAGGAAGCCCTGAGCCTGTTATGCCAGGCCGCACCTGGCCCGCTTGCGGCGCACGGTTTTTTTCGCAAAGGGCTTGTTATACAATTATTTTTGCCTAAATTTGCACGGCAAAAATTTCGGCGGATGCAGCGGAATTGGTTCGCGCACTAGACTAGAATCTAGCGCTTTCGGGCGTGGGGGTTCGACTCCCTCTATCCGCTCTTCGTGCCCTCGGCCTGTGAGCGGAATCGAGGGTTTTTAATTTTAGGTTATATTAATCCATTTAAACCTTTATTGTTTTGGATATCAGATTAGACAAAAGCACAGCGACCAGCGCTGTCTTGAAAGTGACCGTAACAACTGAAGATTACCAGGCAGGTGTTGATAAACGAGCGAAAGACTATAGCAAGAAGGCCAATATCAAAGGTTTCAGACCAGGTAAAGTACCTATGGGGATGATCAAAAGAATGTACGGTCAGTCTCTTTTGGTAGAGGAAATCAATGAATTGTTGGGGCAGTCGGTAAACAACTACATCCGCGAAAACGAGGTGCAGATTATCGGAGAGCCTCTGCCGATGCCAGCTGAAAACATCGACTGGAAAGAAGGAAACACTTTCGAATTCTCTTACGAACTGGGATTGGTTGGCGACTTCACGCTGAACCTGGACCAGAATATTGAAGGCTACGAAGTTGAAGTAGGCGATGAGGACATCAACACTTCAATCGAAGACTTGAAAGCGCAGCTGGGCGAAAGAACAAATCCGGAAGAAGCAGGCGAAGAAGACATGATCTTCGGCGACCTGACAATCGAGGGAGAAGAAAAGCCAGTAAAGGCAATGGTGGAAATCGCAGACCTTGCGACTAAAACCGGAAAGTCGATTTTCATCGGATTGAAAAAAGACGAAGAAAAGACTTTCGACATCCGCAAAGCTTACCGTTCAAACGAAAAAGTAGCGAAATTCCTGAACCGTCCGGAAGAGGAAGTGAAAGACCTGAACGGTGAAGTAACACTGAAAGTAATCAGCATCAACGGCAAGGTTGAAGCCGAGCTGAACCAGGAGTTCTTTGACAAAGTAGTCGGAAAAGACATCGTTTCCAACGAAGAGGAGTTCCGCGCAAAACTGAAAGAAATTCTGGAAGGCAACTACAAAAACCAGATTTCAAACTTGGTAGACGGCAAATTGCGCGAAGCGCTAGTAGCCAACACTGAGATTGAAATTCCGGAAGAATTCTTCAAAAAATGGCTTCTGGCTTCGCAGAAAGACCTGACTGAAGAAAAAGTAACAGCTGACTGGGACAAATACACTGAAGAGCTGAAGTGGATGCAAATCACTGACCGCATTGCTTCGGAAAACAACATCGATGTTACTGCTGAGGAAATCAAAGCAACTGCTGAGACAACCCTGAGAAACCAGCTTATGATGTACGGACTGCCTACCGACCAGCTGGATGACAACATGGCGGATTTTGTTGAAAACTACCTGAAAGGTGAGAACGGACAAAACTACATGAACACTTACCATCAGGTTCGAATGGGCAAAGTTTTTGACATTGTAAAAGAAAAAATCAACCTGGAAACCAAGAAAGTCAGCGTTGAAGAGTTTAAAAAGATTGTTCAAGCTTAATGAACTAATTGCAACTCAAAATATTAAAAGTCCTTTGCATAAAGGACTTTTTTTTTACATTTGTCTTAAACACGATATTCAATGATTAACAAAGAAGAGTTCAGAAAATTTGCCGTCGGCGATCAAAGAATCGCCGGTGCGCGCGTCGATAGTTACTTCAAGCAGGTCGAAAACATGACTCGGTCAGTAATCGAGGAAAGGCCCACCAACTTCAGAGAGATCGACGTATTCTCCCGCCTGATGATGGACCGCATCATTTTTCTGGGAACTCAAGTAGACGACAACATCGCCAACATCATTACAGCTCAGCTGCTGTTTTTGGAGTCGGTCGATGCCGAAAAAGACGTTTTGCTTTACGTAAACAGCCCGGGAGGATCGGTATACGCCGGTTTGGGCATTTATGACACCATGCAGTACGTACGTCCGGACGTGGCAACCATCTGCACAGGACTGGCCGCTTCTATGGGTGCCGTGCTGCTGGCCGGAGGCGCCGAAGGAAAACGGGCCGCTTTGCCTCACTCGCGCATCATGATTCACCAGCCGATGGGCGGCGCCGAAGGCCAGGCTTCCGACATCGAGATCACTGCCAAGCAAATCCTGATTCTGAAGCAGGAACTCCTGCAGATCCTGGCAGACCACTCAGGAAAAACAGTGAAAGAAATTGAAAAACACGCCGACCGCGACTACTGGCTGAAAGCGGAGCAGGCTAAAGAATACGGGTTAATCGACGAAGTGCTGACCCGCAAATAACTCCCATTCAACATTTAGTGGCAGGAAGGATAAAAACCGAAGAAGTGTTTCGGTTTTTATCCTTTTTTT
>JAKSBZ010000387.1 GCA_022360875.1 Cytophagales bacterium | reverse complement strand
TCGCCGTTCGCATCCTTCAGAACGATCTGGGGATGAAGCTCACCCTGTCTGCAGCCAAGACACGACGAATGAAAATGATGACAATACCGCCACAGGTTTTATTGACACAGCTGCTTTTAGAAATACAACTGCAGACAACTGCAGCCGTAATGTAGAGCGTTTGAATACCTCTGATCCTGCAGATTGGACAGTTGCTTACCAGACGTTCTGTAGCGAACATTTCCAGTGCAGTGACAGTGGCAGCTGCCATTTACCCCATGATCAGCTGCTCACATTTGCTGGTGCAGGCGATAACACAGTGCTGCAGCTTAGCAGACAGCGCTATCCTTTTAATTCGGACGCAGATAAGGCAGGCCTGGTACGTGTTACCCGCTTTCATGTTGATAAAGACGGTTCGCAAATTATAGATAAGACATTTGGGGAAAATGGTTTCCTGGCTCTCTACCCAAATCAGATGGATACCTTGTTGCCAGAAAATGTGATGCCAATAGCGCAGGTTATGACCCAAAGCGAAGTAGTCACCCTTTATCCTTCTGCAACCGATGGTGATATGCTGCTCGCTCGCTTCCCCCTGAATGGGGAAAAGAACTATGACATAACGAATATATCACGAACGGCTGGCAGACCATTTTTCATCAGTTTTGATAAGGTTAATCATCAATATGGCATCTGGACACACCAGCATATCGCTGACAGCCATGGTGAATTCCAGGATATCGTTCGTCACTATCAGCCTTGGTTTAACCAATCAGAACCAGAGATGGTTGCCGAGTATAACCTGACCGGGAGTGGGTTTGTGGATGCCCCGATAATTGGCCTGGGTCTGAACAACCAAAACCTTTACGTAGCCCGAAAGAATAACACAGATCTCGTTGTGGAGCGGCTAGACCTGCTCACTCATCAATTAGATGACAGACATGCCACTATGGAGAATGCTCTGGAATCAGTCACGCTCGATGAAAGCAAAATAAATTACACCCTGTATGCAAAAGATAACCATCTGGTCATGGTTCCCAGGGATGCGACATTTGCCTTTGACCAATCAAACAGGTTCAGGGTGTTGAAGGCTGAATGGCCAGAATATACAGGGGGGTGTACCATATGGCGCAGTGAAAAACTCCGTAGTACCCGCAACCC